>CAZHQX010000069.1:0-7618 GCA_964534195.1 uncultured Oscillospiraceae bacterium
CGAACCCGCGCAGGCAGGAAAAGCTTGATAAATCAACCGGTAGACCAGGAATCACCTATTTGTTTGATATCCCGCTTGAAAATGCTTTGCCAGACTATCTGCAGTATGATTTCGGGCTTAGTAATTGAGGTGTAATGAATAGTATGAAAATAATCAGGGTCGCAGCGGCTGTCATATTCCAGGATGATAGAATTTTCGCGACAGCGCGAGGCTATGGCGAATTCAAAGGCTTATGGGAGTTTCCCGGTGGGAAAATCGAACAGGAGGAGACCCCTCAGGAGGCGTTGATAAGGGAGATAAAGGAAGAGCTTGATATCGACATTTCCGTAGGTGGTTTAATTGACACTGTTGAGTATGACTATCCGCATTTTCATTTATCGATGGACTGTTTCTGGTGCAGCATTAGTGCCGGTGAAATATCTCTCAAAGAGGCAGAGTCAGCGAGATGGTTGCGTGTAACTGAGCTGGATGAGGTTGTTTGGCTTCCGGCGGATATCAAACTACTCGAGACAATAAAAAATCAACTCAAGCGATCGGCTGATAGTACTTGAGTTGATTTGAATACAATTCTGCGAGTATGGCAAGTCCTAACAATTAGATAGCGCTTGCTCCCGCGATTCTGGTTGGCAGATCCTGCATCAGCTCTGGCAGATGCTCGTACTTTTTCAGCTTCAGCATTACTGCCCGATCTGTAGAGACCATCAGCAGCGGCAGATCGGTTTCGCCTAAACCAGGCTTAACGGGAAAAGCCAGCTTCTCTTCATCGATCGAGAATTCAGCTTTAACACCTTCCTTGTTGCCGCGGGCGTCGAGTCTGATCCAGCTGCCAAGTGACTGAAAATAAACCGCGTTCAGACCGTGAATGATCAGGGGTGACTCCATAGATTCATCATTCTCATCAAGGCGCAGGTACTGATAGCAGAGTGCTGTCGGTATGCCGTTGGCACGAAGCAGTGCGGCCAGCAGATGTGATTTGCCATAGCAGAGTCCCTCTCTCTTGTCGAGGACATCAGAGGCGCGCCAGTAAATATTGCCGCTATTGATATCGGCTGAGTGGCTGATGCGGTCGCGGACAAACTCATATGTCATAGATGCCAGTTCGATTTCCGGATCGGGCCAACGCAGCTCCTCCGGTCTTTCGTTAACTTTTAACATCATATTGTCCAGCAGCCATTTGGCAACGAATCTGATTTTGGGATTATCATGATCGATCGCTTCTGTATTGACCAGATAATCGGATACTAATTTTGCCTCAGTGATTAAATCCATTTGTATATCCCCCAAAAATATGGGCCTGAATTAAATTCAGACCCATATGGTTATGCTACATATTAAGATATAACGAATCAGACAAATTCGCAATCAGGCGAGTGTAATTAAATCTTAGATGATATCAGCGTTTGCCTTGGCTTGCTCGAATTCTGCTTCGATCTCAGCGGATGGCTGCTTGTCGAGCAGGCTGACTACAATGATTAGAATGAATGAGATGATAAAGGCCGGCAGCAGCTCATATACAGCGAACACTCCGCCAAGTGGGTACAACAGCTCAGGCCAGACCAGCGCTGATATACCACCGCCCAGCATGCCTGCCAGAGCTCCCTTGAAGGTTGTGCGTTTCCAGAAAAGCGACAGCAGCATCAGAGGACCGAAGGTCGCGCCGAAACCGGCCCAGGCATGAGATACGATTTTGAAGATGGTGCCTGAGGGATTAACAGCCATCAGTGCCGCGGCTATCGCGACTGCGATTATGACCAGTCGGGATACCCAGAGAACCTGCTTCTCGCTCGCGTCCTTCTTGAGCACGCCTTTGAACAGGTTTTGAGATATAGACGATGAGGTCATCAGCAGCTGTGAGTCTGAGGTGCTCATAGTGGCGGCCAGGATGCCTGAGAGAATGATACCGGCCAGTACAGGCGTCAGCAGCTTCTCACTCATTAGTATGAACACGCGCTCACTGTCAGCTCCGGTGAGTTCACCCGGGAAGACGGCAGCGCCGACTATACCGATCAGAACAGCGGCGGCCAGTGAGATAACGACCCAGACAACAGCGATAGCTCTTGATTTTTTAAGCATACTTGCGTCCTTGATGGCCATGAAACGCAGGAGTACATGGGGCATACCGAAATAACCAAGGCCCCAGGCAAGTGCGGATACTACCTGCAGTGGTCCATAGGCAACTCTCAGGCCGGTTTCAGCGTTATGAACACCGAAGAGATCCAGGAAGCCTGGCATGGTGCGTGCGTTATCGATAACCGCGTCAAGACCTCCGGCATAGATAGTACCACCGACCAGGATGACCACCAGAGAAATCGACATCAGTATGCCCTGGATGAAGTCAGTTGTGCTCTCAGCCAGGAAGCCGCCCAGAGTGGTGTATATAACTATGACGGCTGCGCTCACGATCATCATTACAACATAATCGAAACCGAAAATACTCTCAAACAGCTTACCTGCGGCGACGAAGCCGGAGGCGGTATAAACTGTGAAGAAAATCAGAATGAAGATAGCGGATATTATCATAAGTATGCGCTTCTTATCATGGAATCTGTTGCTGAAGAAGTCCGGCAGCGTGAAGGAATTGTCAGCGATCTGACTATAGCGGCGCAGTCTCCTGGATACTATTCTCCAGTTGAGATATGTGCCGATTGCCAGACCGATCGCGGTCCAGGCTGCTTCGCCCACACCTGAAATATAGGCAAGTCCTGGCAGCCCCATCAGCAGCCAGCTGCTCATATCTGAGGCTTCAGCGCTCATCGCTGTTACCCACGGTCCGAGGCTGCGTCCGCCCAGGAAGAAATCCTCAGACTTCTTATTGCGCCGTGAATAGAGCAATCCGATTGCGATAACCAGTGCCAGATAAACCAGCATGGCGATCAGTATCCAGATCTGTTGTTGTGTCATACTTGAGCCCTCCTAAAATGAAAAACGATCCCCGCTATTTTACCATAGTAAAGCGGTGCAGTACGAGCGTTTTTGCATAATTAGGAAGTGAAAACTGCATATTATTCGTATGTCCGGGCTTATTGAGAAGAAAAACCTACTGATTTTTAAATGTATGGCAGTATGACCGAAAAAATTGTGATATTCATCAGTGCATGAATAAGCCAGACCGGCAGCAGACTTTTGTATCGATTGGTGATGTGATTCAGAACAAGACCTGCGAATGTCAGCGCCGATAGAACAAGTAATAACAGAGGCGGGCTGAACCAGCTGCGGAAGGTTATCAGATGATAAGCGGCGAATAACAGGGCTGAGATCCAGGAGGCCGGTCTGAATCCATACCTTCCCTCAAGCCTTACAAGCAGGAAGCCGCGGAAATATATTTCCTCCATAAGCGAGTTGACGACTGAAATGTAAACCAGTGACGCAAGAACCAGCTGCTTTGACGCGTTTGTTCTGCTCTTAACCTCGCTGATGATGCTTGCTACATTAAAAAACTCATTCAACGTGCCAGAAATCAGAAGCAGAAAAGTGATACAGGCAGCGGCGATCAGTATGACCCGGATCAGATACTTCTTCGCTTCAGTCCAGTCCATACGCAGTCTCAGCCAGGAGAGGTCCTGGCGCAGCAGATATGATGAGACCAAGGGCATGACAACAAAAGCCAGAGCTTTTACTGCCGATTTGACCATGTATGTCGGCTGCCAGACACGTGCTGCGAAAATGTATATTGATACGCCTATTAGAAATACTAATAGATCTAGAAGGTCGAAGCTCTTGGCTATTGCGACTGAATTCTCGTCTTTTGCCAGTATATTGTCTGGTTGTTGAGATGTTTTAGTGTTCACTCCGAAATCGCCTCTTCTCTGCCATCCTTAAGTATGCTGTCTTCTTCTTTAACCAGTGGGAAAAAGCCGGCCAGGAAGCGGTCAAAGAAGCTTTTTCTGTTACGGCTGTAGACTATCATGATGATCGCAGATGCAAATACAGCACCTGAAAAACCGACTGCCAGATCGAGCATCGTGTCTGTGAGTCCGCTGATGCCCCCTGCCTGCCAATCCTGCATATCGCTGCCAAATTGACGGTCGCAGATGTATTCAAACAGCTCCCAAATGAATAGAATAACCATTGTTGTTCCAATCGAAAAAATACCAATAGCGGCAGGATGAAGCTCGGACTGACTGCGTGCATGGATGGGAATCAGACGATAGAGGATGACAACAGCAATCAGGCTGATCACAATACCGTAGAGGACATGCTGAATTTTGTCGAAGTGTTCTATTCGCTTGTAGAGCGAGAAGTATCTTCCGATCGTCAGACTGATAAGCATCAGCAGAGAGATCATGATACGCATACCAGCGGGATTTGACATGCCGGCAGCTCTTGGCAGTATGATTTGAATGGATATAAAAACAAACAGAGCGGCAATACCGACCCAACCTTCGAAGCGTTGTCCGCTGCTAAGAAGAATACAGGCACCTATCGCTGTCGACAGCGTAACGGTCCAGAATAGCAACGCAGCAAGCTTAGTTACCCTACCCTCATTTGATGCCCAAGTCATTATTATCTCCTCGCTAAGAGTACTTTTATACAAGAATATTGCCAGAAACAGGGCCGATTAGTCAATGTTTGTCATATTCGAATTGATAAGACAGATATCAGCTTGTATAATGATTATACACCTGGTAGGAAGGTTTACAGAGGTCTGGTCTTATGGCTGGACCAGCATCATAAGGAGGCAACAACATGAGGTGCGATAAGTGCGGCAGTGATATGCCTGAAAATTCAGTATTCTGTGCTAATTGCGGCAATAGGATGCAGAGTCTGCCTGAGCCGGCAGTTTCAAATTTTGATGAATCGGCTCCGGAGAATAATACTATTGAATCAGCGGAGGGTGTTATATCACCTGATCTTCCCGATATCCCCGATGTACCGGATGCTCCGGAGGCACCCTCGGTTCCAGAAGCGGCACCTGAAATACCGGAAGCACCGGCTCTTAGCGAGAAGCCTGAGCTTTCGCCCTCTGCAGCCGGCAGCTCTTCGCTCGCTGACGAGCAGCCGGATATTCCTGAGACAGAGTCGACTGAGCCGGAAATGCCGGCAGCTCCCGTAGAGCCGCCTAAGCCAGTTGCAGCACCGGTCGCGCCGCCTGCTGCGCCACAAGCGATATTCTGTCCGCAATGCGGTAAAAAAGCTAATCCAGACACTGTGTTCTGCACCGGCTGTGGTAAAAATTTGAAACAAAGGACCACACCTGCTGCGGCAGCAGGACCGGCGGCTGGAGCTATTACCGGGACGGCCGCTGCCTACGGTGCCGGACAGGCTGCCCCGCGAGCCCAGGGATATACGCCGCCGGCAGCACCACAGTATGGTCAGCAGGGATACGCTCAGCCTGCACAATCACAATATGGTCAACAAGGATACAACCAGCCCGGCCAGCCGGCCTATGGTCAGCCAGCTTATGCCCAGCCTGGCCAGCCGTACTATGGCGCTCCGGGAAATATACCGCCTGCACCTAAGAAGAAGGGCAAAAAAGGTCTGCTTGTCGCGGTCGTTATTCTGGTGCTTGTCATCGCGGTTGGCGCCGTTGCCTGGATTTTTGCCGGCAGAGATATCAAGCGCATGGTTCTAGGAGCCAAGAAGTCATATGTTGGTGTTGAAACCAAGCAGATGCAGCAATATACTGCTGATTTGGTAGAAGCACTGGTAAAAGACACGGCCAGTCAGACTTCTGGCGGTCGTGTTATTGATCTTGATTTCGACGTAAACGGAGCCGCGTTCGGACTGGATCCGACACTTGAAACGACGCTGGAAAATATTAATTTGCAGACGACTTATATGTATGACTCTGATTCGACTGACAAGATGTATAACAAGCTGGATTTTCTTGTAGGTGAGGAAACAGTGCTTACTTTTGAGGCTCTCAAGGATGATGATCAAATGGTTCTGGGTCTGCCTCAGATTCTGAGCTCTTATCTGGTCGCGAGCGAGCAGGAATTTAATGAAGTTATGGGTCCTGATACTGAAGTTGATTTCGGTACTCTGTCTACAGTTGGTCAGCTTGCCTCGCTCGGTATCGACATGAGTAAGAAGGATCTTGAGAAATCACTTAATGAGCTGGTTGATATAACACTTAAGTATATTGACGAGGTTGAGTTTGAGAAGAAGGTCGATCTTACAGTTGGTTCAGTTGAAACGGTCTACGATACTTATACAATGAAGACAACAGGAGAGAATCTTCAGAAGATGATGACCGAAATTCTGGAGTTGCTGAGAGACGATCCCAACTTCTACGATCTATTTTATCAATTCTCTGAGATCTATCAGGCCGCAGAGGATATGGATTCCTTCCCAACTGAGGAGGAATGGCAGGAGCAGCTTGATCTAATGCTTGAGGATATCGCGGATACAGACGAGGATCTGGAGAATGTCGGTATTACTCAGGTCGTCTATGTTGATAAAAAAGACAATATCAAAGCGCGCCATATAATCATGACTGACGAATATGAAGTTGATATTCTTGATCTTCAGTTCTTCGATGAGATCGAGCAGGATGGCAACTATGCCTATGGCTTCATAATCAAGGATGATACTGGCTCGGAAACCTCGATGCTGGCTGAATACGAGAAGGATGACGAGAAGAAAACAGGCATCATGTATATGGAGTCTGAAGGCATGGAAATAATGTCTGCTGATTTCAGTGATTTTGAGAGCTTCGATATGGGAGAAGAGACCTGGTATACAGGCAGTGCCTCGATCTCTGTATCAAATCAGGCGGCAGGAACGGCGATGCCAACATTTGAGTGGACTGGCAGCTATGACGATGATCGCTATGAGATCAGTATGGGCGCCACCGAGTTCGGTAATATTACAGTCGGCTATCAAATGATTGATTCCAAGAGCGTTTCTATTCCAACCTTATCTGATGTACCTCAGATCAGAATGTCAGATGAAACAGCGCTTCAGGGTCTGATGACAGAGGATGTAATGGTAAACCTCGAAGGTGTCATGACCTCTATGGGCTTATCGGAAGATATGCTGGCCGGACTGTTTTATGGCGGCTATGAAGATGACTATGAAGACTGGGAAGATACTGGTGACTGGGAAGAATATGAGGATAACGGTGACTGGGAAGACTGGGGCGAATGGGAAGACCTGGAAGACTGGGGCGAATGGGAAGACCTGGAGGACTGGGGCGAATGGGAAGACCTGGAGGACAATGGCTAAATTGAAGACTGGGCACATTTTAGAACATGGAATGGTAACCAGATGCTAATCGTAAATGATATCCACAAAGCATATAAACAGGAAACAGTTTTATCAGGGGTCAGCTTCGAGGCTGACCCCTCCACTATTCTTGGCATCAGCGGCGCCAACGGCGCCGGTAAAACCACACTGATAAATATCATTGCCTCAGTACTGGAGCCGGACAGCGGTCAAATCAGCCTCCAGGGCATTGGCATTGATCAGCAGACAGAATATCGCAGCATGATCGGTTATGTGCCACAGGCGATCGCGCTTTCGGAGCGCCTTAGTGTTTATCGTAATCTTGAATTCTGGGGGGCAGTAAGAGGCTTGCGCGGAGCCAGGCTCAAGGCCGCGATAGAAGAAGCCGCCTGGCGCAGCAATGTCAGCGATTTCCTCAAGAAGCCGGTCGGACAGTGTTCTGGCGGCATGG
>CAZHQX010000070.1:0-7565 GCA_964534195.1 uncultured Oscillospiraceae bacterium
CCTTCATATATCGCCTTACCGACGATCACACCGGCAGCACCGGTGCCTTCTACTGATTTAATGTCGTTGAAGCTGCCTATGCCGCCACTGGCAATTATATCTATGCCGGTAAGCTGAACCAGCTCCTGTGTTTTCTCGATCGCCGGGCCTGTCAGCATGCCATCTCTGGAAATATCTGTGTAGATAATAGTTCCAGCACCAGCCTCCACCATTCTGCAAGCCAGATCAGAAGCCTTGATACCACTTCCCTCTGTCCAGCCGGAGACACTTACTTCACCATTTCGCGCATCTATGCCTATGGCAGTATTCTTGCCAAAAAGCTTAAGCGCCTCTTCGGTAAAAGCCCGATCGCGAACAGCGGCGGTTCCAAGAACAGCACGATCGATTTCATACTTTTCCAACAGAAGAGTCAGATGCTGCAGGTTTCTTATGCCGCCTCCGGTCTGAATTTTGACGCCTAACTGGCGTTTGATCTTTCTTATCAGCTCTGCATGAACAGGTGCGCCGGTTCTGGCGGCATCCAAATCAACTACATGGATCCATTCAGCTCCCGCCTGCACGAATTGTGAAGCCATATCAAGCGGATCATCGTTATACACGGTAACCTGATTATAGTCACCCTGGCGCAGTCTTACACAACGTCCGCCCAGAAGATCAATAGCAGGATAAATAATCATAGATTTACCTCCTTATCCAGCCAGGAACGCAGCAGTCTCAACCCGGCATCACCACTCTTCTCAGGATGAAACTGAGTCAAAAGAACATTGTCTTGTCTAACCGCGGCAGTGAAGCGGCAGCCATGATTGCTTACAGCAGCAGTCAGATCTGTTTGCTCCGGCTCGCAAAAAAACGAATGTACAAAATAGTAGTACTCACCTGCTTCCAGATGAACATCATTTGCTTCATCCAGACGATTCCAGCCCATATGTGGAATTTTCAGGCCTGGGATCCGGTCGAATTTCCTGACATGACCAGGCAATATTCCCAAACCTCTTGCGTTTCCTTCCTCGCTTGATTGAAACATCAGCTGCATCCCCAAGCAGATGCCGAGAAAAGGCCTGCCGGAATCAACCGCCCGTTTCACAGCCAAATCAAGCTTCAAGGTCTCCAGCCGCTCCACAGCATATTCCATAGCACCAACGCCTGGCAGAATGACTGCCGCCGCCTGATCGATCACAGCCGGATCAGAGCTTATCACCGCATCCTCTCCAAGCCACTTAAGCGCTTTGTCTACACTGCCTAGATTTCCCATTTCATAATCTACTATTGCTATCATTTAATTGCCTTGCCTGTTAGACGTTCATAAGCCTCTCTGTATTTAGCAGCAGTCTTCTCAATGATTTCCAGCGGCAGTGCAGGTGCTGGCGGATTTTTATCCCAATCCAGTGTTTCCAGCCATTCACGCAGATACTGTTTGTCAAAGCTCTTCTGCGCACGGCCGGGCTGCCACTCTGATTTCTCCCAGAAGCGAGAAGAATCAGGGGTAAATATTTCATCAGCAACGATCAATTTGCCATCACTTATGCCAAACTCAAATTTTGTATCTGCTAAAATAATACCTACACTCTCAGCGTATTTGGCAGCATAGCGATAAAGCTCCAAACTCTTGTCTCTTAGCTGAGAGGCCATATCCCCGCCAACTATATCGACCAGCTCATCATAAGAAATGTTGATATCATGGCCGCTCTCCGCTTTTGTCGAAGGCGTGAACATCGGCTCAGGCAAACGATCACCCTGCTGCAAACCATCAGGCAGCTTAACTCCGCTGACAGTACCATCCTTCTTATATTCCTTGAGAGCTGATCCCTCAAGATATCCGCGCACAATGCACTCCGCCGGAAGCATATCTATCTTCTTAACCAGCATTGACCTGCCGGCAAGCTCTTCAGCATACCTGGATAAACCCAGCGGATAATCAGAAGGATCTGTCGAGATCACATGATTGTCGATTACTGTTTTGGTGTGATCAAACCAAAAAGCAGCTATACTATTCAGTACTTTTCCCTTATCCGGTATCAGCTCATCGAAAACAACATCAAAGGCTGAGATTCTGTCAGTTACTACAATTAGAAGCGAATCCCCCAGATCATAAACGTCTCTGACTTTGCCCTTGATAAAAACCGGCAGGTCGATAAAAGATGTATCCCTCAGCAGCATATATTTCTCCTCCTCTTAAGCTCCTTCTTAAAACATGTTTTTATAATACGCCTTTTGTACTTGGAATTTTATCAGAATTAGCCTGATCAATACTTATTGCCTGCCGCATCGCTCTGGCAAAAGCTTTAAAAATACCTTCTATTATATGATGATCATTTCTGCCATAACGGCAGCTGATATGCAAGGTGATACCAGCGTTAAAAGCCAAGGCTCGGAAAAACTCTTCGGTCAATTGTGTATCGAAATCACCAACTGACGGCGCACTGAAATCAGCATTGAACACAATATAGGGACGTCCGGACAAATCCACAACTGCTTCAAGAAGCGCCTCATCCATTGGTATGACGGCATGACCATATCTCTCTATACCCTTCTTGTCTCCAAGAGCACGTGCGATCACCTGACCAAGAACTATTCCAGTATCTTCAGCTGTGTGATGTCCATCGACGATCAGATCTCCTTCAGACTGTATCTTAAGGTCAATGCCCGAATGCTTGGCAAAAAGTGTTAGCATATGATCCAAAAAACCTATGCCGGTCGACACCTCTGATTCCCCATTACCATCAAGCTTGATTGAAACATCTATCTGTGTTTCCTGCGTTTTCCGACTCAATTTCGACTGTCTCATCATTACCTCCATAGCGGCACTATACACCAATATGCATAGCACAGAAGCATACCGGCAGCTCACAGCCGGCAGTTTGGGATATTCTATCGGACTTTATTATAATCCAAGATTTCTGCAAGGCTGTCAATCAATATGTTCATCTCTTCATCTGTTCCTATGCTTATGCGCAGAAACTGTTCGATACGATCAATTTTGAAGTGTCTGACCAGGACGCCTGCTGCACGCAAAGACGCAGCCAAGGCAGAGGCATCATGCTCAGTATGTGAAGCGAAAACAAAATTGGCTGATGATGGCAGAACAACGAAACCCATCGACTCCAGCTCAACTAGAACACGTTCGCGCGTGGATATTATCTTCTGTCTCGTTTTCTCAAACCATTCACCTGCGCGAAAAGACGCAGCAGCAGCAGCTTGAGCCAGACAGTCCAGCGTGTAGGAATTTATACTGTCACGTGTCCGTTCAAGCCCTTCGATCAATTTAGGGTTACCTAGAGCGAAGCCAACACGCATCCCTGCCAATGATCTCGATTTAGATACTGTTTGAATCACCAACAGGTTGTCGTATCTATCAATCAAAGCAACAGCTGAATCAGCACCAAAATCAACGTAGGCTTCATCAATAATGACCAATCTCTGCAAATCAGCGCGAATTATCTGCTCGATCTGATCGAGAGAAAGCGCGGTTCCGGTCGGAGCGTTAGGATTAGCCAGAATAACGTCTTTTGCCGGCTGGCAGTAATCTTCAACTACCACCCTGAAATCTTGATCAAGAGGGATCCTGCGATAATTCAGATCATACATTCTAGCGTAGACCGGATAGAAGCTATAGCTTATATCCGGAGAAATGACCTCTCGGCCTTTACCATCGAAAAAGGTTTGAAAGGCGAAGGCCAGAACCTCATCAGATCCATTCCCGGAAAACACCTGCTCTTTGTCCAGGCCATAGTAAGCAGCAACCTCTGAACGCAGATCAATAGTTGAAGGATCTGGATATAGCCTTAATCTATCATAATCGAAGCTTTTCAGAGCCTGTATAACTTCCGGTGCCGGCGGGTAAGGATTTTCATTAGTATTTAGCTTGATCAGCTTAACACCTCTTGGTTGCTCTCCTGGCACATACGGGGTCAAAGACGCTGTTTTTTGATTCCAAAAACGCGCGGCCGATAAGGCATCTAGCTCGTTATTCTGTTTTGCCGGCGTCTCTGATTCGATATTTGGCATCTGCTTCATCCTCCGTATTTATTCTTGCCGAACCTTACTCTTATCGCGTCAGCATGTGCTGACAATTGCTCAGCGTCGGCAAAAGCAGCAACATCCTGCCAGCAGGCAGCCAAGTCGTCACGTGTATAGTTTATGACGCTTGTCTTCTTGATGAAATCATTAGTATTCAGAGGCGAGAAAAATCTTGCTGTTCCACTTGTCGGCAGTACGTGGTTCGGCCCTGCGAAATAATCGCCTAAAGGCTCAGGGCTATAATTCCCCAAGAAAACAGCACCTGCGTTTTTAATCTTCTCAGACCAGAGCTCAGGCTCCTCAAGACAGAGCTCAAGATGCTCCGGAGCAAGCTCATTAACAAATTCTACCGCGGTATCCAGATCCGGCACGATCAATGCCGCGCCATAGTTCTCCAGTGATTTTTCCAGTATTTCTTTTCTTGGCATACTTCTCACGCTATTATCAATAATAGCCGCCACTTGCTCCGCAAGCTCTGAGCTTGTTGTCAGAAGCAAACTGGAGGCCAGTGGATCATGCTCAGCCTGAGATAGGAGATCTGCTGCTACATATGCCGGATCTGCGCTATTATCAGCTATTACGAGTATTTCACTCGGTCCGGCAAACATATCAATATCACATTGGCCATAGACCAGTCTCTTGGCGGTATTGACATAGATATTGCCCGGGCCGCAAATTTTATCAACCAGCGGAATTGTCTGTGTCCCATAAGCCATCGCTGCTATAGCCTGCGCGCCGCCGATCCGATAGATCTCATCAACACCTGCGATCGAGGCTGCCGCCAGAATCACAGGCTCAACACTGCCATCCGGTTTTGGCGGAGTACACATGATCAAACGCCTCACGCCCGCGGCTTTTGCCGGGATGGCATTCATCAGAACTGATGACGGCAGAGGCGCGCTGCCTCCGGGAACATATAGTCCAGCCATATCGAGGGGTCTGTGGCGCAGCATTGTATACCCGCCGTGTTCGGTCGCCAGCCTGATATCTTGTGGCAGCTGAGCCTCGTGAAAAGCTCTGATATTATCGGCTGCTTTTCTCATAACAGTTAGAAGCTCAACATCCAGGCTATCTATAGCCGCGCCGATTTCGCGTTCACTGACACGCAGCTGAGGCGCTGTCAATCTGACCTTGTCGAATTTTTCCGTAAATTCTATAACGGCCTGATCTCCATCCATTCTGACTGCAGACAAAATCTCTTCAACAGAGCTTATAACGGGCTTGAGATCCATTTTGCCACGAAGCCCAAGCTTGCGAACCATATCCTGAAGCTCATTTCTATCAGTACGAATTATTCTCAACAACCTGCTCATACAGTCTACTCTCCCTGCAGCTGACGTTTGACCGCCTGAATAAGAGGATTGATACTGTCAGCCTTCATTTTCATGCTGACCCGATTGACAACCATACGTGCACTTATCGGTGCTATGGTCTCAAGTACAGTCAAACCATTCTCCTCCAAAGTCCTGCCGCTCTCAACGATGTCTACAATAATATCAGCCAGTCCGATCAACGGAGCCAGCTCAACCGAACCATTCAACTTGATTATCTCGACGCTTTCGCGTTTCTTGATTTCAAAGTATTCTCTGGCTATCTGCGGATATTTTGTACCGATGCGTTTGTTGGCAATAGAATCGAGCCGGCCCTTAAGCTCATTCGGTCCACATACACACATACGGCAGGCTCCGAAACCCAGATCGATCACTTCATATAACTGTCTGCCCTCTTCGAGCAGTGTATCCTTGCCAACGACTCCAATATCAGCTGCCCCATATTCAACATATGTCGGCACATCCGCCGGCTTGGCCATGATAAAACGCATGCCAGTTCGGGGATCCTCAAGAATAAGCTTACGCGTCTTCTCCTTAGCAGCCTCGCAATTATAGCCGGCCTTCTCCAGCAGCTCTATGGCCTGCTCTGCCAGACGCCCCTTAGACAGGGCAATTGTAAGAGTTTTATTCATTACTGCTTCCCCCCCATTTTATAGAACTTAAGCTCTCCGTCTTCTCCCATGATCGCTACAAACCGTTGTCCAGATTCGAGAGTTTTATCTACATCATTAATATCACCGGCAAAAGGATTCAACTCCAACTGATTCAGGTTACTGTCAAGTACGCTCTGACAAATAACTCTAAGGCCTTCCTGACGCCATTTTGAAGCAATATTCAAAGCCTTTTTCCTCATGCCATTTGCATAGATCAGCCTCAGAGCTGGCCGCAGCCGTGGCTCTATCATTCCTTGTCTGCGCAAGGCTGCCATCGCGAAATTTATACCAATAGAGAAGCCAGTAGCAGCCATATCGCGTCCAAAGGCAGCAACAGCTCCATTGTAGCGGCCGCCACTAAACAGGGGAAAACCAAGTCCGTAAGTAAAGCCTTTGAAAATTATGCCAGTATAATAATTAATGCTCTGCAGCATCCCAAGATCAAGTGATATATATGACATTAGTTCATAATCGTCCAGAACTGATAATACAGCACGTAAATTTTCAAGCGCCTGCAAACATCTTGGATAATCAACCAGCTCCATCAGCCTGTCAATAACATTAATATTACCATCATGCGAGGTCATCAGCTCCAAAACTGCGCGGTCATCCTCATTTAATCCAAGTCTATTGATCAGTTCATCAAGCGCCACTGTTTGTCTTGTGTCTATCATGTGCTGAAGGTGCTCCGCATCCTCGCTGTTTAGCTGCCATTTCTCGACAAGACCATTGAAGAAACCGACCTGACCGATCGATACCTGTATATCACGGATGCCTAGCGCTTGTGCTGAGCCTATGGCAGCGGCAATGATCTCACCATCAGCATCGGCGCTATCCAGACCAAGCAGCTCCAGGCCACCTTGAGTAAACTCACGTTGCTTGCCGCCTCCTGCTTCATTGAACCGATACATATTACCGAGGTAGGAATAGCGCAAAGGCGGAGCAGCATCACGACAGACTGTCGCAGCCAGTCTTGCTGCCGGTACCGTTCCATCATATCGCAGGCATAGTATTCTGCCCTTATGATCACAGAACTTAAACAAGGTTTCTTGTGGTGTGAAAACCTTGGAACCGGCATAGACATCATAAAACTCAATTCCAGGAGTTTCTATCTCATCATAGCCTCTGGCTGAAAAGAAAGCTCTTAATTTGTTTTCAAGATCTCTTTTAACTGCACATTCTTCTGGTAAATAGTCTATAACACCTTCTGGTGTGTGAAACTGCCACTGTCCCATAAAATCCTCCGCTTGGTCTCTTTTGCTTTATCGTATTAAAGCGATAAAGCATTAAAGTGCTTGGCATATTATAAACAGACTCGGATAAACTGTCAAGTTCTCATCATAAACAAAAAAAGTACTGCCTGCGTTGATTTTTCTGCAGGCAGCACTAATTCGTAGATAATAAATTGTTTACTCAGGCACTGCGGCTGCCGCATCTCTGGCACGAGCCTTCTCAATCGCCTGATTGACGATCATATCTTTTACCTTCATCAGTCTGGTCAAATTACCACGTTCGTTTTCATCCATTTTCATTGTGATGGAACGAATGGCAGTTTGAAGCTCAG
>CAZHQX010000071.1:0-7400 GCA_964534195.1 uncultured Oscillospiraceae bacterium
ATACAGCTGCACGTCGGAGCAGGGCCAGCCTGATCGTTTTGATCGTGCTGGCTTTGCTGCTTATGATTGCTGCGATAGTACTGGCTTCTAGTTTGCCGGATGAAATAGATTTGCCGGATGAAACGCTTCCGGTTCTCTCCCAGCCCGTTCTTGACACCGGCTATGAGGTCGATCAGTTACAGGCGCAGAATACATGGCCACATGGCGAAGGAGCCGTTAGGCTTACTAATAATCAACTGACATACTTAAGCATCCAGGGACAGGAAATTTTCAGTTCGCAGGCAGAGATGGATGCACCTTTTTGTGTGCAGTCTGGTGATTATCTGTTGGCGGCAGACCGTGATGGCCACAATTATGTGATGATCAATCAGGACCAAGTATTGTTCTCCGGTAATCTGCCTGGTCGTATAGTAGGTGCGGCAGTGAGAGATGATGGCTGGCTGGCACTGATAGAGGATCAGACTGATGGCCACGGCATAGTGAGAGTTTATCAGCCTGACACTGGGCTCAAGCTTTTTGACTGTTATTTTCCGGAATCCGGATATGTACTTAATGTTGCGTTTTCGCCTACCGAGGATGTGTTTGACGTTGCACTGATCAATACTGACGGATCATCGGTTCAACCTGTATACAAACGATATGGACTTGACGGCAAAGAGCAGGGTCAATTGATGCCTGAGGAGGCAGCAATAATGCCTATGTTGGCGTATGACAGCACGTCACAGCTTACCGCAGCTGGCCAAAATACGGTCGCTGGTATGGATTACAATAATGATCGGCCTGCATATATTCAGAATTATGCCGAAATCAGAACAATGACCCGCTACAAGGATGGCCTGCTGCTGCTTGCCAATGAGAGAAAGGGCGATAAATGGTCTTTGTATACTAAAACGGCAAAAGACTCCTGGTCGGCAGGCTACGAGATAGGTGAAGATATCACGATCCCGGCTGTAAGAGGTACGCGTCTTGCTATAGGAAGTGGTACAAGGATCAAAGTTTTTGATATTAAAAATAAGCAGTGGCTTCTGGATCAGAATCTTGCTGTTGAAATCATAAGAATTGGATTCGCGACCGAGGACGCATTGACAGTAGTTACTCAAGATGGCGTCCATAGGCTTAGCTTATCGCAAATGGAGGATTAGATGCATGCAGTTATTTTATGGCAACAACAAGGCGGCTGAGCAGACACCAGCTTCGATACCTGAAATTCCAGTATGGGAAAACAGAGAACAGGTGCCTGTTGATTGTAAATGGCGTTTGGAAGATATTTTCGCTGATGATGAGACCTGGGAAAGATCGTTTTTATCAATTGACGCGATCGTTATGAAACTGGAAGCGTTCAAGGGCAGAGCAGGAGCTTCTGCTGATGAGCTGGCTCAAACGCTGATCATCGATACAGAACTGGATATTCTGCTAAGTGAACTGGTTGCTTATGCCAGGATGAGGCGTGACGAAAACAACTCTCTGCCCAAGTATCAGGACATGACTGAGAGAATTATGTCCAAGTATTATCAGACCGCTGGCAGAACATCGTTCTTAATGCCTGAGATCGCGGCCATACCTGAGGACAAACTATTGGCATACATTGATAGTGAACCTGAACTGGAAATATACAGACATCGTCTGATTAATCAGATAAGACAACGTCCTCATATTCTCAGCGAAGCTGAAGAGAAACTTCTGTCAGCCTTTGGCAATGTCAGCCAGGGTATTGAGGATACTCATACTATGCTGGATAATGTCGATATTGATTTGGGAATCATACAAGATGAAGAAGGCAATGATATCAAGTTGACTATGGCAAGATTTGCCCAGCTACGCGACAATCCCAGCAGACATTTAAGATCAGAGGCCTTCAGGCAAATGCATGATGCCTATGCATCGCTTGGGAATACATTGGCAGCATTATACAGTACACAAATAAGATCGGACTATCTATTTGCCTCAGCAAGAAAATTCAACAGTACGATCGAGAGCTCGCTCTTTGCCGATAACCTGCCCTTGTCACTCTATGAAAACCTGCTTGATACAATTCATCAGGCTCAGCCAACGCTCAACCAGTATCTTGATCTGCGCCGCCAACTGATGAAGCTTGATGAGCTGCATATTTATGACACTTATATTCCGATCGTGAAAATGCCGGAGAGGCGCTACAGCTACGAGCAAGCCTGTGATATCGTCAGAGAAGCGCTCAAGCCGCTTGGCAAGGAGTATCTCGAGCTGATGGAGGAGCACCTCACAGATCGTTGGATCGATGTTTATGAAACACCGGCCAAGACCAGCGGAGCGTTTTCCTGGGGCACATATAATTCTCATCCCTATGTACTGCTTAATTATAGCGGTACACTATCAGATGTATTTACACTCGCACATGAGCTTGGCCACAGCATGCATACTTTATATTCGTCCAGACGCCCGTTCCCGCAGGCGCATTACCCAATCTTCCTGGCTGAGATCGCTTCTACAGTCAACGAAAATCTGCTTATAAACTACTTGCTTGATCAATGTGATGTCACAACCGAAGAGGGAAGGCTTGAACAGGCCTGGCTTCTTAATCACCAGCTCGAAGGCTTCCGCCTGACGGTCTTCCGCCAGACTATGTTCGCGGAGTTTGAGTATAAGGTGCATGCGATGTCTCAAAAAGGTGAAACATTAAATGCTGAAACGCTGGGTTGTGAATATGGACAGCTGCTGCGTGATTATTTCGGACCCGATACAGTGATCGATAAATATATGCATTGGGAGTGGTCACGTATACCTCATTTTTACAACTCGTTTTATGTCTACAAGTACGCTACCGGATTCTGCAGTGCGGTAGCAATAACTGACATGATATTAAATCAGGGGGCTGACTATGTTGCCAGATACATTGAGTTTTTATCAGCCGGCGGTTCTGATTACCCACTAAAAACACTGGAAAAAGCCGGCGTCGATCTCAACGATCCTGAGCCTTTGCAGTCGGCAATGAAAGTATTTGCCAGAACACTTGATCAAATGAAGAGCATACTTGCCTGACCAAATCATTTTCGGAGGTAAAAAATGGAAACGGAATTGAAGCTTAAGCTGATCGATCCGGATAAGGCTTCTGATTTATTCGAGCATAACTGGGTAAGCGGTCTGCTGATGCCGGGTTCGCGCAGACAGCTGAAAATGCACAGCCTCTATTATGATACCGCAGAAGGTGATCTGAACAAAAGAATGGCCACATTGAGAATTCGTTTGGAAAATGATAACAGAGTTATGACGGTCAAGCTTGGTGAGAAGACAGCTGCCAGTCTTCATCAGCGTCTTGAATGGAACCTGCATCTGACTGATGAAACCTGGGATCCTGATCTAGAAGATGGTTTTGACTCACAGGCGTTCTTGAAGTTTGCGGTCAGCGATGGCGATCCTGATGATGAGCTGCAGGAAATCCTTGAGCTGATTGACGATAAACCATTAATGCTCGTTTGTGAGGCGCATTTCGAGCGTATTGCCTGGGACATTGGTTACGGGGATACCTTAATGGAGCTCGCGCTTGATGATGGTTATCTTAAGGGTGGAGATTTGGAAGAAAAGCTGCTGGAGCTTGAGCTCGAGCTAAAAGAGGGCGACGTTCGTGATCTGCTTGAGCTGGGAGAATCGCTGCAGGAGCATCTGCCGCTGATCCCTGAGCAGAAAAGTAAATATGCCCGCTGCCTGGCTTTGCTTGAGAACTCACAGAAAAATACCGGCAGAGGACAATTATGATGGAAACAGTCTGCGATATTGTAATAATAGGTGGAGGTCCTGCAGGCTTAATGGCCGCCGCTGCCGCAGGCAGATTATTGCCGGCCGGCAGCAGAATTCAGATTTTGGAAAAAGAGGCCAGAATCGGACGTAAGCTGCTAGCGACTGGGAATGGCCGCTGCAATTTGACAAATATATCAGCTGATCCTGACTGTTATCTAGGAAATGAACCGCGATTTGCCAGAGGCCCGCTGCATAGGTTTTCTGTTGCCGCTGTCATGTCATTCTTCAGGGAGTTGGGTCTTGAAACCAGGACTGACAGCGAGGGAAGAGTATATCCCTGGTGTAATCAAGCCGCAGCTGTATTGGATGTATTGCGCCTTGAGCTTCATCGTTTAAATATTGAGATATCAGTTGATCAGAGGGTTGAGACTATTGAGAGGCATGAGCCTTTGTATATAGGTGCTAAACCAATAAGTGGTGCACCTGCATATGAGATCAGAACCTCGTCCGGCAAGAAATACTTAACAGAAGTTGTGATACTGGCGACAGGTGGCCTTGCAGCGCCGAAACTAGGTTCTGACGGCAGTGGCTACAAGCTGGCTGAAAAACTTGGACATGAGCTGATCGAGCCTAAACCATCACTTGTGCCGATTTGTCTGGAAACACCACTTAGCAAAAAATGCAGTGGTATCAGATTCGAAGCAGTCGGCGGTATCCGACAGCAGGATACGCTGCTGCAGACAACAAGAGGAGAATTTCTCTGGACCGATTATGGTATATCAGGAATAGCCGCGATGGAGCTATCACGCTCGATTTCGTGCTCAGAAACTGAACAAGGTATGAAACTGGAGCTTGATCTTCTGCCTGATATGACGGAGACTGAGCTCAGACTATGGATCGATCAACGGATCAAATCACATCCTGACCTGATTTGTGACAGCCTGCTGACCGGATTATTGCACCGCAGGCTGGGTGAAGAAATCGTCAAACTGGGTATCAGCAACAGAGTCTTACCTACTCTTGCTGTTTCCAGACTCAAATCAGAGCATATAGACGAACTGGTAAATTGCATTAAATGCTGCCAGATCGATATTACTGGTATTCGCGATTGGGATCAGGCACAGGTTACCGCAGGCGGACTGGATGTCAAGCAGTTCAAGCCGGACAGCATGGAATCAAGAGTAAATCCCGGACTCTTTGCTGTTGGGGAGATCGTTGACATTGATGCCCCTTGTGGCGGCTACAATTTACAATGGGCATGGTCCAGCGGCTGGCTTGCTGGTTTTAAGGCGGCTGGAAATCTATTGCGTCAGAGTGAAGGCAGCTTATGAATAACACAGAAATAATTGAGATAAAGATGTCGGCCAAGCACATGCCGGCTGATCTTGACCAGGTAATTACTGACAGACTTAAATTACCTGCCAATGAACAGCCCAGCTATACAATTATCAGGCGTTCTATCGATGCCCGGCGTAAAAGCAATATAGTTGTCAATTATGCCATTCGCCTGGGCAAACCTCAGAAGCTTCAAGGCTTGGCGTATTTGCTTGACAGCAAGCAGCAGAGTGATTCGGGCCATAACGTCTTGAGTTCCGGTCTGAGAGAATCAAGACCGGTTATAGTGGGATTTGGACCTGCTGGTATGTTTGCGGCATTATACCTGGCTTTGGCAGGGCTTAAGCCAATTATTCTCGAAAGAGGCAATTCCGTCGAACAGAGACAGAAGGATGTAGATCTGTTCTGGCAAATGGGAATTCTTAATGAAGAGAGCAATGTGCAATTTGGTGAAGGTGGCGCAGGAACATTTTCAGATGGCAAGCTGACCACAAGAATCAAAGATGAGCGCTGCAGAGCGATTTTGGAGGAGCTTGTTATTTCCGGGGCACCTGAAGAGATCTTGTTTAATGCCAAGCCGCATATTGGGACAGACATATTAAAAAATGTTGTTGTAGATATACGCAGAAGAATAATTGAGCTTGGCGGTGAGATTCATTTTGGCGCCAGAGTCAAGGATATTGACATAAGAGCCGGCAAGCTGCAAGGTGTTGTTGTCAGCAGTACTAACTCCCTGCTGTCTGAATCTGAAAAATTCATACGAGCGGACAGATTGATTTTGGCCCCTGGACATAGTGCCAGAGATACATTCGAGATGCTGCAGAAACGTGGGACTGCGCTTGAGGCGAAGCCTTTTGCCATGGGAATGAGAATCGAACATCCTCAAGCCTTAATAGACTGGGCGCAGTTTGGTTCTATGGCTGGACAGCCGGCACTTGGGCCGGCGGACTACAAACTTGCGGTCAAGCTTCCTTCTGGCAGAGCTGTATACTCCTTCTGCATGTGCCCGGGAGGCGAGGTAATTTTAGCCTCATCAGAAAACGGCGGTATCGTAACCAATGGGATGAGCCTCCATAGCCGTGCCCAGGTCAATGCCAACAGCGCACTGCTCGTGAGTGTAGCAACAGAGGATTTTCCGTCAACCGATCCGCTTGCCGGCATCGAGCTTCAGCGCCAGATCGAGCGCAGAGCCTGGGAGCTGGCAGGAGGAGCTTACGCTGGAATAGCGTATCGTCTAAAAGGCTTGCTGCCAGCGGATCGTCTGGCGGAGAACAGAAGCCGGCAAGTGGATCAGTCCGCACAATTTGAGATCGCAGCAACTATCCCGTCCTGCCGACCGTCGGTTTCTGAGACTCATCCATCTGAAATGCTGCCTGATTTCATCTGGCGCAGTATTGTTGAAGCGATTCCGGAATTTGATCGTCGGCTGCAGGGATTTGCCTGGGGAGAAGCAGTACTTACAGGCCCTGAAACACGTAGTTCATCTCCAGTGAGAATTCTGCGTGGAGCTGACTGTCAATCATCTGTTTCAGGACTTATCCCATGTGGTGAAGGAGCTGGATACGCTGGTGGAATAGTCTCGGCTGCTGTGGATGGCGTCAGGTGTGCCCAGGCATTAACTATGCTATAATCAGCCCAGACAAAATAAGAAGCAAGCGGGGTGTTTGTTTGAAGGTCAGAGTAATTATCAATCCTTCTTCTGGTCGTCAGACTGTACAGAAGCAGGCAAAGCAAATTATAGATACATTAGTACAGGACAAGACATTTCGTCAGGTAGATATTATTCAGACAACGGGAGCCGGAGATGCCTATGAGGCAGCACGGTATTTTCAACCTTGGCAGACTGATCTTGTAATGGCGGTGGGTGGAGATGGAACTGTAAATGAGGTCGTAAATGGACTGATGGCAGGACATCATATGCAGACACCTTTGGCTATTCTGCCTGCCGGGACAGTCAACGATTTCGCCTTTGCTATGAACATTCCAAGGGAAACTGATGCTTATTGCAGAATGCTTAGAAGCTTCAAGACCAGACGAGTTGATGTTGGCCTTGCAGGCGATAAATATTTTCTCAATGTCGCAGCCGGAGGTGTTTTGACTGATGTTGCGTACAAAACTCCATCTGAGGCCAAAACGGTTCTAGGGCAGCTGGCCTATTTGATAAATGGTGCGATCGATCTGCCGGGACAACTCTGGCAAACTGTATCAGTTGAGCTCATCTCTGAGCAAAAAACGATCAGTGAGGAAGTGATGCTGTTCATCATTTCCAATACCAGAAGTGTTGGCGGTTTCCGCAGCTTGGCTCCGAGCGCCAGTATAGATGATGGAATGCTCGATGTGCTGGTAGTTCATAA
>CAZHQX010000072.1:0-7369 GCA_964534195.1 uncultured Oscillospiraceae bacterium
TATTTGCAAGCTCTATTTTAATGATCAGTTTGTCATCGTCCTCATCATATTTGGCACCCTGAAGCTGCATATCAGGATGTTGTTCAAGTGCAATAACTCTTGCTTCTTCAAGACTTATATATCTATCTGTCTTAACTGCAATTGTATCATCATTGACGTCATTACTATCATCTTGATCAACATAATCATCATCCCCCAGATTCATTATTAGTAATGGTTGTCCGTAACGGAGGACTCTCTCAATAACTTTGCCGGTTTCAGGGTCGATCCAGAATTGACCTCTGGCTGCCTCAGCAGAAAAAACAACCTCATATATGTAGAAATCATCATCTTCACTCAAGCTGATCGAGCTGATTTGCGCATCAGGAAATTGAGTCTCAATTATATCAATCACATCTTGTTTTGTAAGATTGATATTCTCAGATCCTTGTTGGCTTTCGATCTTGCTTTTTACTTGTATTTGCGTTCTATCCTTACGCTCAACAGAAACTGAATATGTTTCTGCTACTGTGTTTTCATAAAACTCAAAACTATACTCGTCATCATTTTTTGATTCCTTGATCAGCTCTGCTGATGCCGGTACTTTTTCCCTGGCAGCAGCTCTGGCTGAATCAAAAGCAGATGCCTCTACCAGGCGGTAAGTTGTTACGCTGCCAATCGTGAGCAACATCGCAGCAGCGATAACTATTGCAAATAATTTTTTCCATTTTCTATCTATGCTTTTCATATAATTTATCCTCCATTTATTTTGCTTGCAGGAAGCGTTTGTTTATTAACTGATTACAGATTAACAAATGAACATTAAAACCAGATGAGACGAAAATGAATCTAAAATGAGAACAGTAATGTATGGAAAAAGAAACACAGGAAACAATTGTGATAAGTCCTCACAGCGAACATGTTATAATCACAACCAAGTACTAATCAATCGAAAGGAGCAGTAATATGAGGCTTTTGCTGGTAGAAGATGAACCTGAGCTGCGCGATATTACAGTCAAAAGACTACGAGCAGAGGGCTATATTGTTGATGGCTGCGGTGATGGCTTGAGCGCCCTGGACTATGCTCGTGCAGCAGAATATGATGCGATAATACTGGATATTATGCTGCCTGAAATGGATGGACTTGAAGTACTCAGGATTCTTAGACAAGAAGGTAGCTCTGTGCCCGTTTTGCTTCTTACAGCTAGAGATTCTATAGAGGATAGGGTTAAGGGACTTGATGCCGGTGCTGATGATTATTTGGTCAAGCCATTTTCATTTGCTGAACTTACAGCCAGGATCCGGGCTTTGACACGTCGGAAGCCAGTAGATATAAATAGTGACAAGCTTAAGCTGGCCGATCTGGAAATGGACCTGAACGCACGAGTTGTTAGAAGAGGTGACAAAAATATCATTCTGACACAGCGTGAATTTGCGCTTCTTGAAGTTCTGCTTCGCAATAAGGAAATAGTTTTAACAAGAGAAAGAATCGAACAACAGATATATGATTTTGGTTTCGACGGTGGCAGTAATGTTATTGATGTCTATATCCGTTATTTGCGTAAGAAAATAGATCAGGAGTTCGAGCCGAAATTGATTCATACTGTTCGAGGAACAGGATATGTTCTCAGGTCAGGTGATTAAATGAGCAGGCGGTCTATCAAAAAAAGAGTTACCACTTTTTATGCCGCTGTAATGCTGCTGTTTATGGTAGTAATCATGACAGTTTTTCTGGTAACTCTAGATATACAAATAACGCATGTCTCACAAAATGCTTTGGAAAAAGCAGTAAAAAATGCTTATGATTATATAGATATGCCAGGTGACTGGCTTGAAATCAGCAATGACTTCGATTTCTACGTTAATGATGTTTCTCTTCTAGTCTATGGCCAAGAGGGTACGAAAATCATGGGACATGCGCCTCAAGGTTTTCCAGAGAAAATTGCGTTGCAATCTGATAATCATCGTGAGTTTTCAAGTGAACATGAAAACTGGCAGGTTTATGACTTGTATACTGAATATCCAAACGGCACTGGTGTTTGGATAAGGGGTATCTATTCACTTAGTAACAGCAAACAAACACTTCGCAATGTTCTCTTGCTAATGCTGCTGACTTTGCCGCTGCTGGTAGGATTAACTATTGCTGCCGGATATATAGTTACAAAAAGAGCTTTTGCACCTGTCAGAAAGATTCAACAAACAGCAGAATATATTATCAAAAAAAAGGATCTAAGCAGCAGAATTGGTCTTGAGGGCAATACAAATGATGAGTTGTATAGCCTGGCGGCGACATATGATAAGCTTCTGGAGAAAATTGAGGATGCTTTTGAGAACGAGAAACAGTTCACTTCTGATGTTTCACATGAACTGCGTACACCTGTGTCTGTAATTATTTCTCAGGCAGAGTATGGCTTGACACAAAATGATCCTGCAATCATGCGGGATAGTCTGGGTTCAATCCTGCGTCAGTCAGAGCAAATGTCCAGATTGATAACACAGCTGCTCGAATTGTCACGGACCGGAAATGCCCTAAGATCACTTAATTATGAGAAATTCAATTTGGCAGAGCTATGTGAAATGGTTATGGCTGAATTGCAGGAACAAGCTGATACAAGGGGAATACAACTCATCAGCAAGCTTGACCGAAGTATTGAGATCGAGGCCGATCAGATACAGCTGATGCGTTCTCTGATAAACCTGGTTTCCAACAGTATCAGTTATGGACGTGATAACGGCTTCGTAATTGTCGATCTGCATCTAGGTGGTAAAAACGACGACCATATAAACATCAGTGTTTCCGATGATGGTATCGGCATCGCTCCTGAACATTTGGATAAGATATTCAATCGGTTTTATCAGGCAGATCAGGCAAGATCTAAAGCAAAATCGAGTAATACAGGCCTTGGTTTGACAATGGTCAAACAGATAGTCGAGGCTCATGGTGGTGAAATATCTGTTCAGAGCACGCTTGGAGTAGGCAGTACTTTTACCATCGTCCTGCCTATGGAAGCAGAACCTGAAGAAGAATGATAGCTGGTCAAATTTTCAGCACCTTCACAATTGATTTTCCCCAATAATAGGAATATGATTAGTCGGTCTTATTATTTGGAAAGCTGATAGCAGCTGTCTATTGGTGCAGCTGCTGCACAAGGTATGAACTATGCTGAAACCTAAACTTCTTTCAATCATTAAGCATCGGCAAAATGAATTTCAAGGCGGCCAGCTGGGCAGGGATATTATCGCAGGTATAATTGTTGCGATTATTGCTCTGCCATTATCGATCGCACTTGCGATCGCATCCGGCGTTACACCTGAAAAAGGCCTGATCACAGCGATCATAGCTGGATTTTTTATTTCTCTGCTTGGCGGGAGCCGCGTTCAGATCGGCGGTCCGACCGGTGCCTTTGTAATTATCATTTATGGGATCATTCAAAAATTCGGCATGCCGGGACTGACGTTAGCTACGATCATGGCCGGGATACTCATGATTATTTTCGGTCTTATGAAGTTCGGTAGTGTCATAAAATTTATTCCTTATCCAATAACTACAGGCTTTACTAGTGGCATCGCGATCGTTTTGTTTTCGACTCAGATCAAGGATTTCTTCGGATTAAAAATGGAGGAAGTCCCGTCTGAATTCATCGAGAAATGGCATGCATATATCAAAGCATTTGATACAACACATATTTATACTCTTGGTATTGGCCTGCTGACATTGCTGATTATTGTTTTGTGGCCTAAGATCAATAAGAAAATACCCGGATCTCTAATAGCGTTAGTTTTGTCGACACTGCTTGTCAGTCTGCTAGATCTGCCGGTTGAAACTATTGGCAGCCGTTTCGGTAATATTCCCAATACTTTTTCAATAATAGATTTT
This sequence comes from uncultured Oscillospiraceae bacterium, assembly GCA_964534195.1. Taxonomy (GTDB): domain Bacteria; phylum Bacillota; class Clostridia; order Saccharofermentanales; family UBA5734; genus JAAYFZ01. The sequence continues at coordinate 3,857 of CAZHQX010000072.1, forward strand.
GGAAGTATAGATTTCAGTCTGGAGAATATCCGCCAGCTGGCGGCGCCGGCTTTTACCATTGCTTTTTTGGCTAGTATTGAATCGCTGTTGTCAGCAGTTGTCGCTGACGGTATGATCGGCTCCAAACATCGGTCGAACATGGAGCTGGTAGCCCAGGGTGTGGCAAATATTGCATCTTCTCTGTTTGGCGGTATCCCGGCAACCGGAGCGATCGCGAGAACTGCCGCAAATGTTAAAAATGGCGGACGTACTCCCGTGGCAGGAATCGTACATTCGTTGACAATACTTCTGATTATGCTGCTATTCATGCCTCTGGCCAAATTAATACCGATGACGGCCATGGCAGCTATTTTGATCGTGATCTCATACAACATGAGTGAATGGCGCTCGTTCAAAGGTCTTCTCAAGTCGACAAAGAGTGATATGGTCATTTTATTGGTCACATTTTTCATGACGGTTCTGTTCGACCTGGTTTTCGCGATCGGTATCGGTATGATCGTAGCGATGTTCTTCTTCATACGACGCATGTCAGAGAGCACGACTTTTGTCAGTATGGATTCGATTTCAGCCGCGATAATCGAGGATGACGCAGACAATAAAACAGACTATGTCGCGCCGCAGAAGCTGCTTGACAGCAAATTAATTGAATCTGGAATTATGGTATATCAAATCGAAGGACCACTGTTTTTTGGCGTGGCCAATACTTTTATGGACATCATGAATGAGATCAGAAGCGACTGCAGAGTCCTGATTCTCAGTTTCGAGAGTGTTCCCAACATAGATGCGTCGGCAATAAATGCGCTTAATCGTATAATTAAGCGAAGCAAGGAACGGAAAATCAAGGTGTTCTTTGCCGGCTTGAATGAACAGCTGCTAAAGGTTGTTGATAATACAGGAGTACTGGTAAAAGTCGGCGAATCGAATGTTTGCGGTAATGTTAATGAAGCAATTACTCTTGCGAAGGATAACCTGAGCATGAAATCTGTTGCTGATAAAAAATGACCAGATTTTGAACTTCGCTATTATTTTCCATATAATTCTCCAGATCAATTCTCGTCCGTAAGCTTCATACGTCTAGTATAAACTATCAGCAGGAAACAAAGAGAGAACAACACAATATTCATGATGAAGGGCCAGCTGCGATTGCGCTGTGAGAGCTCACCGGCGATCCAGCCAAAGGGCGAAGATATTGCTATCATTGCCATATAAACGATTGATGAAATGCGTGCACGCTCAACCGGATCGATAAATTTTACCATCATTGAGTCCTTCTGAGGAATGACAAGAGCAAAAGCAAATGCCTCCAGAAGAATATAGAATATCAGCGGCAGCAAATGGTCAGGCTTGGTTGTGATCAGAATGATTTGGCTGGCTATGTACAAGGCAAGCCCAATCAAAACCGGAACTCTAAAGGAAAGATGACTGAGCGCGGTTTGAATTGTGAATATGAAGATCAGCATGACTATTGCACGGCCAATCGGGAACCAGGCCAGCCAGGCATCCGGCATGCCCAGATTCTGAGTAGCAAAGAGCGCGAAGAAGTTGTTACTGACCGCGGCCGTTATGTTCAGGATCATCATGATCGCGACAACAAAAACTGTCCTGGGCGTTTTAGCGACCTGTATGGCAATTGCCTTATACTCGGCCAGTAGCTTTCGTATAGGTACGCCTTTTGTCTCACGCATGCGGATAACACCTCTGCTGGTTTCGTGAGCGGTAAAGTACAAAATATAAAACTTGGCCGTCATCATGATGAAGGTAAGACCGAAGATGATACGCATAGCAGGGATGATCGTTAGTCTATCAACAAGGATACCGGCCGCCGGAGCGAAGAAAACCGCCAACAAGCCAGAGATCGTACACCAGGTAAACATATGTACCAACTTGCTCTGATCACAATCTTCTACCATCAGGCAGGTCCAAGAGTTATTAGTGATCTGCCACATGCTGTTCAGAATCGTCGCTGCCAGAAACCACCAGAAATTCTGTGAGAACATCCAGATCAAAGCAGGGATCGACCACGACAACGTATCAAATATGACCGTAGCATTGCGCCGCCCGAGTTTGTCAGTCAGGACACCGCCCATCAGTGCCGCGAATACCTGGAAAATCATGCCTATGCTTAGCATCATGCCGATCTGACGGTCATTTACACCAAGAGCATACATATAAACAGTCAAGAATGGCGAATATAGATTATATGGTATTCCCCAGAGTGGCTCGGTATAAACGCAGGCCCGTTCATTTCCTCTCAAACCAACCAGTGTAGCCAGCAAAGGATGGCTCTGCATCAGACTGCGTCGGCCCCTTAACTCGTTGTTTATCTTCATATCAGATCCCTCTTGAAACATATTATTTTAAAAGCACAAAAATTGTATACATTTGAAGTTCAGAGGATTATATCCCTAAAGATAATAATAGTCAATTTAGTCAGTGGTTGACAATATAGCTGCTCTATCCTAGAATCGATAACGAAATATCGATTTTTCAATATCGATAATTGCGATATTAGAAAGGCGTGTGAATAGTATGAATCAGAAGAAGAAAGGTCCTGTTGAAGTATCTGTGCAAGCACTTCGCAGAATGCCATATTATCTTCAGCTTCTAAAGGATTATAAGGCGCAAGATGAAACAGTCATCTCGGCAAAAGCCATCGCGACTGAGCTTAGACTAAACGACGTTCAGGTGCGTAAGGACCTTGCAGCTGTGAGCTCGATCAAGGGTAAACCCAATACGGGCTTCGAGATTCAGGACCTTATAGACAATATGGAAGATTACCTTGGCTATAATAATGTCATGGATGCGGTGCTTGTTGGAGTTGGCTCGCTTGGCAAAGCGCTGATCTCTTACAAAGGCTTCGCTAATTATGGTCTGAATATTATAGCGGCTTTTGACAACGATCCTCAAACGATCGATGAAGTTATTGGTGATTGCAGAGTACGGCCTATCTCGGAAATGGAAGAAATATGTAAACGATTACGGATACATATAGGAATCATCACAGTTCCAGCCGAAGCAGCTCAATCTGCCTGTGATGATCTTCTGGCTAGCGGGATCCTGGCTATCTGGAATTTTGCCCCGGTGCATCTGAACGCTCCGGAGAATGTACTGATTCAAAATGAGAATATGGCAGCTTCACTGGCTATGCTATCACGAAAACTAAAAGAGACGACGAGGTAGGTATATGAATTTACTTCATTTGAAATATGTGATCGAGATCGCCAAAGCTGGTTCAATCACAAAAGCAGCAGATAATCTCTTCATGGGACAGCCCAATTTGAGCAAAGCCGTCAGGGAGCTTGAGGAGTCTTTGAATATCACGATCTTTCGACGGACCTCTAAGGGAGTTATACCTACGGAGAAGGGAGAACAGCTGATAAAATATGCCCGTGGGATCATCGCTCAGGTTGAGGAAATGCAAGGACTGGCCGACCAGAATCAAACCAGCAGGCAGAGCTTTGATATCTGCATACCCAGAAGCAGCTATATAGCCGAAGCGTTCCTGGAATTTGT
>CAZHQX010000073.1:0-3051 GCA_964534195.1 uncultured Oscillospiraceae bacterium
TGATCGAGAATATAGCCGACTTTTACCGGTATAATATTAAAATATTCGATCACGATGCCACGCTTAGACAGGAGCTGGAGATGGTCGGGCACTATATTTATATTCAGAAGGTACGATTTGCCGATCGATTTGAGTATAGGCAGAAGATCGAAGAGCGGTGTCTGCATGTGAGGATGCCGAGCCTTATCCTGCAGCCGATCGTTGAGAACGCTTTTGCCCATGGGCTCAGAGACATGGAGTCGGGCGGGTTGATTTCGATCGAGGTCAGTCAGGAGAATGATCATGTCAGAGTCCTGATAACTGATAATGGGTCGGGCTTCGATCAGGAGACTATAGATCGATTGCTGGCTTATGTGGATGATCCGACTGAGACGGCTGAGGTTCTGATAGATGCAGAAGCGGGATCGCGTAAGGGAGCAGGTATCGCGCTCAATAATGTTATCAGCAGGCTGCGGTTGTTCTATCGGCGTGAGCAGGTGATTGAAATCAGTTCCGGACCTGATGGTGTCGGTGCTCAAATTTGTCTGATGATTCCGCTGGATCATGAATAAGACAGGAAGGAGGCAGTATCATGTATAGAGTTTTGTTGGTAGATGATGAGCAGATCGTTGTTGACTCGCTCAAGTTCATCCTGGGAAAAGAATACGGCGCGAGCTGTCAGATCGAAACCGCTAAGTCTGGGCGTGAGGCGATACAGAAGTCTGAGATGCTGCACCCTGATATTATCCTGATGGATATAAGTATGCCAGGGATCAATGGTATCGAAGCAATTCGTTCTATAAGGGAGTTTTTGCCGGCTGCGGTCATAATTCTGCTTACTGCCTTCGATAAGTTTGATTATGCCAAGCAGGCGATCAGTCTTGGTGTTTTCGATTATCTGATGAAGCCGGTAAATCGTGCGCGTATTATTCAAACTGTTGACAGTGCGATCGTTCAGGTGGATGAGTACAGGCAGCGTCGTTATGATGATCTGGCGATGAGGGAGAAGCTGGAGAATGTAATCGGTGTTCTTGAGACCGGGTTTATATATGCGTTGTTGTTTCCGGATAGTGGGCAGCAGGATATCGCCAGATATCTTGAGATGTTGGAGATTCAGGGCGCACATGGACTTGTCATGACTCTGGAGTTTGGTGAGGATAGTGAGAATGGCATGATGCAGAATAGAATTGGCAGTCATGTTCGTTTACATCGCAATTATCAGACACTAAGGGAGCTTATCAAATCAGTTCATGCTTGTCTGATCGGTCCTCTGCTGCTGAATAGGATGGTCGTATTTTTCCCGGCTGAGCCGGAGATGCTGAGCTCACTGCAGCAGCAGTCTGATATGCTTGGAAGAATAATTGTTGAGAAGATAAAGAGCAGACTTGATGTTGAGGTCAGAGCAGGTATCAGTAACCCATGTGAGACTGCTGATGATCTTCATCATGCCTGGCAGGAATCACTTCAGGCTATGCAGCTGGCAGGTCCGGGACAGGCGATGCTGTATAGCAAGCTTGCAGAGTTGCCTGCGAGCGGCCGTGATATTGATACTATCGAACGCGAATATTTTGAGGCAATTGCCTCTGCTGATCCAGGCATGGCCTGTATGCTCTTTGATAGTATTTATGAGAGCCTTAATAATCTGTCAACAGAGCAGATCAAGAGTCGACTGATGGTTCTTATGGCTCTCACAGAACGTGAGGCTCAGCGCAGAAATAGCGGGCCACAAGGCGGCTTCAATTATTGCAAGCTTCTTGAGACTGAAGATATTGAAGATCTTAAGGAAATGGCTCATTCGAGAATTCATCAGACTTGTGAGCTGATATCTGGTATGCGCAACCGAAATGTTAATGATCTTGTTATACAGGCCAAGGAGTATTTAGACATGAATTTCAGCGACAGCTCTTTGTCGCTGGAGACAACTGCTGCCAAGATAGCACTTAGTCCACAATACCTGAGCAGAATATTCAGCTCACAGATGGGGCGGACTTTTATCGACTATCTGACTGATTTAAGAATTAACAAGGCTAAAGAGCTGCTTAGGCAGACTGATCTTTCTGTCAAGGAAATTAGCTTGAAGCTTGGATATAGTGATCCTAATTATTTCAGCAGAATTTTTAAAAGGATCAGCGGTCGGACGCCATCAGAGTATAGATAGATCAAGCCGACAGGGTATTGAATCAGGCCGTACAAGACGTCATGTTATCAAGGAGGAGCAAGTATGCGGTATCTAATAAAACGCAGATATATAGGCAGGGTTTTGGGAACTCTGTTAGTTGTTATTATGCTTGTTGGTATAACATCGGTTTTGGGCGGATGTAATGAAGATAGCAAGAAAGAAGTTCCGGTTGGTCCGCAGGAGGGCGGCAAGCCTGTGATCGGGCTGGCAATGGACACATTGGTGCTTGATCGCTGGATGCGTGATCGTGATGTTTTCGTTTCAACTGCGAATGAGCTTGGCGCTGAGGTCATTGTTCAAAATGCTACAAGTGATGCCAAGGAGCAGCAGAGTCAGATCAGGTATCTGATAGAACGCAAGGTTGATGTTCTGGTTATAATTTCGATAGACGCCGATCAATTGGTTGATGAAGTGGAGCTTGCTCATAGCAAGGGCATCAGCGTGATCGCTTATGACAGACTCATCAATCAAGCTGATGTGGACCTCTACGTTTCTTTTGACAATGTTGAGGTTGGCAGATTGATGGCTCGTAAGATGTTTGAGGCCATTCCTGCTGGCAGATTCGCTCTTTTAAAGGGTTCGCGTGAGGACAATAACGTTTCTTTGGTAGTGAGTGGTATTCTTGATGTTCAGAAGGATTATCCGGAAACTGAAGTAGTTCTTGAAGAATTCGCTGAAAACTGGAGTGCTGATGACGCGTATATTAAGGTAAGAGGCTGGCTGGATGCGCAACATCAGATCGATGGCATTTTCTGTGGCAATGACGCGCTTGCCGGTGCGGCCCTTAGAGCTCTTGCTATGCATAAGCTGGCCGGAAGTGTGCCGGTAACCGGCCAGGACGCGGATCTTGATGCTTGTCAGCGAATTGTTGAGGGCTCGCAGCTTATGACAGT
>CAZHQX010000073.1:3151-7330 GCA_964534195.1 uncultured Oscillospiraceae bacterium
GAACGATACAACACTTCTAAGGAGGAAAATGGCATGAAGAAATTTGTCAGAATTGCGACAGTAGTATTGGCGCTTTCTATGAGCTTGTCGATGGCGGCTGGCTGTAAGAAGGACAAGAAGGACGACGGCAAACTTAAGGTTGGTATCTCTATCCCGACTCTGCAGGAAGAGCGCTGGGCACGTGATAAGGAAACCATGGAAAAAGCCTGTCAGGATGCCGGAATCGAATTCGTCAGCAACGTCGCTGATCTTGACGCTCAGAAACAGAAATCACAGTGCGAGAACATGATCTCAGAAGGTATCGACGTTCTGATTATCGCTCCACACGACGCAGCAGCAGCAGCAGCTATCGTTGAAGACGCAGTTGCCAGTGGTGTTAAGGTTATATCTTATGACCGTCTGATCACAGCAACAGATAAGCTGGATCTTTATCTTTCATTCGACAATGTTAAAGTTGGTGAGCTCCAGGGCGAATACTTCGTTAACAACGTTGACAAAGGCAATATCGTTGTTCTGTCAGGTGACCCTGAAGACAACAATGCCAAGCTGTTCAAGCAGGGCGCTATGAACAAGCTGCAGCCTAAGATCGACAGCGGCGACTATGTTGTTCTTAACGAACAGGCATGTCAGGACTGGAAGGCTGAAGAAGCTCTGAAGCACGTTGAAGCAGCTCTGAATAAGAGCACAGACATCGTCGGAGTCCTCGCACCTAATGATGGTACAGCTGGCGGTTCTATCCAGGCTCTGAACAAAGAAGGTCTGGCAGGCAGCGTTGTAGTTACAGGTCAGGACGCAGAGCTGGCAGCGGCACAGCGTATCTTGGCTGGCGAACAATCAATGACCGTTTTCAAAGATACTCGTGAACTCGGTAAAGAAGCCATCAAGATTGCTCAGGATATGTTTGCTGAGAAAGAGATCAAAACAGATGGACAGGTCGTCAACAATGGCGTAAAAGATGTTCCTTCCGTTCTGCTTACACCAGTATCAGTTGATGCTGATAACCTCAAGAGTGTTCTGATCGACAGCGGCTACCTCAAAGAAGCTGACGTAATGAAATAAGAACTGCTCAAAAATAGTTATCAATAATAACTGACAACTCCACGGCAGAGCTGCCTTGACGGCTATCCCTGATACAGGGACGACTTGATTGGCAGCTTTGTCGCAGGCAGTTGCAGCAGAGCCTACTGTCAGATGGGGGAGGGAACATGGCTGAATATATTCTTGAAATGAAGGGAATAACAAAAGAATTCCCTGGTGTCCGCGCTCTGGACGACGTCACGTTTCAGGTAAAACGCGGTGAGATACATGCACTGGTCGGCGAAAATGGTGCCGGCAAATCAACACTCATGAAGGTCCTGAGCGGTATTTATAATTTTGGCACTTATTCCGGCGATATTATTTTCAATGGTGAAGTTCAGAAATTCAATACTATCAAGGACAGTGAGCACAAGGGCATAGCTATTATCTATCAGGAGCTGGCTCTGGTAAAACAGATGACAATCGCCGAGAACATTTTTCTTGGCTCAGAAATAACGAAAAAAGGACTCCTTAATGAGTCAGAAACATATACGAAGACTCAGGATGTTCTGAAGGAAGTACACCTGGATTTAAGTCCAACCACCAGGGTTATAAACCTGGGCGTTGGTAAGCAGCAGCTGGTCGAGATCGCGAAAGCGATATCTAAGAATGCTGACTTGTTGATTCTTGATGAGCCTTCAGCAGCTCTTACTGAAACTGAAACAGATAATTTGCTTGATATTTTGCGTGAGCTTAAGAACAAGGGTGTTACCTGTATTTACATTTCTCATAAGCTCGGTGAGGTTTTCAGTATTGCTGATTCCGTCACAGTTCTTAGAGATGGCAAAACGATCACTACCAAGCAGGTAAGTGCGATCAATGAAGAAGAATTGATTTCTTACATGGTTGGTCGTGAGCTTACACAGTTATTCCCGCGTAAGCCTCATACAGCAGGCGACACAGTAATGTCAGTTCGTAATTGGACTGTTCATAATCCGGAGCTTCCCGACAAGGTGATGATCGACAATGTTTCCTTTGATCTTAAAAAGGGTGAGATCCTTGGTATCGCCGGACTTATGGGAGCAGGACGTACTGAGCTCGTCATGAGTTTGTTTGGTGCCTATGGAGTAGGCATCAGCGGAGAACTGATGATAAATGGCGAGAAACAAAATATTAAGAATCCTGAAGAAGCAATTGATGCAGGTATAGCCTATATATCTGAGGACAGAAAGCGCTACGGATTAGTTTTGCGCCAGGACATCAGGTTTAACACGGCTCTTGCTTCATTTAAAAGATTTACCAAGAAAAAACTGTTGAACGATAATGAAATCATCAAGCAGACAGAACGTTATGTCAAGGAGCTGCGAATTAAGACACCATCAGTTGAACAGCTGACCAAAAATCTCTCTGGCGGCAATCAGCAGAAGGTGGTTCTGGCCAAATGGCTGGTTACCAATCCACGCGTCATGATTATGGATGAGCCTACACGAGGTATCGATGTCGGCGCCAAGGTAGAAATATACAATATCATGAACGAGCTGATCGAGCAGGGTGTCTGCATCATAATGATCTCATCTGAACTGCCTGAGATCCTGGGAATGAGCGACCGGATCCTGGTCATGCACGAAGGTCGTATGACCGGTGAGCTGGATTGGAATGGAGCTACTCAGGAGAAGGTCATGTATTACGCAACTGGAGGTAAAAAAGCAAATGAAGGCTGAAATGACAAATAAACCAATGGCCGAGGATACACCCCTGGCCTCTGTTTTGAAATCGGTCCGAGGTAATATCCGTCAGTATACTATGATTATCGCACTCGTCGTAATATGGCTGATTTTCCAGCTATTGACCAGTAATTTTCTAACTGCCCGCAACCTGACCAATCTTCTGACTCAGAGCTCTGTTGTCGGTATTGCTGCCTGTGGTATTGTAATGGTCATGGTCGCAGGACATATTGATCTCTCAATCGGCTCTTTTGTCGGTCTGACAGGTGCTATAGCAGCTAATTTATTGGTCAAACAGGATCTGAATGTATGGGTAGCGCTTGCTATTACCATGGCTTGCGGACTTCTTCTCGGCTGCTGGCAGGGCTTCTGGATCGCCTATAGACAGGTTCCAGCCTTTATCGTTACACTTGCAGGTATGCTTATGTTCCGCGGTGGTGTTATCGGTGTTACCGGCAGTCTCTCACTTTCTCCAAATAATGAAATATTCCGTGCTATTGGACAGAGCTATCTGCCAAATATTATTCCCGATGCGGGCATGAATGTTACATCATTGGTTATAGGTGCTGTTTGTTTGTTGGCTTATCTGATTCTTACGTTCAGAAGCAGATCAGCCAGAATCTCCTATGGCTTCAATACTTTGAGCTTCCCGCTTTTCTTGGTCAAAACATTATTGATCAGCGGTGTTATCGTTGCCATATCGTTTGTTCTTGCTTCCTTCCGCGGCGTTCCATATCTGGCACTTATTCTTGGTGTAATGGTAATAATCTTCACAATAGTTTCTACCAAGACAGCATTTGGCAGACATGTTTACGCTATCGGCGGCAACAAAGATGCTGCTGTTCTCTCCGGTATCAATATCAAGAAAACGAATTTCATGATATTCGTACTGATGAGTTTTGCAACTACTACTGCAGGTATCTGTTATGCATCACGTCTGAACGCTGCTGCCATTTCTGGTGGAACGGGTATGGAAATGGATGTTATCGCTTCAGCTATCATCGGTGGTACATCTACTCTCGGTGGTGAAGGTACGATCATCGGCGCTATTATTGGTGCACTTGTTATGGCCAGTCTTGATAATGGTATGTCACTGTATGGTCTCGGTTCATTCGAACAGTATCTGGTAAAAGGAACCGTTCTTCTGCTGGCTGTTTGGGTTGATATCGCAACCAGGAAGAAGGGCTGATCCCACTATATGATAATGCTTCGTTCACCTGTAAGAAAAGCACGGTGCTGTAAAATTATTTTCTTGTCAGATTGCTGGTTTGTTTAACTAATTATCAGCGCTTGCCCAATATTAATGTGAGAGTATTATTTGTATAATTATATGTGAAATAGACCTCCAATGGTCTGTTCCAAGCTCCCCTTAAGCAGAGAGAAGACCTATGCGGCGGATCTGTTCCATTCGTCCAGGGTCTTTTCTCGTTGGAGGTAA
>CAZHQX010000074.1:0-7287 GCA_964534195.1 uncultured Oscillospiraceae bacterium
ACTACGGAGTTTACGCCGGCGGACTCGAGCCCGGAGAGGCTGAAGGCACCGTGATCATCACATTCTACAGACTGCCATAAGCCCAGTTTTCAGCCGTTTCGATACTCGTTGGCGCTCACGCCGACATATTTCTTGAAGCTCCTGGAAAAATGGCCTGTATCGCTGTAGCCTACAGCTTCACTGATATCGGCAATTGTCAGATGCTCCTTCGCGCTATCCCGCAGTAGCCTCTTTGCCGTTTCAATTCTGGCAGCGTTCAACAGATCATAATATTTCTTGCCTGTATGCTTATTAAGAAGCTTGGAGAGATGCCACTGCGAAACATAGCAGTGATCAGCGACCTCCTGCAGTGAGAGCTTAGTCTGATGATTATCCTCTATATAGCTTAGCGCACGTCGGACAATATAGCTGCTGGCGCTGCTATTTCTGTCAGCGATCTCATCATCCGGCTGACGGTCTCGCAGAATGGCAGCCATACTGCTCATCGCTTCGTTGATCTCATCCATTCTTGAAGGCTTAAGCAGTAGTCTGTGAACACCAAGGCGAACAGCTTCCTGCGCATAGGAAAAATCACGATAGCCGGTCAGCACCGTCACCAGAAGCTCGGGAAACTCACTTCTTAATCCCGCCAGCATACTAAGCCCATCCTGATCCGGCATGCGGATATCAGTAAAAACGATATGGGGATCATTATCTATTATAGCCTGACGCCCGGAGGCAGCATCATGCGCTGAGGCGATGACCTCACAGCCGAAACCAGTCCAATCGACCAGCTTCTTAAGTCCTTCCACGATGATCGCTTCATCATCTATCAGCACTACACGATACATTTTCGCCTCCAAAATATGCTACCTAATATCCAGGCAAGGCTTTTGCCAGGATGCTTGTTCTATTTTATCCCTTGACCGCGCCAACTGTCATGCCGCGGATAATGTTCTTCTGAAGTACAATATAGACCAGAAGAACTGGTACGACAACCAGTACGACAGACGATGCCATCAGGCCGTAGTTCACGCCGGCCTGCGAGCTGATTTCGTTCAGGAGAAGCGTGATAGTCTTCTCCTTGGGATATCGCAGGAAGAAGGTCTGCGTGAAGAGGTCGTTGTAGGACCAGAGGAATGTGAAGATCGCCACAGTGGCAAAAGACGGCCTCGCTACCGGCAGTATGATTTTGCCGAATATCTGGAAGATATTGGCGCCGTCGATGAAGGCTGATTCCTCAAGATCCATCGGTACGCTGCGGATGAAGCCCATCAGAACAATAATGGCAAAAGAAATGTTGCCTGCGACCTGAGGCAGAATAACAGAGATCAGAGAAAGCAGCCTGTTGCCAGTACTGGCAAGTCCCCAGGTGACCTGCAGTCGAAACACAGGAATAATGGTTGAGAAAACCGGGAACATCATGCTTGCCAGAATCAACATATGCAGAAGTTTGCGGCCAGGGAAGCGATATCTGACCATGCCATAAGCCGCCAGCCCCGCCAGCAGAATTACCACGATGGTTACTACGGCCGAAATAATGATACTGTTGGCGTATGCGTTCTTAAAATCAGCTCGTTCAAAAGCCAGCACATAGTTGTCTAGTGTGAAGCCATCTCTGCCTGGCCAGGGAATCGAGAACGAGTCTGATCTGATCAATCCTTTCTCGCGAAAAGAGTTAATAATTACCCAGAAGAACGGGTAGAGAGTTGTTAGCCCCCAGAAGGTCAAAATCAGATAGATTATCCCCTGCGACGGTCTGTACTTGCTTCTTCGGCGCAAACCGTCCCTATCCAGCCCCAACGCTTCATTTATATATTGCTGCTCAGTCATAACAGTCTCCTCAATGAATGTTTTCTAATGGCATATTCAGCAGAGTAGATCGAGGCTTACTGGCCCCCTCACTCTAAAAGTCTTTTTCTTTGAATAACTTATTGGCCAGCTGTGAGAGCACAACACCAAGCACAACAATTACAACGGCAATGGCAGAGCCATAATCGACATCGGCACGTATGAAGGTCTGATTATACATATATGTACCGGTCAGCCAGGATCTATCCATCGGGATGCCCTGCCCCATCATGACCCAGGGCAGATCGAAAACTTTAAGCGCACCAGTGATTGCCAGAATCAGGCAGGTGAAGAGCACGTTACGCAGCAATGGCAGAGATATGTACCAGGTCGTTCTCCAGCCGTCAGCACCATCAAGCGAGGCAGCCTCATAGATCTCCGAAGAGATGTTTCCCAGACCTGTCACCATGATTACGAAGTAGAAGCCAACATACTGCCATATGACAGGAAGCAGCATCGTCAGGAGAAAATGCTTCTCGTCCTTCCAATCAATATTATCAACGATCAGTCCAAGCTTTATCAGCAGCTGATTGAGCATACCGCCCTTGAAGAGAAAAATCAGATTGAACATCAGTCCAAGTGCGGTACCGCTGATTACTATGGGGAAGAAATAAACTGTACGGAAAAGCTCGGCGCCTTTTCTTATTCGGTCGACCAGAAGCGACAATCCTAATGCTATTCCCACCTGAAATACAATTGTCGCAAGAATCAAAAAACCCGTATTTTTAAGAGCAGTCAGCATGCTTGGGTCCTGCGCCATTTTCAGATAATTGCTGTACCATGGCTGATTAAGCTCGCCAGCCGCTGTACCCAATCCGGAAATCTCCACGAAGCTGTTAAGAATATTTTTCACAAAAGGATAATGTAAAAATATCAACATGAAGGCAAAAGCCGGTATCAGAAATACTAGCAAGGGTGACTTCTTCTTGTATATTACTGAATTCATATAGTTAACCGCCTTAGGTAAATGAGGGCCGGACCTCACTTATGATTCGTCCGGCCCTCTTCGCCACGAAATTAGTATTATTTCAATTGATGTCTAAATAAATACTCAGATAGTCTTATTGCAGGGCTAGAGCTGAATCTATGGCTTCTTCAGCAGTAATTTTGGCTGTAACGATGTTTTTGACATTGGCGAAGAGATCGCCTCTGGCTTCAGCAGACATGCTATCCTGAACCGCACCAACCAGACCGGTGGCACCAGCTGCCATCTCAATAGCGCTGAGCTGCAATTCATCAAGATCATCACTGGGGATAACACCATTCTTCAGAGCCGTTACAGAGGTTGTCGCGAAGACTGAGACAACTTCGTCAGAAGTCATATGCTCAACGAACTTAACTGCAGCATCGCGTTTTTCAGGATCATCCCAGGCCTTCTTGGTGATGTAGTAGCCCATAGAGATACCACCAACCAGATCAGTTGCCTTGCGGTCACCATTACCAGGTACATATGAGAGGGCGAAATCTTCAAGATTATCAGCGTTGTTTTCCTGGAAATAACCGATCTTCCAGCTGCCATCGATCAGGAAGGCTGCATCGCCGTCTGCCAACAGCTGAACTGTTTCAGCGTCAGATGCGGTCAGAGTATTAGAAGGGAGATATCCTGCGTCATAAAGAGCTTTGATGTCATTGAGGCCTTCTGCCCATTTCTGGCCAACAGCGTCATCCGATGCCGCTGGAAGCTCTAGATGATTATCAATACTGCCTCTGTTATAAACTGCGAACTCAAACCAGTAATGAGGAACCTCCTGCAGAGATACTGCTACAGGTGTGAAGCCGGCAGCCTTGATCTTCTCACAGTCAGCCATAAATGCATCCCAGCTGTAGTCAGCACCGGGAACTTCAACACCGGCCTCAGCCAGTACTTTTTTGTTAATGAACAAGCTCTCCCAGAATCCATTTACAGGCACGGTATAGACCTTGTCGTCAACTGGTGATGGAACGAGCAGGTCTTCTTTCATATTACCGGCATAGTCCGGGTATTCCTTGCGGATATCTTCGAGTGAAACTACCTTGCCAGCTTCGACGATCGGATTGGCGTCAACGCCATTGAAGTAGAACAGAACGTCCGGCTCGGTTCCAGCTTCGAAATCTGTCATGACCTTCGATTTCCACTCTTCATCAGAGGTAGCTGAAGCGTCTAGAACCTTGTTTCCTGTTGTTCCTTCGTAGCTCTTGATGGCTGCTTCATAATTACTTCTGTTGCCGTCATCACCGCCGTAGGAGGTAACTACTGTGATCTCAACCGGTCCTGCCGGAGCCTCGTTGCCTGTAGTTGTCTCAGATGACTCGTTGGGCTTGGCTGTCGTTGTCTGATCAGCCGGTTTCGTTGTTGTAGTCTCTGAACCGCCGCAGCCGGCCGCCAGAGATAGAACCATGATCAAAGCAAGTGCTGTCGCAAGTATTCTTTTCATTGTCAGTCCTCCATCTTATTATTTTCTTCGAAGAAATGCGTTTGAGGTTATACATAATAACCATCTGCCATTATTATAGGCCGCCTCCATTTGTACAATAAGTGCAGGACTTGCCGTTTTTTGTCTCTTATTGTTTCACTCACATTGGAATTCTTATTTTTGCCAGGATCCTGCCGGGCCTCAGCTGCTCGATTGCAAGACCACTGCCGGTACCATACATGATTCTGAGTCTCTGATTGACATTTCTGATACCTACACTGGAATTACTGCTGTCTCCAGATAGAAGCTCATCTATAGTCTGCCGGTCCTGATCAGTAAATATGCCATCGTTTTCTACTTCAAGCACGAGCTCAGTTTTCAGCTTATAAGCCCTGATGATCAGATCTCCCTGTTGTAGCTGGGCTATGCCATGTTCGATGGCGTTCTCGACGATCGGTTGCAGGATAAGACTGGGAACATTACAGCTAAGTAGAGATGTGTCGATTTCCTTACTGACATTCAACCTGCTACCGAAACGCTGCTTGATAATATGAAGATAGGCATCGACATAATTAAGCTCTGATCTCAGATCAACGACCGCACTGTCACTTCTGGCAGTAGCCGCGCCAAGCATGATCGCAAGAGCGTCGATCATCTCAGAGACCTTGTCATTTTGAGCGAGCCTGGCCTCCCAATTGATGATCTCAAGTGTATTGTTGAGAAAATGAGGATTGATCTGCGACCTCAGCGCCTTGATTCTGGCCTCCTGCAGTGCTTGCTGTTCCTCGTATATGCGCTTGAATTGATGATCGAGCTGCACAGACATGCTGTTGAATTGTTGTGTCAGGCAATAGAACTCGCGATTTCGCGGCAGCTCCTCAACCTGATAACCGCGTCTTCCCTGTTCGATCTCAGCCGTAGCCGCGACCAGCCGGTCCGCCGGAATAGTAACATGCCGGTAAAAGGCGAGTAGTGAGAACAGCAGCAGCGGAAGTGCCAGTGCAGCGAACAGCAGCATTATATTGCGGTTATCGGGGAATTGGCTGATCAGATCAGTCGCGTCTGAAGCGATATCAAGCTCAAGGCTGAAGCTGTACTCATTTTTTGTCAGCCTCTGCAGATACTTGCCGCTGAACTCGTCTTTTGCCATGATGGTGGGATAATCAAGCTGAGCTGTTTGCTCATCGCCGATTAGATTGATCTCGGTGTCGTTGATCCTGACTGTAGCGTCTGTTAGCCATATGATGTTGCGGATGTTCTCGAACAGGACCTGTGGATTGCACTCCATTACGATCACGGCGTATGGTTCCAGGCTGGAGCTGACAATATTACGCATATCGATGATACTGCGCATCATGTAGAGTCGGCTGCCCACTATGAAGAAGTGTATATCAGTATCGATTTCCTGATAGCTGCGCAAAACCTCGTCATGCACGTTATTGAGATAATAACTGAGCGACGAAGCTGAAGAAGCGTTGGTGTGATGATTAGCATAGTAAACCTTATCCGCCTCAGCGGTGAAGAAGGCATAGGTGGTATGAAAATTATCATCATAGGAGTATTTCTGTGAGAGATAGCTACTGACATTATCGTAGAGTCTGATCTCATCCTGAGTTGGCAGGTACTGCAGCCAGCTGTTTCTGATCGAGCCATCGTAGTTGGGAGCGCGTGAGGCATCCATGGCACGCTGGAGATTCTCATATGCCTGGTCAAAGGCGAGTCGGGCGCTGTTTTCGATGGTATCTTCGATCCTTCCCTGAACATTCTGGGATACGGCAATGCCTGAATAAATCAAAATCACGGAAAATGGCACGACCCAGCAGAGCAGTACGATGCCGACTAGCAGGAGTTGAAGTGATAATACTGGTTTGCGGCTCTTAGTGCCGGACTTCATACAGGCCTCCTCATATTCGTTCCGGTTTCATACGGGCCGCCAGTTCTTCTCTAGCTTTGAGCATCATACAGTATCTAATCAGCCCTCTATGAAACGGCGGATCGTCTCGATGCAATTAGCGGCCATGTCTGGCTCTGGCATTTCGCAGCTTGTTCGCAACAGCGGTTCAGTTCCGGAGAAGCGGCAGATCGCCCAGCCGGTGTTTTCAAAATATATCTTGCAGCCGTCAGTCCTGTCGACTCTTTCGATAGGATAATCGAAATTCGGCAGCATATGATCAGTAAACAGCTGTTGCTGAAGTTGCTTTTTTCTATCATCGATCAGCTTATAATCAGCATCCCTGACATACGTACGCCCATACTGTTCAGTGATCTCTTCATAAATATCGGACAGACATCTGCCGGTTGCCGCGATCATCTCAACTAGAAGAGCCGAAGCATAGATACCGTCTTTTCCCTGGATGTGACCGCGTACGGTCAGTCCACCTGATGATTCGCCGCCGATGACAGCATCCGTCTCGATCATTTTAGCAGATATGTGCTTGAATCCGACAGGTACTTCATAGCATTTCTGACCAAATCCGGCAGCGACGCGGTCCAACATGTGTGTCGTTGAGTTGTTGCGTACCGCCGGTCCATTCCAGCCTCTGTATTTGAGCAGATAATAGTAGAGCATTACCAGCAGATCATTCGGATGCAGGAAGCGTCCGCCATCGTCGATTACTCCGATTCGATCAGCGTCGCCGTCGGTGGCGATGCCCAGGTGACATTTATGCTCGACAACATATTGGCTCAAATGCTTGAGAGTATCGACGTTTGGTGACGGCAAACGACCGCCAAACAACGTATCATGACGTTCATTGATGACATCGACCTCGCAGCGTGCTGTCATAAGGATCGTGCGCAGACTTGTCTGGCTTACACCATGCATTGGATCCAGCGCGATCTTAAGCCCGGCGTTTTTTATAACATCAATATCTATATGCTCAAGTATGGCATCAATATAGTAGTTAAATGGATTGATGATCTCGATTCGGCCATCCATTACAGCTTGCTCATATGTAGTCGCTTCAATTTTGCAGCCGCTTGCTTCAATTTTTGCTGCTCGTTCTTCGATAACCAAAGTGACATCCTCAGCGGCATCCTTACCGCCGGATGTAAACACCTTGAT
>CAZHQX010000075.1:0-7134 GCA_964534195.1 uncultured Oscillospiraceae bacterium
GTTACTCTGGTCTGAGCTGTATCGATCTTGATGTCTACAACTTTGCCCTTGTCGTCTACCATGACTGCTGCCATGACTGTATCGACCTGAGCTGTACCGACCTTGACGCCTTCGTCATTTTCGGCCAGATCCTTTGAAGAACCAATTGATGTGTCCTGACCAAGACCAAGCTTGGTTGCGCCGCCTGCTGATGAACAGCCTGCGAGTGCCAGAACCAGTATCAGTGTAAGTGCGATAATTTTTTTCATAAGATTTCCTCCTTGTTGGGTGCCCGTTCCTTGGCTCCCTAATAAACTAGTTTTCTGTTCCGTTCTATGTCTGTTCCCTGATGTCTGATATCCATAGCCCTTTATATCAGAAGATATATTCGGGTTAAGATCAAAATTAAGCAAATAACTTATGCTTTAGTTCTCAAGCATATCAACGAAGTTAAACAGATATGCGCGTCCTTCTGACTCCGGAAGCTCTGCTGCGATCAAGCGGCAACGCTCAAGATTATCCTCTAATATCTTTCTTGAGCGCTCGATGCTGCCAGATCCTCTTGCCCATGAGATTATTTCTTTTAACTTAACCTCATTACGTTCGCTGCCGAGGAAGGCTTCAAGCTCAGAACGAAACTCTTTGTTTGTCGATGCCAACAGCACCGGCAATGTTACAATTCCATCCATCAGATCCCGTCCAGTGGGCTTGCCTGCTCTATTGTCATTTTCAATATCAAGAAGATCATCTCTGATCTGGAATGAAGCACCCAGTCTGAGTCCGAAGTGCCAAAGCTTCTTCTGATACTTCTCATCAACTTGTCCGACATATCCGCCACTAGAACAGGCAGCTGCGAACAACATCCCTGTTTTGCCCATTATTCTTCTTAAATAGGTGCGATAGCCTGGTACTTTGCTCCGTCCAAGATATTGTGACACATCACCATTGCAGATCTGCTCGATAACTGCAGCGAGCCTGGTCATCTCATCTGTCGGCAGCTTGCAGGCTGCCAACATACGCAGTGATCTGGCTAACATATAGTCGCCGGTATAGACAGCTATATGGTTGCCGCTAAGTGTATGAAGCGCAGGCCGGTCTCTCCTTGTTTCAGCGCCATCGATAACATCATCATGAACCAATGTCGCTGCATGCATGGTCTCAATAGCTGCCGCCAATGGCAGTGCCCGTTCTCTGTCATAACTGCCTGTCATGGCTGATGCTATGACCAGAGCTGGACGCAGCCTCTTACCGCCACCTGTTATCAGCTCGCGCGCTGTTTTCTCAATATAGCTGTTAGCAGGGAAACTCTTGTCAAGATGATCTTCGAAGAGTTCTAGCTCCTGTGCCAGCTTAGGCATCGATACCGCGTACTGTTTGTTCATAAAACCTTACTTCTGTTTTTTCTTACGGATGCTTTTCTTCTGTCTGGGGAAAAACAACTTAAGCTTACGGCTCTTCCATATGCTTTCCCAAACTCTGTTCAGCCAAGGCAGCAGATAATGATCCATGCCAAATGCTCTGCCTGCTCCGCCCATAGTTGCGATCGCGGCGAAGCCAAGCCACCAGGTGTGATAGTAGAGTCCTGTAGAAGTTACAAACATTGCCATCATACCGAGGGTTCCAACTGAGGCAAGGAAGGTCAGGCTACCGCTAAGCAGGAGCAGACCGAGAATGATCTCAACAAGCGTAACAGTGATCTGGAAGAACATCTCCCAGCCTTGGCTGCTGAGAGCCCAGCTCTCCATGATCCAAGGAACAAGGTTGAAGCTGCCGAAATTGAAAATATCGATCTTCGCGAACATATCCTTCGTAACTGCGGCGCCTTCTATCATCTTACTGGCATAAGCTACTTCAAGATTTACTATATGCAGCTTGATATCGAAGATCTCATCGATACGCAGTCCGCCGCCTGTAGCTGCTGAGACCGCGTCGGCAGCCAACTGATAACCTCTGCTGAGTCCAGAGAACTCTGCTAGCTTGGGACCAGTGAACCAGCCTTCTGTGACCTTTTTAATACCTTCGAGAAGCCAATAGAAGCCCATGAACATACGAAGTGGGAAGAGCCACCATGCTTGCATTTTTTTAGAATAGTGCTTCTCGATGAAGTGTTTATTCTGTCTGCGCTCGACCAGCTCACTTTTAAGATAGTTGAAGGGGCCGCGGAAGCCCATGATCTCAAAGAGATAATGGACATTTACCATAAATTTCATGACTACTGATAGCCATGAGGGCAAGCTCTTGCCCATGATTTCAGATACGGCAAAATAGTTGCCGATACAAACCATTGTACCGTGGAATTTAACCTCAACACGCTCAGGCTTCTGGCCGCGGATCTCGCGTAAAATGTTGGCTGCCGCTCCATCGCCTGATTGAATCGCGTTCTCGACCATAGCCGCATAAGGAACGCCATTATCATCACCGAGAGCGCCACAATCGCCGACTGCGTAAACGCCTTCATGTTCAGTTTTAGCTGTGTCATCAACCTTTATTCTGCCTCCGCGTCCTTGACGCTCAAGTCCGAGCGAATCAGACTCGCTGCTGCAGCAGACACCAGCACACCAGATCAGTGTATCAGTAAGGATCTCGCCTTTTGCCGTGATGATCTTGTTGCCCTGCATTTCGTTGATGCCTGTCTGAAGCATAACCTCAATACCAAGCTTATCTGTCATATACTTATGAGCTTTTACACTGTTTTTCTCATCAAGAGCAGGAAGGACCCTATCCAGCATATCAACAAGAATGAGCTTGACCTCGTTTATGTCGATATTGTTCTCGCTTGCCAGTTTCTTGGACCAGTGAGCAAGCTCGCCGATCATCTCGACACCGGTGAATCCGGCTCCGCCTACAACAAATGTCAGCAGACTGCTGCGCTTCTGCGGATCCTTCTCAAGACCTGCCTTCTCGAAGCAATCTCTGATATGGTCTCTGATCTCTACTGCGTCATCATAGGACCAAAGCGTGAATGCATTCTCTTCCAAACCGGGTATACCGTAGAATGCAGGCTTGCTGCCGATGGCAACGATGCAGTAATCATAGTTGTACTCTTCCTTAGAGCCAACAAGTGTTTTGTTTTCAAAATCAAAATGGTCGATAGAGTCCTGCACAAGCTTTACTCTCGTATCGCGGAAGATTTCCTTGAGCGAAATGCGAACAGTTTCTTCGTCCTGTCGATTACCAGCTACTTCATGCAGTTCTGTGAGAAGAGTATGATAACTGTTTCTGTCGATCAAAGTGATCTCGAGATCATCTTTCTTACCCTTCTTGTTGAGATAGATTGCGGCTGCTACACCGGCATAACCCGCTCCGACAATGATTGCCTTCTTAGTCATTTGGCTGTTACCCTCCTATGGCCTCTGGCCCTATTATCGTTTTAGCGGCTGCAATCCGGCTGAACGATAAGGATTTCGGCATATGCTCTTTTTGAATAAATAATAGACATTTACTTGTTTACTATTTATGTATTGACGACCTTTTAATTATATCAAGTATACATCTATTTTTACATAGAACAATATGAATGTATCGATAATATAAACGCTTACGGAGAAGCCAGCTGTTATAATGGTTACAGAAAAAGCGATTTTAGCCTAATCCGACTATATTTATATGAAATGCACAAACTGAAGCATTTATAGATTGACCGTTATCGTTTCCGAATCGAAATCAATCAGATCATCATTCTTCATTTTTCTCAGTTCTCTTGATAGTGAAGTTCTCTGAACACCCAGGTGCTCGGCAAGCTCTTTTTTTGTCATTGTCAGTTTGATGGTTTTAGTTCCCTGTGTCTGGATCTGCAAATTCAGATAATCGAGTATGCGCTGCCTCAGAGAGCGATTGATCGTTTGTCTGATTTTGCCGCTAAGCAGGGATGTGTTATCGGAAATAATTCTTAAGAACTCAAGTAAAAATGAGCTGCTGTTATGCATTAGTTCAAGCAGGAGATCTCTTCTCAAAGAAACAAAAGAACTGTATTGTCTGCTCGTTATGGTCATGGGGAAATTCTGGTTTGATGAAAAAACCAGATTTCCTCCCAGAATGTCTCCTGGACCTAGTCTCGCTACGAGCATCAGTGTCCCATCTTCACTGATCCTCTCTATAGCGAATTCTCCGCTCAATATAATTTCGACTGCAGGGCAAGGCTCACCTTCCAGATGGACTACCTGTCCGTGATGAAAATTCTTGACTACGCACCTTCTGTCTTCCAGCAGCTCGTTTAATTGCTCGTTCGAGAAGCCAGCGAACAGAGGCTGGCTTGATAGTTTTGCCACAAGACTATTTCGGGAGTCGCTTACTTGCAATTCTTTTTCCTCCGTTGCTGATGTTTAAACCTCACTTGAGGCAACACCAAAATATCTTGTAATTAGTTACCACGGTCACACTTGCTATATTAGCATACGCGTTAAGCTCTGTAATGATGTATTTGATATCAACTGTTAGTTAAGGAAGAGGTGTATAAGCTTTGAAGAGAAGTCTGATTACAATAGTCAGGTTATTGTTCTTAGGATTATTTCTGTTTGTAATTGTTAATGGGAAGATGCAGCTATGGCTTATAATTTTCGCGATCAGCTTGATTGCCGCACTGCTTTTTGGAAGGATTTTCTGTGGCTATATCTGTCCGATGAATACGATTATGCGTCCAGTAAACTGGTTGTCACGTAAGCTTAAATGGCAGACAAACAAAAAACCACGTGTTCTTGGCTCGGGCTGGCTGGCCATCGCTTTGCTGGCTATATCGATCCCGCTAATGCTGGCAGCAAAAAGAATTTTACAGAGAGATATACCAGTTCTCGTGATTTTTCTAATACTGTCAGCGATCGTCACTCTGCGCTACAAACCAGAAGTCTTTCACAATTTGATCTGTCCTTTTGGAGTCTTGCAGAAAATAACGGGCAGATTTGCACTCTATGGGGAGGGTGTCGATGCTTCTGCCTGTACGGGATGCCATAAATGCGAGAAAGTGTGCCCTGCGGAGGCTATAAAAATAGATGCTTCTACCAGGAAGGCAACGATCAACTCAGCACTATGTCATCAGTGTCAGGACTGTGCGATGACCTGTCCATTTGATGCTATATCATACGGACGTATTGCCAAAAAATAATCAATCAATCTCCTGCTCAACAGGATAGAAGCAGCCACCTGTATAAACCAGCATAAATATAATGTAATGACGCAGACTATCCTGATTGCGTTTGGCCAGTCCGCGGACAAACTGCTCGTCATAAGTCAGCAGATCCTGGCATTCCTTAAGTTGGAGCAACAGACTCTCGAGAAGTCTCAGCTTATCCTTGCTCTGGTCCTTCTCAGTGTTTTCGATATAGTCGAGAGAGATCAGCTTGCGCATAAAAACCGAGCTCTGATGCCACGAGTGCTCCGCCTGCTGATGGGCTGCTGCTAATCCGCTGCCGCTAATGACGGCAGTTGATGCGGCATCAAGCTTCTGCAGAGTTAATCTGGCAAAATCTCTGAGCTGTGGCAGTTCGCCTGCAAGCTTCATCATGACATTGACATCCATTTCCTGCATCATATGCGCGAAGCGGACGACCTTGTCCTGAAGAAGATTGCGCCAGGCGTTCAGGCCAAGCTCCATCTTGATTTGGTTTTCAGTTCTGTATATCATATCTAATCCTTGAGGGCAGCTGTCATCTGACAGCTGCCCTTCGTATCCCTTCAATAATATCTATCACGGGAATTATTCTATTACAAAAAGCAGTCATAAACAATTGCTAATTACTGATCATATCAGTTGTGAATAGCAAAAACGAAGAAGTATCAAGGCCTGAAAAGGTTGTTAAGACTAGCCAATTCGGATATCAATGTTTAGAATGTAAATAGATGTAAATTTTTAATGCCTGCCGGCAAAAACCAGCCGGCCTAAAAAGAGAGGAGGAAGTCCGGCCCTGCTTTTGCCAGTGTTGGTCCGGACTGTATGATTATGAAAAAGTACGCTTTGTTTGCTTTTCGCGGTGATCCCATGTGCTTTATACATGTAATGCTGAACGCTCTTGATTTGAAGGCCGCTGGACATGAGGTCAAGGTCATTTTAGAGGGTGAGGCCGTTAAGCTGATAAAACCTATGCAGGAGGATAACAATCCTCTGTTTAAGAAAATGAAGGATCAAGGGCTGATAGACTGTGTTTGCCGTGCATGTTCCGCTAAATTGGGCGTGCTGGAATATAATGAGAAGTCAGGCATTAGACTGGCTGATGAAATGAGTGGGCATCCGGCTATGAGCACTTATATCGCTCAGGGCTGCGAGATCATAACTTTTTGAGAGGATGAAACAGTGAGTAAGAATCAGAGGCAGCAAGCTTCGATTGACTCTAGTACATGTGACACTGTGAATGCTGCTGTTGAACATAAAAGAACACTTCGTAAGTCAGTTAAGAATGCAGGTTATGCTATTAAAACTTATAGGCAGTGGCTGCTCGCGGCTTTGGTCGCGGTTCTGATCTGGAGCTTTCTGTTTTTTACGATCGTTGAGAATTACTCTAAACGCACAGACCTATATATTGGAACAGAGCTGGAAACACTTAAATCTGAGCTGCAGGTATCTCTCAAGACCTATGAGAGCTTCTCGAAGTATGTTTTTGATGAGATCGTCAATCAGCCTGAGGTTCTTAAGATCGTAGCTGAAGCAGCTGTTGGTGGTGATGAGACCAGAGATTTGCTTAGACAGGAATTATATCAACTACTGGCTTCCGATTACGATTTGTTAACTGATTACAGGTTCAGACAGCTGCATTTTCATTTCAGTGATGGTGTCAGTTTCCTGCGCTTCCATGAGCCTGACAAATTTGGGGACAAGCTATTTGCTGTTCGTGATTCTGTTCGTATCGCTAATCAGCAGCAGCGCTATGTAACTGGATTTGAAGAGGGACGAATTTTCAATGGCTATCGCTTTGTCTATCCACTTCGCTATGATGATAAGCATATTGGAACTGTTGAAGTCTCAATATCAATGGACTATCTGATGAGCATGCTGAATCAGCTTTATCCTGAAAACGATCTCTATTTCATGATGAGGCGGGATATTGTTGAAGATATCGTTTTCGAGGATATGCAGGCCAATTATCGTCAGAGTCCATTTTCTCCGGATTATCTATTTGACAAGGCAGTAGGTGCAGAAGCAGATAAATACAGACAGAACTTCGCGCT
>CAZHQX010000076.1:0-1418 GCA_964534195.1 uncultured Oscillospiraceae bacterium
CCAGAAGCTCCGGAAAAAGTCGAAACTAAGGCCTGCCATTTGGCCGCGTCTATCGTTGAGAAGGAAAACAACAACACGAAGAAACAGAGCAGCAGGGTGACCAGATCACCGTATGTATCCATCCAGTTGGCGCCGCCGCCACTATCATCATCCTGTGATCGTTTCCTTTTCATCTACTGCAGCTTCTCCTTCCTCACTTATTGTTTTGCGTTCCTCATCACGGTCCGCGATAAAAGCATCCAGCTTCTCCTTGATAATTCGGGGATTCTCACCGTTTTGAATCGATAATATTCCCTCCATCATCATGGCATATCTTGTCTGTCTAAGAGCCGCTGCTGTTTTCAGTTTATTAGCAAGCGGTGTGAAGAAAAGATTCGCAAGAATAACACCATAAAAGGTTGTTACCAAAGCTGTAGCCATACTAGGTCCAAGAGTCTCAACATCCTCCAGGAAGGCCAGCATATTGATCAAACCGATAAGTGTACCTACCATACCAAAGGCCGGAGAAAAAGCTGATGCGCTTAACAATACCTTGATCGCAAGACCATCCTTCTCCTCGATCAAAACAGTCTCTGACTCGAGGATGTCTTTTACCAGCTCGGGGTCTGTACCGTCGATAACCAGCTCCATGCCCTTCTGCAAAAACTTATCACCGAAATCCTCACCGTCAAGAGCCAACAATCCTTCTCTTCTGGCGGTATTGGCCAGCTCGATGATTTTTTCTGAGTCCTTGACCAGATCAATATCGGGCTTCCTAAAAGCATCCTTGATCATCGGCAGCGACTGCTTAAGCTGTTCAAATGAATACGCTACCATAACTGAGCTGGCTACGCCGCCCATAACGATCATAATGCCTGCCGGGTCAACATATCTGGTGATATCACCGCCGATCAGGATACCGACTACTATAAAAACGATGCCGGCTAAAATACCAATTATCGAAGACAGATTCATACCATTTCCTCTTTTCCTGATTCGTCATACTGTACTACCCGCGCGCGACCCTCATGGAAACAGCGGTATCTGAACTCAACGATTTTGTTCATTATTTCTTCAGTCGAATCGGAGACGACGAGCTTCTTGCCGTTTGTCAGTGTGATCACTGTATCCGGTGTCGCTTCGACCGTCTCGATCAGGTCGCTGTTCAGATAAAACGCTTTTCTATTAAGTCTTGTAAGCTCAATCATCGCTTCACGGGCCTCCTGTTATGAGGACACATCCATTTGTCCTTTTGTTACTTATCGTCGAAAATGGTACTAACTTGACCTTTCATACCTTAAGGCTTATCTCTTGAGGTTTACGAGCTCCTCGAGCAGGCTGTCTGATGTCGTTATGATACGGGAATTGGCCTGGAAACCACGTTGTGTGATGATCATGTCGGTGAATTCCTTGGCCAGATCGACGTTTGACATCTCGAG
>CAZHQX010000076.1:1518-3261 GCA_964534195.1 uncultured Oscillospiraceae bacterium
TCGCCCTCGATACTCAGATCGAGTGGTGAACCGGTATATTCAGCTGCTGATCTGGTGAACATTGTATCGACCGATCCAAGTGATACACCTAGACCAACCTGCTGCGGATTTACACCGCCGGAATTGTCTCCGGGAGCGCTTGCCGGACGCAGTGTCTGGCTGTAGATATCCTGGAAGGTAACACGGCTGGATTTGAATCCAACGGTATTGACGTTGGCGATGTTGTTGCCGATTACGTCCATTTTTGTCTGATGATTCTTAAGACCGGAAACGCCGGAATAGAGTGATCTTAGCATAGTTTTTCCTCCTTAGTAGTCCATAACTCTGGTCGTAGGATCGCCCAGGCTGATGACTTCTTGTGTTGCTTGTGTGCCGCTGGCGGCAGTCGTCGTGTTGTTCTGAATCTCCTGCTCTGCTTCTATGCTGTCTATTTCAGCCGTCCCTGGCTCATTTGCTGTCTGCGTGTCGTTTATTACTGACTGAGCTGTCGTTTGTGTATATGTCGCGTCGGCCAAGCTCTGTACCTCATTGCCCGAGTTGTCATCCGGACTCGCCGGTGGAGTTGTTGTATCGCCAACACTAGGTTCGTATACCACTACATCGTTGGTAAAAGGTATGTAGCTCTTGGCATCGATCTCCAGATAAGCCGCGCCCTTAGACGAGAGAACTCCTGTGACTTTTCCGAAAACATCTTCCGCTATGCCCTGATCATTAGTTATTGTCGAGAAGACATTTTTCCCGATCAGGTTGTAGGCCTGTCCGAAGGTATAACTGGTGTTCAGCGACTGCATCTGCTCAAGTGAGCTGAACTGTGCCAGCTGAGCGATAAAATCTGTATCCTCCATCGGACTCATCGGGTCCTGATTCTGCAGCTGCGTTACGAGGATCTTCAGGAATTCATCCTTGCCCAGCTCCTGCCCGACATTTCGGTTTATCTGGCTAGGCTGAGCCGCTGTAGTCTGCGCTGCCTGTGTTACATCTGATATTGGCATCTCTTACCTCCTTATCAGGCGAAATAGTCGACCGAGCCGGTCGTGTATCGCTCTATTCTCTGCTGCGACTCATCCTGCTCCAGCATCTGTGCTGAGAGCCTGGCCGCGGCATCCGCTGTTCTTATATTTAATTCTCTGCCCTCCTGCAGCTGCTGCCAGCTGTCGAAGCCCTTATTGTCCTGCTGCTGATCAGCGAAATCCGAAAGAATCTCAGTCTGAACAATATCGAATCCCTGATCCTTAAGCGCCTGCTGCAGATCGTTTGCCTGCTGTGCCAGCATTTCCCTGGTCACGGCCGTATCACTGATCAGCTGAGCCACGAGCCCCTCCGGGCTGCGGGTCAATCTGATCGTCAGGCTGCCGAATTCATCCGGTCTCAGTCTAACTGTCAGCTGCTGCGACTGGTCAAGCTGGCGTAAGTCAATTCGTTCTATCAACTGTCTGCCGAACTGGCCGACGTCTCGAACCTCAACCTCTGCTGCATACATGCCTGTCGCAGCATTCGTGTTATCGACAGTACCACTGTCCTGCCTTACAGCTTCTCCCCTTATCATCTGGGCAAAAGCCGAGCCGTTATTGTCATTTTCTTTTTCTTGTCCAGGTTGGCGATTTCCGTCAGCTGCCGACTTGAGGTTATTTACTAATGTTTCATCTCCCTGGGCAATATCAGCCTCCGCGCCGGTAATTGATGTCGCTTCAGTCTCCTCCGCAGATGTATCTTGAATATTAAGTCTGGTTGACTCAGCTGCCG
>CAZHQX010000076.1:3361-6969 GCA_964534195.1 uncultured Oscillospiraceae bacterium
TCAGTCTCCTCCGCAGATGTATCTTGAATATTAAGTCTGGTTGACTCAGCTGCCGTCAGCTCCTGGCTGTTTATAGCTAATTCAGGCTTGTTGCTTATTGCTTCATCAATGACTGCAGATTCTTCAGCTGCAACAGTCTGCTGTAAATCCAAATCGGCAGCCATCATTTCCTGCTCTGGCAGTAACTTGGAATCGATTATTTTCCTACCAGCCTCATTAATTGAATCTGCTGCTTCAGTCAGCACATCACCAGCTGCTGCCGTGATATTTTCAACATTTTCTGCGTTAACCAATTGATTGCCATCTGGCAGCAAAATAGTTTCTGCTGCTATGGCTTCATCGGATAAAACAGTCTGAACATCGCCCATAGCTTCCAGATCAATAGCTGTTACTATTTCTGCCGGAACAGTCACCGGATCAGTAACAGCTTCAACACCAATTGCCGGTACAGCCTTAGTATCGGCGTTACCAGTATCCTGCTCCAGCTGCATCAGCAGCCATGCCGGCATCACAGTCGCCCTCTCGGCTAGCTCATCCTCAGACTCTGCAGTAGAATCTGCAGCTTCCTGGAGATCATTCTGCTTCGTCTCGATCGAATTGCTATCCTCATACTCGACCTTAGCAACATCTTTATCTGCGACTTCAAATTTATCCTTCGCAGCTGAAGATGATCTGTCATCAGCAGCTGTTGTAGTTCTGCTGCCGCTGAGCTTAGCTGAGAAAACCTCAGTGAAGAGGCCATTGTCTGCTCGCTCGCTCTTACTGCTCTTACCCGCGGCCTGCTGGGCTTTTGCCGATATGAGATCCAACTTAACTGTTGTCATCTGTTTCCTCCTGACTCCCGTTATCGGGGAAGTCTGTCAGATCATCATCTGATGATCATTGGTTCTATTCATTACACTCAAGGAGCGCTTGTTTCTGTTGTTTCTGCTGGCTTAGAGGATGCCGTCGCCAGCATTTCCGATGTTATTTTCGAAGCTATTTCAGGATCCAGCAGAGCCATTATCTGTCCAGCCTTAGATTGGCTGAGATTGCGCAGGATCTTGATCACGTCTTCCTGATTCGCAAATTTTCCGATTATGCCCGCCGCTGCAGTTGTGTCCATTGTTTCGTACAGCTCGATGATCTCTGCCAGATCTGTTTGCTTACCGCTGAGCAGGGCCTCCTGATTTGTCAACTCCTGCTCCTTGAGTTTTAATTCCTCTTCGCGCTTGACGAGTGCCTCTTCTGTCTGTACCAGTGTTGTTTTATCTGCCTGTATTTTCTGTTGCTCAGTTTTGATCTGTTCTTCTATCTTCGAGAGCTCATTGCGTCTGTTCTCGATGATCGTATATGAGTCCTGATCGATTCTGAGTCCACTTATGACCATATTGCGCATACCGCCAAGATCAAAATAGTAGAAGGCTGTTCCTGCAGCGATCAGCAGAAGGATAAAAAACACTCCGTAGAGAAAACCGGCAAACACAGCTCCTGCATGCGTTGTATGCTTGCCCTCGGCAGCCTTAGCGCCTTTTCTGGCAGCCTTGGCCTCCTTGGCCTGCCTGCTGGCAGCCTTCTTCTGCTCGTTTTTCAGCTCCTTGTCGGCTTTCTTCTTCGCCTTCTCAATTTCCGGCGGAAGTGTACCGCTATTTCCCTCTTGTTCCTTAGCCACAGTTTATCCTCCGACCTCTGCCGCGGGGTTCAGGCGAAAGGTGATCATATCGTCGACCGCCTTTTCCTCTTCCTTGGCCACTTCCTTCTTATAGGCCTCATATTGCTTCGCCTTCATCTTGAGCAGTGATTTGATCTCATTCATGACTCTGATGAGTCTCTCCTGGATCTGATCACGCTCCTGCTCTATCTGGTGGATCTTGATCTTCTGTTCATCCTGCAGCTCATGCAGTCTGACAAAATACTGGTCATACTGTCTGTAATCGGGTGTCTGCCAGCCGCTGCGCAAGCTGTCCTGCCAGTCCTGACGAAGATTCACCTCTTCCTCTTTTAGAGCGTCGAGAACTGCTTGCGCCTGTGTCAGGCGATGATTGGCATCGCCCAATTCCTTCTGGCGATCCTTCTCTTCTCTCTCTTTGATCCCGAGCAGTGTTTCAAGTGTAAATTCAAACTTCTTCATTTCTCACCTGATCCTTTCAGCATGGTCAGAATATCGACCGTGTCCGCGAAATCTGTCGTTTCCATAATATCCTGACGCAGGAACCTTATCATGTCCGGATAGAGCATTACTGCCTGGTCTATTTCCGGGTTGGTCCCGCGCTTGTAGGCACCTATATTGATCAGATCCTGTGACTCAGTGTAGACACTGAGATTATTCTTAAGGAAGCCTGATGCTTCCCGGTGTTCCTTAGTTGTTATGTCCGGCATAATACGGCTGACGCTGGCCAGTACGTCGATTGCCGGATAGTGATTGCGGTGGGCCAGCTCTCTTGATAGAACGATATGGCCATCCAGTATACCTCTGACAGTATCTGCGACCGGCTCATTCATGTCGTCGCCTTCTACCAGAACGGTGTAGAGCGCTGTGATCGATCCTCTGTCAGAGTTACCGCTGCGCTCCAGGAGTTTAGGCAATACATTGAAAACCGAAGGTGTATAGCCTCTCGAAACAGGAGGCTCGCCGATCGCCATGCCGATCTCACGTTGTGCCATGGCAAATCTTGTAAGCGAATCCATCAGCAGCAGAACAGATAGACCCTGATCACGGAAGTACTCAGCGATCGCAGTGCCCAGCATGGCTGATTTCTGTCTGACAATGGCAGGCTGATCTGAAGTGGCAACGATCAGAATTGATTTTTTCAGACCCTCTTCACCTAGATCCTTCTCAATGAATTCTCGAACCTCACGGCCACGTTCGCCGACCAGCGTGATTACATTTATATCAACATCACTGTTTCTGGCCATCATACCCAGAAGAGTACTCTTGCCGACGCCGCTGCCGGCGAATATGCCCATGCGCTGTCCGCGTCCGCAAGTGAGCAGGCCATCGATCGCTCTCACACCAAGCGGCAGCGGATGACGGATACGATCACGTGTCAGCGGGTTAGGTGGTGCGTTATCAGAACTGTAGAAGCCATCAGTATCAAGCTTACCCAGATTGTCGATCGGGTTGCCCAGACCATCAAGTATTCTGCCCTTGAGGCCCATTCCTACTGGAACCTGCAGACAATTTCCGGTCGCTAGAACGCGGCTGCCGGGGCCGATGCCGGTCAAGCTGCCAAAAGGCATCAGCAGCAGATGATTGTCGCGGAAGCCTACGACCTCGGCATCAATATAGCTGCGCTCGTCGAGCATATGGATCTGACAGACGTCGCCAATACGAGCCAGCGGTCCGACCGACTCTACTGTCAGTCCAATCAGCTGGCAGACATAGCCACTCTGCTCAACGGTATCTATCTCGTTGAGCTTCTCACTATATCTGCTTAGGTCGATCGTCTTCATCTCGTTATCTTAACCTTTCATCGCTTTGCCAATGCGTTCAAGTTGAACATCCGCGCTGGCGTCAAATCTGCCTCTGGCTGTTTCTATCAGGCAGCTGCCCGGTGCCAGTTTGTCATCTCCGACAAATTGAATTGAACCGCTCTCGTCTGAGAACATTTCCGGCTGAGAGGCCACAA
>CAZHQX010000077.1:0-2695 GCA_964534195.1 uncultured Oscillospiraceae bacterium
TCATCAAACGCTTCATTGAACTTGGAGGCAAGCATATTTCTATAGGCTCAGACAGTCACCACTACGGAGATGCTGCTTTGATTTTCCCTGAAATGAGAGATTGGTTAATCTCTGTTGGCGTTAATAAACTGACGTACTATGTCGATCGAGAACCAAGGGAGTATAGAATCTAACAAATTAATTAAATGACATTAAAAATAAGAAGCCTGTACATTTCGCAAACGTACAGGTTTCATTTCTGTGTTTTTATGGATATACTATTTAATTTTAGGCTTTTTACCTAATTTCTCAAGCATCAGCTGCAGAGTAACTGTCCTGTTATAAGTATATTTCTTATAACTCTCCTTCAACTCTTTGTTCAAAGCAATCATTATCATGATAAGAATAATTGAAAAAGGCAAGCCCATTATCAATACCGCTGACTGAATTGTTGTCAGTGCCTTCTCTCCACCAATCAACAAAACAGATAGAGCAATAGCGCCCTCCATAGCTGCCCAGAATATTCTTTGGACCTTTGGTGGTTCATCACGACCGCTGCTGGTAAGACTGCTGACGACAAATGAACCAGAATCACTACTCGTCACGAAGAAAATAACTATAGCTACGATTGCAACTATTGAGATAATTGTTCTTAATAATCCGCTGTCTGTAAGGTATTTAAACATTTCGAATATGGCAGTCGACATATTATTATTGATTGCCTTCTCTATTGCACCTTCATATATATCATTGAGTTTGACTCCAGTTGCTCCAAGAATAGTCATAGCGGAAGTGATAATAATCGTTGGCAGCACAATTGCACCAAGAGCAACTTCTCGTACTGTTCTTCCTTTCGAAATTCTGGCAATAAATGTGCCAACAAATGGTGTCCAGGATATCCACCAAGCCCAATAAAACACTGTCCATCCTGCCTGCCAGGCCTTCTCAGAAGGTTCGACAGCTGTATACATTGCCACTTGAAAAAATTCGCGTAAATACAGTCCCATACCGGAAAGATAAGTGGACAAAATATATACCGTCGGCCCGATGAGCAGTATAGCCAGCAGCAAAAGTCCACTAACCACCATATTTACTTCGCTTAGTATTTTTATCCCTTTGTTAATCCCGCTAACTACAGATAATGTAGCAAAGGTCGTAATTATTACTATTAAGATGACCTGAACGATTGGGTCAAAAGGCAGTCCCGTCAAATAGCTTAATCCGGAATTGATCTGTTGTGCTCCCAGTCCCAATGATGTTGCCAAGCCAAATAGCACAGACAATACTGCAACAGTATCAATTATGTCGCCAAGAATGCCATATATTTTTTCTTTTATAAGTGGATAAAACAAAGATCTCGGAGCAAAAGGCAACTTCTTATTATAGGCAAAATAACTTAATCCAATTGCAACCAGCCCATAAGCAGCCCAGGCATGTCCGCCCCAATGCATGAACATGACTTTGAAATTATCTAGCAAAGAGCCGGACCTCAAACCATCAGGAATATTTTGATGCAATATTGGCTCTGCCACACCGTAGAAAAATATTCCAATACCGATACCAGCACTGAACATCATTGCGTACCATGCAGCATTGCTGTATTCCGGGCGGGCAGTATAACCGCCAAGTCTTATTCTCCCAAGCTTAGATAAACCTATGACTATAAGGAAGAAAAATGCAGCATTAATTGTAAGAACATATAACCAGTTGAAATGTTCATTTATGAAGTTGTTAACTCCACCAAAAAAATTCGCAGCATCATCCGGCCAGATCAGAGTGAAAATTACAAAAGCTAAAACCAGCACTGCAGATGCCAAAGAAACAAAAATATTCATGTCCAAACCAAACCCGGTGAAATTTCTACTGAACATTTTTTCTTCTGCAGCTTTTGCATCTGCACCAACCTGCACCAGATCAGGATTTGTTATAACTTCATCAATAATTTCCAGTTTCTCATGAACATACTTCTCAGAATTTTTAGATTGCTCTACTTGCTGCGAATCAGTGTCATTTCCATGATTTTTCTGATTCTTGTCTGCTAAATTTGCCAATTGAAATCCCCCCTTTAATAGTTGTTTCATAGTACTAAACAAATTTAAAATTTCTTATTATACTATAAATCCTCAATTAAATGAATCCTCGATAAACCCGGAGGCGACTATCGCATTATCGTGATAAAGCACGCAGCTCTGGCCAGCTACTGGTGCAGATACCGGCTGATCAAATTCAACAATAAGTTTATCAGCCGTCTCTGACGGACGCGCTATACAGTCTGCTTCCCGTGCTGAGTGTCTGATTCTGCCACCAAGTTTTAGCGGAACATCTATTATAGGTAGTCCAGAATAAACAACATCTGAAATTTCAATGCTCGAACGCATTAGCTTTTCATGCGCTCCAACCTTAAGAGTGTTGCTCTTGATGTTTTTGCCTATGACAAATAACCTGTCAGTGGTTTTCACATCGAAACCCTTGCGCTGTCCTATCGTATAATGAATAAGACCCTTGTGTTTACCTATTGTTTTCCCCATTTCATCCAAAATATCTCCAGGCTCAGTAAGGTAAAGCAATTCTGGCGCATTAAGCTTTAAGTATGCTTGAATAAAATCCGAGTAATTCCCAGGAATAAAACAATTATCCTGACTATCAGGTTTATGACCTATACTGCTGCCATCAGCGATAGTAAGGCCATGTTTATGTGCGATCTCACGGACGACCG
>CAZHQX010000077.1:2795-6946 GCA_964534195.1 uncultured Oscillospiraceae bacterium
CTGCTGCCATCAGCGATAGTAAGGCCATGTTTATGTGCGATCTCACGGACGACCGGTTTTTCGTAGCTGCCAAGCGGAAACCACAGCCCAGATAACTGATCCTGCCTTAGTCTAGAGAGAAAATAAGACTGATCCTTGAAGCCTACCGGAGCTTTCTCCATCGCATAACGACCATTGCTGTTTAATCTGACACGAGCATAATGTCCAGTAGCTACAGCATCACAATCGTGCAAGCCAGCGAGTTTATAAAGGAGCTCAAACTTAAATTTAGGATTACAGCTGATACATGGATTAGGGGTCCTGCCGCTGGTATAGCTAAAAACAAAATCCTTTATTATCGAATCAGCAAAATCTTGTCTTACATCTTCAATAATGTGTTTGATCCCAAGTTTCGAGCAAATTGCTGCCGCATCCTCTGCTGCTAGCCAGCCTTCTTCGTTTGTTATCATCGTCATGCCGATTACTTCTGAACCAGACTGCTGCATCAATAAAGCAGCGACAGAGCTGTCCACTCCGCCGCTGATGCCAAGCATGACCCGTTTGGGTCTTTGCCGCTTATCTGGCAAGGTATGGATATCAATTAGGCCTGTCATTAGTGCGGGTCTTCCTCCAGCATATCAAACAAGTGCTTATTCTCGTCATTCAATTTGCCTGTTTTCTCATAATGTTCTTTGATGGCAGCTTTTACAGCTTGTTCAGCCAGAAGTGAACAATGCATTTTTATCGGCGGCAATCCATCTAAAGCTTCAGCAACAGCCTTGTTTGTGATGTTCAAAGCCTCTTCGACTGTTTTACCGATTATCATTTCCGTTGCCATGCTGCTTGTGGCAATCGCTGAACCACAACCAAAGGTTTTGAATTTTGCGTCGACAATAACGTTGTCTTCGATCTTCAAATCAACCTTCATTATATCGCCGCACTTGGCGTTGCCAACGGTTCCGCTGGCAGACGCATCATCGATCTCACCAACATTACGGGGATTCATGAAATGATCCATAACCTTATCACTATACTGCATATTTTCTCCTGCTTTCCATAAATTAGTACTAAGATAATTAAACTTCTTACTTTTGTGACTTAAGATAATCAGAATACAAGGGGGACATATCTCTCAATCTCTGTACGATGCTTTTCAGATCAGCTGTTAGTCTGTCAACATCCTCTTCTTGACTGTCCTTGCCAAATGTTACTCTAAGTGATCCATGAGCTATCTCATGAGGCAAGCCTATTGCTAACAGAACATGAGACGGGTCAAGTGAGCCAGATGTACATGCAGAGCCGCTGGAACAGCTGTAGCCTAGAAGATCAAGCATCAATAGAATCGATTCACCTTCTATGAATTCGAATGATATATTCACATTGTTCGGTAATCTGCTGGTCCTGTGACCATTAAGTCTGGCATGTGGTATTTCTGACAGAACCTGATCGATCAGCTTATCTCTAAGTGCGCTTAATCTCTTGGTATTATCGTCAATTTCAGAAACAGCCAGTTCAAAAGCTTTAGCAAAGGCTGCTATCCCGGCGACATTCTCTGTGCCGCCTCTTTTTGTTCTCTCCTGCGCTCCGCCATCCATCAGATTGGCGATCCTGACACCAGATCTGATATAAAGAGCACCAACACCTTTGGGGGCATACATCTTATGACCGGATATGGACAAAAGATCTACATTTAACTCTCTTACATTAAGTTTCAGGGCACCAGCAGCTTGAACTGCATCTGTATGAAAAAGCACTTTGTTCTCTCTGCAGATTTTCCCAATTTCAGCAATCGGCTGAATCGTACCTATTTCATTATTTGCCATCATAATTGACACTAGAATTGTGTCTGGTCTGATGGCGCTCCTTACAGCCTCAGGATCAACAAGACCATTCTGATCAACATCAAGCCATGTTATATCATATCCTTGTCTGGCAAGTGATTCGCAGGGATGAATTACCGCGTGATGCTCAATACTTGAGGTAATAATATGTTTACCCTTTTCAGCCTGAGCTATGGCAGCTCCCTTTATTGCCCAGTTGTCAGACTCGGTTCCACAAGATGTAAAATATATTTCATTTGCTTTAGCGCCAATGCAGGTTGCAACAGTTTCCCTGGAGCTGCTTACAATTTTTGCAGCCCTCTGACCTTCCTGATAAAAAGAAGAAGGATTGCCGAAAGTGTCTCTGTATATATCAAGCATGACCTCCAGCACTTCTGGTCTTACCGGAGTGGTTGCGGCATAGTCTAGATAGACTCTCTTTTTCTCGCTCATTATGTCATCCTTTCATGATATCAATATTGATTTCAGACCAGATAATATCATACGAAATAACCAGGCTGATGTATATATGGTCAGCAGCTAGAATTCAGCTTTCCTGTTATACTTTATGCCTGTCCCAATTATGCTGTAGTAACTCAAGTTACTTTTTGTGGCTTTTCCTAGCAATGTTATGGGAATTGTATAGATTTACTACAGAGCTTGAATTCATTCACAGACCGGCAAGGTTGAGCCGGCATGGCTCATGATGATGACACTTGCGTCTTCTCCTATAATATGAAGCGCGTCTCCAAGGGCCTGCTCAACTGTTTTGTATGGAGTCATAAAGGTGCGTGAGGCCTCTGCATGTGGCATATCTGAGACAAAGAACACCTGTGCTTTCTCGAGAACCATTGCTATAGCGACTGCTTTGTGACCGCCAAGCTGGAACTCTCTGCCAACTCTTTCTATAAGATCCTGCGGTCTATCAGCGTTCAACAGCCATTCTTCGAATACATGCTCGCCATAGCCTTCTGAGCACTGCCCGGCCAGAATGATAATACCACCAGGTTTAACAGCATGCTGGGCGTTATCTAGAGCCTTTTGGGTCTGATATAGATTAATATCCTTGGGGAATCCGCCAGGTGTCGCGATTACAATATCAGCACGCTTAGGTATTTTGATTTTGTATATGCTATCAAGTATTTTACACCCTTGTCTGTGAGCCAGGCGATGATCTCCTGCGACAGCTGCAATGATGTTTTTTTGTTCATCCAATATTACGTTCAAAATGAAATCACAGCCACAGATGTCGGCGGCTTCTTCGATATCAAGACGCAAAGTATTATCATCAATAGCACCGGCTCTGGCACATTCCTCTACCATTCGGCTGTGATTTGCCTGAATAGCGGCGCGATCAGAAACTCCCGGCATAATTGCCTTGCCGCCGCCACTATAACCGGCAAAATAATGATACTCTATATTGCCCAGACAGATTCTGCGATCGGCTTGAGCTACAAATGATGTGATATTAACAGGTGTACCATATTGAGTCATACCAAGATAGACTGTATCCTCTGGGTCGCTGTCAACAGTATGTACCCGCGCATAAACATCTTCACCAACAAGCTTCTTTTTCTCATCCTCTGTATGCCTTCTATGGCTGCCCAGAGCAAAAACAACTGTTATATCTTCTGGATAAACACCTGCCTCTTCAAGCTCCTCGAGCAAAGGCGGAAGAATCTTATGTGAAGGACAAGGTCTGGTAATATCACTTGTTATAATGCATATTTTTTCACCAGGTCTGCAAATGTCGCCAATTCTCTCTGTGCCGATCGGACTGGCTAGAGCCTGACTTATCAGTTCTTCCTCATCAACCGTCTGATCAGGCACATTTGCCTTCATGTCCATCAACAGATTAGCCTCAGGAAGAGCAAACGACTGCTGCTCTCTACCATAGCCTATACTGTATTCAAGTGCCATTATTCTTGTTCCTCCTTTTATCGAGCCATTCCTTGATTCTGGCCTCATAACCATTCGCTGTCGGCTTATAATAAACCGTCCCCGCAATTGCAGCCGGTAAATATTCCTGATCTACAATATTCCCTTCATAATCATGAGCGTACTTATAGCCTTGCTTATATCCGAGGGCTTCCATGCCTTTTGCCGGAGCATTACGCAAATGCATTGGTATCTCTCCGGTTTGTCTGTTGTTAATATCAGCTAAGGCAGCATCAACCGCTGAATAGGCAGCATTTGATTTCGGGCTTGTGGCAACCGCTATGGCAGCTTCAGCTAATAGTATTCTGGCTTCAGGCATACCAATCATGGTTATTCCCTGATATGCAGCAAGGGCTATCCCCAGCATCTGAGGATTCGCTAATCCAACATCTTCCGCAGCGCAAATCAGAATTC
>CAZHQX010000078.1:0-6878 GCA_964534195.1 uncultured Oscillospiraceae bacterium
TATGCCGCAAGCCCTGTGCCTGGATATATGCTTCCTCCTCAAGCTCCTCACTGTCGCTCTTAAGAAGAGTAACGAACCGGTTCATGCTGCTGTAAAAATAAACCATATGATCCTGGCGGCTGACAGCCTTCTGCAGCAGCGCTTTGATTCTGATAAGCCGGTCTGGCTGGAGGCAGCTGTTTTCGCTATCTTCAGCTCCGGACCTGAGCTGGACGACCATGATCATTATAAGATAATGGCGGGCAAGCAGGTTCACGCCCTGTCCTCTGGCAGCCTCGAGCGCATCTGCTGTTGTCAGGGCACCGGTGATCAAATCCTCGAGAAGTCTCTCAGAACGTGCAGTGGCACTGCTCTCAAGCTGGCGCTGCAGTTTCTCAAGACTCTGCTGACGCAGCTTCTCTTCATCTATCTCCGCTGCCACCTCATCAAGTGTCCTTATCAGTTCATCAGGACTTATTGGTTTAAGTAAATATGCAGATACACCTAGTGTTATCGCTTTCTTAGCATACTCAAACTCATCATGCCCACTCAGTATTATTATCCTGACCCAGGGCATGTTCTTCTTGACGATATCAGCAAGTGCCAGGCCATCCATAAACGGCATTCTGATATCTGTCAGAAGAATATCAGGCTTGAGATCCATCATCATAGACAGGGCCATCTCACCATCAGGGGCTTCACCGACGAGACTGTAATTGGTCTGATCCCAATCTATCGATGATCTGATGCTCTCTCTTACTATGATCTCATCATCTACCAGAAATACTTTATGCATTAGTCCTTACCTCAGTATCATTATTATGAGTCTCGCTGCCTTGACTTGGCGGGCCGCATGGAACTTTGAACATAACCTGTGTACCGCTGTCCGTATTGCTCTCGATCAGCAGTGTGCTCTCACGTCCATAATACAGCTGCAATCTCTTGTTAACATTGTAAATGCCATAGCCATTACTCTCTGAATCCGGTGTATAGTCAGTCTTAAGCATAGCCCGAACACGCTCAAGACGTTCTTCATCCATACCCACACCATTGTCCTCTACACAAAAGCACATAAGGTTATCTTCAATCCAGCCGCTGACCATTATGGTTCCTTTTGCCCGTCTGCCCTTGATCCCATGATAGATCGCATTCTCGACCAAGGGTTGAAGCAGCAGCTTAAGGATCAAGTGTTCATTGAGGCTTGCGTCAACATCAATTGAATATTCAAGAATATCTCTATAGCGAATCTGCTGAATCGTTAAATAGCTGCGTACATGATCGACCTCATCACTGACACGTATCCAGTCTCTGCCCTTACTTAACGTAATACGGAAGAAATTGGAAAGAGCCTTAGTAATATCTACGACCTCATCCTTCCGGCCTGCAACTGCCATCCAGATGATCGCATCCAACGTATTATAGAGAAAATGAGGGGTGATTTGCGCCTGCAAGGCCTTCATCTCAGATTTCTGAAGATTTTTCTGCTCTTGAATATTCAGCGCCAGCAGCGCCTTGATCTTGCCAGCCATGCGGTTCAGACTCTCCGTCAAACTCTTGATCTCTTCAACGTCGCCAATCTCCGCTCTGGCTTCCAGATCACCGTCTGCTATCTGCA
This sequence comes from uncultured Oscillospiraceae bacterium, assembly GCA_964534195.1. Lineage (GTDB taxonomy): Bacteria > Bacillota > Clostridia > Saccharofermentanales > UBA5734 > JAAYFZ01. The sequence continues at coordinate 1,595 of CAZHQX010000078.1, forward strand.
TTGCCAGCAGCTGCAATTTTTCCAGTGGTCTTCTGATATTGCGCGAAACAGAAGCCTGCGCAATCAATGAGAAAACAAAAACCGCCAGAACAATGCCTATCTCCACCATGACCATTACTCTGGTAGTCGATTTAATCATTTCATTTGTTCTGGCCGCTGCGTCGATCTCAATAACCACATACTCTTGAAGAACATCCTGAACCAGCGCGACCACACCCCTGATTTCTTCAAGAATGATCATGTTGTCACTGACCGGCGCCTTACGCGATATCTGATCACCTAAAATCTCAACATAGCTTGTCAGTGTGTTTAGGGATCTGCTGGCCAGTACCAGCTGATTGCGGCCATCTGAGTCAGGAGCAGTTGCCATCAACTGTTCCAATCTTGTATTTACTTCCTCAAGAATTTCATATTGTCTGCCAGCGGCAAAAGTCTTGCGCCCTGCGACAACTTCCCAGATCTCATCTGTGATGTCACTCTTAACAATGCTGTTCAGCTCATTGGCATCACTAACATTTCTTATCAATTGATCGTAGCGCATTGACTGCATAGACATAAAAGCCATACTGACAATGGCTGGTATAAGCATCATAACAATGATGATCATATACGAAGCAGTGATGCGTCTGCTGATGCTCTTTCTGATGTTCAAACGATCCCGAACCAGTCTGTAAATATTTTTCAAAAAATCAGAACCCCCTTGGAGGCAGAGAATCCAGATCATCAAACTGGGTAAACACCTTCTCGTCGTTATAGTTAAATCTTGGTATTGTTTCACCGGCTGCCAGCTTCTTGACCAGATCCATAACCAGCGGCCCCATCATAGGCGTACACTCAACAACACAGTTGATCTCGCCTTCTTTCATCTTATCGATCGCGGCCTGTTCACCATCAACTGATATGATGATTACATCCACTCCAGGTCTCAGCCCTGCTTCCTTAAGAGCCTCAATAGCTCCAAGGGTCATGCCATCATTGTGAGAAAATAGAACATCTATTCTTCCCTCAGACTGATCGCTCTCACTTTGTTCCTTGAGATCAGAAATAATGTTTCTCATTTTCTCCTTGCCAAGCGAACGAAGGAAATCACCGGACTCACTGGCAATTACCTCAAACCTGACATCATCGCCGATGATCTCACGAAAACCGCTGTAGCGCCCACGCATCGGTGATGAACCCTCAGTGCCTGTCAGTTCAACGATACGAACCTTGCCATCCTCCGGAAGCTCAACCGAAGAGTATCTGCCATCAAAATAATCGCGGAGAAAACGTCCGGCTCTGCGACCTTCTTCTTCAAAATCCGAGCCTACAAAACCGTCAAACAGTGACTCATCATGTGTATTTATATAGCGGTCGACCAGAAGCACCGGAATGCCTGCGGCTTTTGCTTCCATCAGCACATTGTCCCAGCCATCCTCAACGATCGGAGAAAAAGCGATGACATCGACCTGATAGGCGATGAAGGATCTAATAGCCTTGATCTGGTTTTCTTGCTTCTGCTGAGCGTTTTCAAACATTAATTGAATACCGGAATCGGCCGCCGCCTGCTGTATTGAAACAGTGCTGCCGACACGCCATGAACTCTCAGAGCCAAGCTGTGAGAATCCCAAAACCAAGGTGTTTTCATCCGGTCTGCCTGTAATATCACTGCCAGTTGACTCATGGCCGCCCTCTGGTCCGTTGTCATCGAAACCACAGGAAGGTAAGACCGCCAGTGACATGATCAAAACAGCCGAAAGCAGCAACCTGATGATCGACTTCTTGTAATAACCGGAACCTCTCACTTTATTCGCCATATTTGTTCTGCGCAAAATAAATCCTCCTGCAGAATCACAGATCGATCCTGCTACTAACAAGGATACCAAATCACGGAGATATATGCATTCTGCTTTTTTTGGATTTTGTTATGAATTAATACGATTACGGCTGCTTGGACAGATACTAGCTTTTTCCATGTCTATATATCCGGACATTGCTTTCTGTTCGACAAAGTGATAATGTAAACAGTACTTATTAAACACCTTTAATAAGTATAATAGATCATGATTGGAGCCTATTATGAATACTCAGCCTGTTAGGATCTCGGGCAATTCAGAATCCCTGGTAAGAGCTTTTTTCTGGCAGAAGAACGAAGCAGCGATGGCAGAAGTTTCACTAACGACCGGCTTAAGCTTCCCTACTGTCAGCAGAGTAGTTTTTCAGATGGAAAAAAACCAGGAGCTTTTCGAGGCTGGCCTCGGCAGCTCGAGCGGCGGGCGAAGAGCCAGAAGATATAAGTATAATAATGACTTCATGCATGGAGCGGCGATTTTTCTCGAGAAGAAGGAAACAAACTGTATCGTGTTCGATTGCAAGGGCAAAATTATTAAGAAGGAAGCTTTTCCAGGTGTTCTCGACTGCGAAGGAACCGATTGCATTGAAAAAATAATCACACTGGCACAAGACATCATCAGGGCAGACGCCAAAATTCTGGCCTTGTCGGTAGGTATCCCTGGCGCTGTTGAAAATGGCCGCATCAAGTTTATGCCAAGCTATGAGCATCTGCAGCAGCTTGATTTGCGCAACACACTTGCACAGGAACTGAAAATCGCGGTCACAGTCGAAAACGATATGAATGCTTCTATACTTGGCTATTTGGGTCGGGCCAGGGCAGACAAGAGTAAAACTTATGCTTATCTGTTTCTAGGTACTAACGGTCCGGGCCTAGGACTGTTTGTCAATGGCGACATAGTTCGCGGAGGCAGCTATTTCGCAGGTGAGGTCTCCTTCATGCCAATCTACAACAATCAGAACCTGCTGGAAAGCATCCATAGACCGGCATCTGAAGCAGCCTATGATAAGCTGGACGCGATCAGCCGGCTTGTCGTATCGGTTTCAGCCTTGATAAATCCAAGCTTCTTCATTTTCAGTGATCTGGATCTTAAGCAAACAGAAATAGCTCAGCTAGAAAATATATGCTCTGAATATTTTCCCCGTGAGCATTTGCCTCAGCTGAGAATCAGCAAATGGATAGACGATTATCTCGAGGGTCTTAAGATTCTCTCACTCGAACTCATGGTAAATACATAAGAAGGCAGGAGCATAACAATATGACTATCGTTTTACTCATAATTATTTATTTGGCTTTTATCAGTCTTGGGCTGCCTGATTCAGTTCTCGGTTCAGCCTGGCCGATCATGCAGAAGGATCTCGGCGCTTCACTTGATACTGCCGGCTACCTCTATATGATCGTAGCTGTCGGGACGATTTTCTCAAGTCTGGCCAGCGGCCGCATCCTTAAACGCTTTGGCACAGGTCAGGTAACACTTATCAGCTGCGCCTTGACAGCCGGGGCACTTTTTGGTTTTCACCTGGCTCCATCCGTGCTCTGGCTCGCATTATTCGCTGTTCCTCTAGGCCTGGGCGCAGGAGCCGTCGACGCCGGACTCAATAATTACGTAGCCTTGCATTACAAAGCGCATCATATGAACTGGCTCCATAGCTTCTGGGGAGTCGGTGCCACTCTTGGCCCTGTCATTATGGGCAGAATGATTCTAAGCAGCGGCAAATGGAACAATGGCTATCTGGCAATTTCAATTATTCAATCGTCATTGGTGTTGATTCTTCTGTTTTCACTGCCGCTGTGGGACAAGCATGACAAACGCAGCAAACAAACGATGGCAAATCAGCCCTCAACCAACAGCAAAACTGAACAAAAAGACAAAACCCTGGCAAAAGGCAAGAGCGGTATGACACTTGCTCTGATTTCCTTTTTCTTCTACTGCGGTGTTGAATCAACAGTAGGACTCTGGGGCAGCAGCTTCCTTGCCAATATCAAAAACATGGAACCGGCACAAGCAGCACAGCTGGTTTCATTCTATTGGGGCGGCATCACAGCCGGCAGATTTATTTCAGGATTTATCAGCTTCCGGTTAAGCAATAAACAGCTGATCAGACTGGGACAGGTGATCGCCTTAGTCGGCACTATTCTGCTAGCGCTGCCATTGCCTACGCCTTTTACCATTGTCAGCTTCATGCTGATAGGACTGGGACTCGCGCCTATTTATCCAAGCATGCTGCATGAAACACCTGCAAGATTCGGCCAAGAAAAATCTCAACATATCATGGGGATACAGATGGCAGTCGCATATACCGGCGCAACACTTCTGCCGCCGCTTCTCGGTACGGCAGCGACCAGAACCAGCTTGCTTATCTTCCCTGTTGTTGTGCTGGTTTATGCCTTGGTCATGTGGCTAAGCTCGGAGCGGCTTAACAGCTTCATCGCAAGCAAAAAGGCAGCAGAGCGAGAGGCGGCCAAGACGCAAGCCGGCTAACAGCAACAGTTGTCAAAACCGGCGCGATCTGAACATAGAAACAGCAAGTCCAAGAAGAATGATCGCCGCGATTGCCAGACCTCCGCGCAGCATCCAGATATTAAGCCGCACAAGCTCAGGCGAGGCGGACGCATTCATGCTGGACCCGATAATGATCCCTGCAATCATTATGCTAACACCTAATAAAATGAGACTGAAGGATATTCGATTGGCAATATGATCAAAATGCTTCTGCACGCGGTCAACATCCTTGATGTCGAGAGAAAATCTGTACTCATCATCCTCCATTTTGTTGAAAAAATTGATGAGGAAGCCCGGAAGATCATTCAGCATACGTTTATAATCACTGCCGGCCCGATGAATCTCACGGCCAAGATTTTTCGGTGAGAAGCTGCGTCTGATCATACGCGCAGCAATTGGTTTCATGATTTCAAGAAGATTCAACTCAGGATCAAGCTGCTCGATCACACCCTGCAGTGTGATCAGGACTTTTGCCAGCAGGGTGAATTCTCCAGGTATTCGAATCTTGTATTTATAAGCAAGGGCGAAGATCTCAGACAGAAGATCGCCTACCCTGATCTGGTTGATCGGCAGCGACATATAGCGATCGAGCATCCGGCCGATCTCCGATTCGAAACGATGCAGGTTGACCCGCTGACGCATCGTGTTCATATCAACAAAGGCCTGTACGACCTGATGTGCGTCCTCTGTCGCTATGCCGACAAACATATTGCTTAGTATTTGCTTCCTGGCAGGACTCAATCTGCCGGCCATGCCAAGATCAAGCAAAATCAGTGTGCCGTCCGCCCGTACGAAAATATTGCCAGGATGAGGATCAGCATGAAAAAAACCATCATCAAGGACCTGCCCGGCAATGCAATGAGCTAGTCTCAGGCCAAGGTCACTCAGATCAAAACCAGCCTGGCGCAATTCCTCGACCTGGTTGATCCGCACACCCTGCTCAAGTGACA
>CAZHQX010000079.1:0-6867 GCA_964534195.1 uncultured Oscillospiraceae bacterium
GCTGGATCTCGATGGACTTGAGAAGGGTGTTATCGAAGGCTTCGTATCGCCGTAAGTGTAAATACAATTCTATTTAGTATAAACGCCCGTTGATTCTCTTTCAATGATGGAGCAAGGTAATTCGATTATTTGATTATGCGATGTTTGCTCGCCTCGAAGAGACTTTATCATCATTAATCCTGCCGTCTGTCCTATTTCGAACAGCGGCAGAGATACTGTTGATAATGTTGGTCTGGTAACTTGGCTAATCTCGCGATTATCGAAACCAATTAGTGCAAGGTCCTTGCCAACATTTATTCCGTTTAAATTGCAGTAATCTATTATTCCTGATGCCATTTCATCATTGTGAGCGAATATAGCCGAAGCTCCGGCTTCTATAAGTATTTTTGCGAATTCAAAGCCGCTATTTCTTGTCCAATCGCCATAAACTGTCATGCGTGGATTATAAGGAATATTATTATCAAAAAGAGCTTCCTGATAACCTAGCAAACGATTTGAAGCATGCATACTATCAATCATACCCGCAAGAACGCCTATTTTTTTGTGTCCCTTCTTTATTAGAAGCTGAGAAACCTCGTAGGCTGCTCTTTTATCATCGTACATAATGGAAGGAACAGCGCTGTCAGCACTTTTGCAATAAGCACAAATATAATTAGGCGTACACTCTTCGGATAAACGAACAACTAAGTGACTGTGTGAACCAATGTATATTATGCCGTCAACCTGTTTTGACATCATATCGTTAACCGTTTCACATACCAGTCTTTCACTTTCCTTAGGATCTCTTATACCATTGCCATATCTTTTAAAAAATCGCAAATTTCCGAGAATATAGTGATAGCTATGTTCTTCGCAGGTGGCAGCAATGCCATCGACTATTTCCGGCGCGTTAAACACTGTTAAGTCCTCGGTTATAATGCCAATTGTATGGCTTCGTCCGCTCTTAAGCTGTCTGGCGCTAAGATTAGGTCTGTAATTAAGCTCTCGTGCGATCGCCATGATCCGTGCAGCTGTTTTCTGATTAACGCCGCTCTTCCCATTTAGCACCTTAGATACTGTTGCTATTGAAACGTTTGCTTTATGGGATATTTCCCTGATGGTTGACATGCTTAATGCCTCCATATACTAAGTAGTGGAATAATTCGTTGTTCGTTTAAGTATATGACATAAACGTTTAACAATCAATTCTGAGACTGAAAATGTGAAATTAGTGCATAGTGCACAAGTGATAGTGTGAAAAGTATAGAAGAATGAGTAATTACCTTTTGCTTACTTTACATATGCACTGCTAAGGTATATAGTGAAACGCATAGTAAACGTTTAATATAATAACATGAAAAAATGCTTATAAGTCATTAAAATATGTAATAAAAGGTATGAATAAGTAAACGTATAACATAAGTTATACAGTAATGGAGTTTTTGTATGAAGAAGAGCTATCCACGCCCTATAAATCTGAGTAGAGTTAGGATAACTGATGATTTTTTTGGCAGTTATGTAAATTTAGTCTCTGAAAAGATAATCCCATATCAATGGGATATTCTTAATGATAGGGTTCCAGGAGCTGAAAAATCGCATTGTATTGAGAACTTTCGTATTGCCGCGGGATTAACGCAAGGTGAGCATTATGGCCCTGTGTTTTGTGATACAGATGCTTATAAGTGGATAGAAGCTGTAGCTTATTGTATAGAAAATGGCACTGGGCATAGATTTCAGCATACTGCTGATGATTTGATTGAATTAATATGTAGTGCACAGTGCGAAGACGGTTATCTTAATACATACTACTCAGTTGCTGCTCCTGATAGACGTTGGCAAGATTTATCGGAAGGTCATGAGCTATATTCCGCAGGCCATTTAATCGAAGCAGCTGTTGCCTATTTCGAAGCCACCGGTAAGAATAAGCTCCTTTTGGCTGCATGTAGATTTGCTGATTTGATATGCAGTGTTTTTGGTCCTGAAGAATACCAGAGCAAAGGTTATCCGGGACACCAAGAAATTGAGATTGCAATGGTTAAGCTATATCATGTAACAGAAAAATCCGAGTATCTCAAAATTTCTGATTTTTTTATCAAGCAACGTGGTGTTAGACCCAATTATTTGATGGATGAAATGAAAAATAAAAAGGGTAATGTGCTTTTCAAAGAGTTTTTGGACTATGACGAGGAGTATGCTCAAACACATCAGCCAGCAATTGAACAAACCACTGCTGAGGGTCATGCAGTCCGAGCCTTATATATGTATGCAGCGATGGCGGATCTGGCAGCTGAAAATGGTGACATCAAGCTGGCGGATACCTGTAAAAAGCTCTGGGATAACATTACTCGCCGACGCATGTATGTAACTGGCGGCGTAGGCTCTTCGGGTTATCTTGAGAGATTTACCGTTGATTACGATTTGCCAAATGACAGAACCTATTGCGAATCCTGTGCTTCGATAGGTCTAATGATGTTCGGTCAAAGAATGGCAGCATTATCTGGTGATGCATCATTTTACGATATCGTTGAAAAAGCACTTTGCAACACTGTTCTTGCTGGTATATCAATTACTGGAGACAGATACTTTTATGTGAATCCGCTTGAAGTATGGCCAGAAAACTGTAAAACATCCACATCTATGTCTCATGTCAAGCCTGTCAGGCAACCTTGGTTTTCTGTAGCTTGTTGCCCGACAAATATTGCCAGAACTCTAGCTTCTCTGAGCCAATACATCTATAGCGTTGATGATTCCAGCATTTACATTAACCAGTTCATTTCATCTGAGGTCGCAACAGATATTGGTGATAATCACATAAGTTTATTACTTAAATCAAATCTAATGCAGGATGGAGTAATAAATATATCTGTTAGCTCATCTATCGGATTTGCGTTGAAGGTTAGGATGCCTAATTATTGCGACAAACCATCGATTGAACTTAACGGCAGAAAATATGAAGCCAAAATTTCAAAAGGTTACGCGCTAATCAATCTAGAACAGGGCGCTAGTTATGAAATAAACCTCATTTTCGATATAAAACCTCATTTTGTTGCTGCAAACCATATGGTTCGAGCTAATATCGGTAAACTTGCACTGATAAAAGGACCATTTGTTTACTGTCTTGAAGAAGTAGATAACGGTAACAACCTTCCTGCTGTAATTGTAAATCCCAAAGCTGTTTTGGAAGAGTCTTCAGCTCTGCCTGAAATGCCAGGATGCTTACCTACGATCAAATATTCTGGTAAAAGAATTAATTCAACATTAGTTGATAATAATCAGCTTTATGGAGAAGCAGAAATAATAACAAAAAATGTGCATTTGACAGCCGTTCCATATTGCCAATGGTGTAATCGTGAGCCCGGTGAAATGATTGTTTGGCAGCATTTGGAGCGATTAACGTGATTATATGCAGATCTGGCTGCATAATAATAGAAAGAAAGAAGAGGTGAATGGTATGAAAGGCGCGAGAAAGTTTGCGGCACTGCTAATTTGTTTTGCATTGTTGATCAGTATCACCGCATGTGGAGGCACTGACACAACGGGTACATCTGGAACAACAGCAGATGCTGATCAGACAACAGCTACAACGGATAATTCAGGTGGAGAGACAACTGCAGAAGCAGGTGATAAGGTAAAAATCACTTATGCTATCTGGGGTGGTGAAGATGAGGCTAAGAACACTCAGTTAGTAGCTGATAAGTTCAATGCATCTCAAGACCGAATAGAAGTTGAAGTTACACCTATCCCATGGGAAACATATCTTGAGAAGCTAAATGCCATGGCTACTGCAAAAGAATTGCCGGATACCGCAATTATGAGCGAGGCTGGAGTTATTCAATGGGCAGAACAAGGTATGCTGCATGACATATCTGAGATGTATGGTCCCAATGATCCGAAACCTCTTGATAGCTTAGCCTTCAAATATGATGGCAACACAGTAGCTTACTCAGCTGCTAATGAAATTCTTCTTATGTACTACAATAAAGATATGTTTGATGCAGCAGGTGTGGACTACCCGCCAGCGGTTGCAGAAAAAGCCTGGACATGGGATGAATTTGTTGAAGCATCAAAGAAGCTTACGATTGATAAAAACGGTAAAACACCAAATGATCCAGACTTTGATAAGAATAATATAACGCAGTACGGCTGTATGATTGAGAATCTAACCTGGCAGCTTGAAGTTTGGACACTATCAAACGGAAGCGGTTTCTATAGTAAAGATGGAAGCGCAGTTACGATCGGCGATGACGCCGCCATCGAAGCGATTCAGAAAGTAGCAGATCTTTATCTTAAAGATAATGTAGCCCCGTTATCATCTGGACTTACAGATGATGGTGTTCAACGTTCATTGATTGCCGGCACAACGGCAATGACCACCAACGGAGCGTGGAATGTTGGAACCAGCCTGGCTGCTGCGCGTGAAGAAGGTCTAAATTATGGTGTAGCTGTACTTCCTTATATGAAAGAGAAGGTAACTATCTGTACGGGTGGACCTAATGTCGTATTCAGCCAAACAGAGCACCCGGCCGAGGCCATGGAGTGGCTTAAATGGTATGCTCGTGAAGAAAACAACTGGGATAATCTGATAGCTACCGGCATCTGGATGCCAACACTTGATTCATATTACAAAGATGAAGCAATGACTAAAAAATGGTTGGAAAATCCAAACTTCCCAGAATATGAAGAAGCAAAAAGTGTTTTGGTTGACTATGCTATGGATTATACAACGTCAGCTTCGTGGTACTATGTAAACAACACTAATAATTTTAATGAATTACTTGGCTCAATATTGGGCGATGTATGGACGGGCAAGATTACAGCTAAGGATGCCATAACCGAAAACCTGGCTGCTCTTGAGGATGCTTACGCCGGTAATTATTAATAGAACACAAACTCCAGAAGTGAAATATTGTTAATGATGGAAGAGGCCGGGCGTCCGTGATTCTATTTAACGGGCGCCCATGGTCTTGTACAGAATCAGGAGTTAAAATTTTATGAAAAGAAACAAAATAGAGATTGAAAAGCATAAGCTTTCTGCCAGAGAAAAAAAAGAAGAAGTTACAGCTTACTTATGCTTAACACCAGCTCTATGTGGTTTAACCTTCATTACCTATCTGCCGTTGCTCGCCGTGTTAGTATTAAGCTTCTTCCAATGGAAAGGTTTAACCTCACCCAAGTTTAATGGTTTAGATAATTATATCAGGCTGTTTACAACGGATCCATATTTCAAAGATTCTGTAAAAGTCACCATATATTTTTCTGTTTTGGCTGTAGCCGGTAGTATGCTGTATTCGTTGGTGGTGGCCATGCTGCTTAATCGGAAGATTCCTGCACGAGGTTTTTTTCGTGTGGTTTTCTATATGCCTTATATACTTCCAGCTGCCGCAGTATATATAGGTTGGTCTTGGCTGTATGAAGCTAATTTCGGTTTGTTTAATTATATTTTGAAATCTATAGGCATAAACAGCATCATGTTTCTCAATGATTCTGATTACGTCGTACCGTCTCTGGCGCTGATTGCGGTTTGGTTATCAGGTAATTTGATAGTTATTTTTCTGGCTGGCTTACAGAATGTTCCTCGAATATATCATGAAGCAGCAGAAATAGATGGTGCTAATTCGTTTAAGCGATTTATACATATTACGCTTCCGTGCATGTCGCCGATAATATTTTATAATTTGATTATGAGTTTGATAACCAATATGCAGATTGTTGTTCCGGCATTGGCGCTTACTAGCGGCGGACCAGGTAATTCCTCGATGTTTATGACATATCTGATGTATAGGAATGCTTTCAGAAGCAACCAAATAGGCTATGCATGTGCTATATCCTTTGTTTTCTTCTTCTTGATTGCCATTTTCACATTAATACTATTTGCAACCAGCCGCAGCTGGATTTTCTATGAAGGTGGTGAGGGGTAATGAATAACGAAAGTACTGTAGGAAGAGCATCTTCAATTAAGGGAATCAAGGTTCGAAATAGAGTAGGTGATATCGTTACAATAGGCATTGTTGCAACGATGGCTGCATTAGTTCTCTTGCCGATATGGTGGATTTTTCGATCGTCTCTCATGACAAATAGTGAGCTATATGCCTGGCCGCCATCATTTTTCCCCAGTAAATGGCTCTTCTCGAATTATTCTGCGACACTTGAGACCTTTAAGTTTTGGCTATATTTCGGCAACACAATGAAAATTATTGTTCCGGCTGTAGTCGGGGGAACGATAACAGCAACAATATGTGGCTATGCTTTTGCCAGATTAAGATTCAGAGGAAAAAAAGCACTGTTTGCGCTGTGTGTTGGCTCTATGCTGCTGCCGCCGATGGTTACCTTGATCCCACAGTATATCGTTTGGACGAGATTTCTAGGGCTGGCTGACACTTACTGGCCACTGGTAGTTCCATACTTTACAGGTGGCGGAGCTTTTAGTATTTTTCTCATAAGACAATTTATAAGTACAATACCGCGAGAACTTGATGAAGCGGCAACCATTGATGGTGCCGGTCCAATGAGAGTACTTGTCAGTATCATAATGCCTGCAATCAAAGCAGCGATGATTGTTGTTGCCTTATTGATTTTCATTACATTGTGGAATGATCTGCTGCAGCAAACAGTTTACATCAATACAGAGCCCAAATTTACCATTGTAATTGGTTTATCTATGTTTAGAGGTGGACTTAAGGCGGATTGGGCAAAAATAATGTGTGCTACTTGTCTGTCATTCATGCCGGGAATACTATTTTATGTAATAGGACAGAAATACTTTGTAGAGGGAATCGTGATGACAGGACTCAAAAATTAATACGATGAGATTTTGCGTTAAGACAATAAGTCTGTGACATCAAATGACAGATTGCGTATGCGATCTGTCATTTATTGTTTTATTTGTCG
>CAZHQX010000080.1:0-6721 GCA_964534195.1 uncultured Oscillospiraceae bacterium
GGATAACCGCCGGTCATGAAGTAGGCAATACCTCTTACACCGGTCATCAGGGCGAGCGTTACTAGAAACGCGTGGAGTTGGAATTTGGCGATGATCACACCGGCAAAAGCCCCCCAGGCCGCACCTACGATTATTGTTAAGATGATCGAGAGAAATATTGGCAGACCGGCACGCATGAATAGCGCGTTGACAACCGTTGAAAAAGCTACGACAGAGCCAACTGACAGATCGATCTGAGCCAATATAATGATCATTGTCATACCGATTGCTACTAGTGAAGTGATAGAAATCTGTCTGAGAATAGTCATGACATTTGGAACTGTCAGAAATTTATCTGAGCGAAATGCCAAGAATAAGATCATAACGATCAGCAGCACATACATTATATATTTTAATATCAGTCCCTTGTAGTCGAGACCCTTTGTCAACTTGTTCATTACTGTTCGCCTCCGTGATTAATAGCTTTTTCTGCTGTAGAGTAGTCCAGGATCATTTCCTGCGTAAGATTTTCATTCTTAAGCAGTGCGGTCATTCTGCCAGCTGACATAACGACGATCCTGTTAGAAATATCCAGAATTTCAGGGATTTCAGATGAAGCCACAATGATACCGATTCCTTGCTTAGCAAGCTGCTGTATCAATTGATAAATCTGACTCTTTGAACCAACATCGATGCCTCGGGTCGGCTCATCCATCAATAGTATTTTTGGCTTGGTAGCCAACCATTTGCCGACAACGACTTTTTGCTGGTTGCCACCGGATAGGTCGCGTGAGCACTGACAGGGTCCGCTGGTTTTGATCTGAAGCATATCAATACATTCACATGCTATTTCACATTCACGCTTTTTATCTAGTTTGATGCCTGGGCAGAGCTCCTTGAGAATTGTCAGGCCGATATTTGTCTGAATATCCATATTCAGAACAAGACCTTCTTCCTTGCGATCTTCGGTTACGAAGCCAATACCTGCTTTTTTGGCGTCTCTTGGTGTCTTGATCTTTATCTTCTGCCCGTTGATCGTGATTTCTCCGCTATCGATTGGATCGGCACCGAATATGGCGCGCAGCAACTCTGTTCGACCGGCACCTGCCAAACCTGCAAGTCCCAAGATTTCTCCTTTATGTAGATCCAGTGATATATTACTGAACTTTTTGCCTGAGTTAAAATTCTCAAGTTTGAGGATTACTTCGTCCTGTGTGTAGTCTTCCCGCTCTGTAGGAACATAGGCTTTACCCACCATGTTCTCAATGATTACAGGCTTAGGTGCTTCGGCGATAGGCATCGTCTTGATATAGTGTCCATCCCGATATACAGATACTGTATCAGCGATCTGAGGAAGTTCTTCTAGTCTGTGCGAGACATAGATCATGCTGATGCCTTGTGATCTGAGATTGCGGATGACACTGAACAGTCCTTCTATGTCGTTGTCTGTCAGAGCTGCGGTAGGTTCATCCAATATTAAAACATTAGATTGATTGGACAAGGCCTTCGCTATTTCTACCAATTGCTTCTGACCAACACTTAAGTTTCCGACCTTCTCTCTGGGATCTATCGGGGTATCGATAAGATCAAGGTACTTCTGGGCGTCACTATTAACCTTTTTCCAGTCGATCTTACCTGGTATTTTGCCGTTAGGGAACTTGCCCATATAAATATTCTCACCTACTGTCAGGTGGTTAAACAGGGAAAATTCCTGATAGACGGCACTTATGCCTTTTTTTCTGGCATCTATCGTATTATGTATTTCTGTTTCCTTGCCATTGATATAAATTTTGCCTTTATCCTTGTTGTAGGCCCCGGTGATTATTTTAATCAGCGTACTCTTGCCTGCACCGTTTGCGCCTACAAGAGCGTGAACCTCTCCCTTGCGCAGAGTGAGCTCTGCGTCTTCAAGGGCTCTGATACCGGCAAAATGTTTGCAGATACCTTCTGCTCTTAGCACTATATCCTGAGTCAACTTGTTCACCTCTTCATATTATTTTAAAAAAGGGTGTGAAGATCTCACCTGTTCAGCGAATATCTTCACACCCGATATCCCATGCTTACAGATCAGTGTTTAGTTGATCTTCAGATCAGCGCGATCATCGATGTATTTCTGAAGTGCTGCCGGGTCATCCATTGTGTATGTCTGCAGAGGTACGAGAACCTCTTCGTCAGCAGCACCAGTTTTTGCTACCTCTACTGCGTTTTTGACAGCTGTATAACCAATTTCAAAAGGCTGCTGAGTTGTTACGGCCTGAAGGACCGAGTCAGTCTCGAGCATGGCTTTTGCAAATGAGATAGCCATATCAGTGCCCATTACCTTGATTCCTTCTTTGCCGGCGAGTGCTGCAACAGCACCTTCCATAGAGGTCTGGTTCCATGCCCAGATCAGCTCTGTTTCAGGGAATCCTGTCAATATACGATCTGTTGCGTCAAGTCCTTCTTCTTTGAACTCTGCTTCTACTTCAGTAACGATTTCGATAACGCCAGAGTCTACCAGAGCCTGGATGCCTTCCTTGAAGCCCTCTGTACGCTGGATACCAGCCTCATAGCGATTGCTTATCAGAAGAGCTATTTTTACGCCGTCAGGATAATTTTCGGTAACAAAATCTGTCATATACTCGCCTGTCTTCTTGCCAAGATCACGATTGTCAACACCGACGAAGTATTTGAGATTATCTGAATTACAGGTAGTATTCCATGAAACAACAGGGATACCTGCATCAAAAGCACGATCAAAAGCTGCTACTGAGCCATCAGCGCTTATTGGACCCATTGCGATCGCGTCAACCTTCTGTGCGATAAAAGCGTCCATGTTGTCTGCTTCAACAGCAACGTCGTTTTCTGAGCTGACGATCTGGACCTTAACACCCAGGTCGCGTCCGGCCTTTTCCATACCGGCTATAACTTCAGCGAACCACTCGCCTGATGTATTCATGATTACGGCGCCGACAGACATGTCTTCTGTTGGTGCAGTTGTTTCGTCTGATCCAGCCTCGGTTGTTGTTTCATCAGCTGCTTTCGTTGTTTGTGCCGGAGCAGTCGTTGCTGCACCTCCGCCACAAGCGGCAAGAGCAAGTACCAGTGATAGCACCATTACTACAGAAATGATCTTTTTGAGCATTGTTTTCTTCCTCCTCATGTGTCTTGCTTATCCAACCGGTTTTCTCATTTTTGTATCTTGTGTCACAAAAACTATGGCCGGTGACTATGATGATATAGGATGTGGTCTTCCTCCTGTAGGGGCCAAATCTACAATATTTTCCAAAATTTCGCACAATATTACTAACATATAAGTGCATTAGCTTTGCTTTTGCTATAATCTACTAAGCTGATCGGGGGTGATAGTAGTGTCTTGGCTAAGTAAGCTTAAACAGAAAACTTATAGTCTGCAAGTCAGATTTTTCGCTTTCTCTTTACTGTTGGCCATCATCCCGATAATTACAATAATCAGTGTTTCCTATAACCAATATAGAAGCGCACTCAAGATTAGAGTAAGTGAGACAAATTTCAATACAGTTAAGCAGAAGGCTGACAACATTGACTTCATTCTAAGTGACGTTAAGGCTTCCTCATTGTTTTTACTGCAGAACTCGGAATTACTAAGAGGGCTGAGGCAGACTGCCGAGGAGGGTGCCGCGGACCCAGGCAATAGACTGAAATCTGAGCAGGTAGTCAGAGAGTTTATTTACTATCAGCAGTACATCTATTCGATCCATCTAAGAGCGGTAAACGGTATTAGTTTTGACTCGGCTTTTGCCGATAATATTATCGATGACAGAATTTATGAAGGCTTGGAATATACAGATTATGCTCTTGGCTTCAATACTCTGACTGACTATTCCAAGCGTGAGATCAATATGTTCTCGATACATACAATAATGTATGATATTCGAGATTTTACGACTGAGCTTGCGAAGCTTAAGATCAATATCCCCGAAGAAACGATCGCAAAAATTTACAAGGATACTTCTTTTGTTGCAAAGGGTGACTATTATATAATCGATCCACAAAACATAATCGTATCCTCGACAGATGCAGACAGTACAGGCAGCTCCATTTATGATGTCCTGAAAATCTCCAAGGATGATTACAGCAGCCGCGTCAATTCGCCAGAGGGCTCTCTCGATATGATGATTGAGCGAGAAGAGTGGCATGTTACCTGGAATGAATTGATGTTTCCCGGCTGGGTTCTGGTTAATACGGTTTCTTTTACCGATTTATATGAAGACTATGCACTGATTGAGACTTTCACTGTTATTGCGGTCTTCTTCAGTCTATTTATTTGTATTTTGTTTATAGTTTTCTTCACTGTGAAGGTTCTGGGTCCGCTCAAGCGTATGCGAGTCGCGATGGCTGAGATCGGTGAACAGAACTTCAAGGTTCATCTTGATGTCGAGGGCAAGGACGAAATATCTGAGCTTGCCGGACATTTTAATATTATGTCGAGAAGACTGGATGAAATGATCAACGAGGTATATACGGGTAAGCTAAAACAGCGTGAAGCGGAGTTGCGTGCGCTTCAGGCGCAGATCAATCCGCATTTCCTCTACAATACTCTCGATACGATCTATTGGATGTGCCGTATAGATGGTTCGATGGAATCCGCTGCTCTGGTACAGAGCTTATCGCGCTTGTTCCGACTCAGTCTTAATAGCGGTAATGAAATCACAACGGTCGGTCGTGAGGTCGAGCTGCTTGAAAACTACATTGATATTCAGAAGAAGCGCTATGAAAAGGCAATTGATTTTGAGATCAATGTGGATAACAGTGTGCTGGACTGTCAGACCGTTAAGCTTGTGCTGCAGCCGCTGGTTGAAAACGCGATCATTCACGGAATAGAAGAGGGCGATGGCCAGGGCACAATTCGGGTTGATATCCAACGCGAAGATGATAAACTTGTATATCGCATCGCTGATGATGGGGCAGGTGTAGATGTCGAAGAGATGAACAGGCTGCTTAAGCAAGTGGGAACGGATAATCGTGGGTTTGGTATAAGCAGTGTTCACGAGCGCATCCGCCTCAATTTTGGCGACGAATATGGTATTGAATTTATAAGTGAGAATGAACAGGGAACTGAAGTAGTTGTGCGTCAGCCCTATAAGCCTGGAGGTTTGGTCTGATGAGTTATAGAGTGTTATTGGTTGACGATGAGCCCGTAATCAGGAAGGGTATTGTCAGTTCGATCGACTGGAAACAAGAAAATATAGAGTCATGGGCAGAAGCCGCTAATGGCAAGGAGGCCCTTGAGCTGATTCCGGAAGTTAACCCAGATATTCTGATTACAGATATCAGGATGCCGATCATGGATGGTCTGAAACTTGTTGAAGAGGTTAAGAGAAGTTATCCCGATATCAAAATAATAATTCTAAGCGGATTTGATGATTTTGAGTATGCGCAGAAGGCAATAAAAAATGGTGTTGAAAGCTATCTGCTGAAACCTGTCGGCGCTGATATCCTGGTAAAAGAAGTCAAGCTTTTGATCGAGAAGCTTGAAGTTGAAAGGGAGAAGAAGGCAGCTGAACTTCGTAATATAAAGTTGATTCGAGAGCACTATCAGAGTCTTAAGAGAGCTTATACAATTGATCTGTTGAGTGGTAAGTTCAGCTCCTTCGAAGATTTGTCAGGACAAGCAACCGCGCTTGGAATGGAAATTTCGGCTGGCCGTTGGTATGCGATGGTTTTCAGCATAGATGATTTTTTGCTCTGGTCAGAGATCGATACTGATCTGGATCAGGATTCTTTGCGTTATCTTGTGCTTAATGTCGCAGAAGAAATTCTGCAGAAGCATGGCAGAGCCTTCGGAACAATGGGTGAGCTTGACCAGATAAACTTATTTGTTGAATGCTGTACGCGTGCATGCTCTTCAGATAATTGCTGCATGGAAATAACTAGCTATCTTGAAGAGATCAAAAAGCATGTCGAGAATTACCTCAATTGCACATTAACTATTGGTATCGGCCGGCCGGTCAATAATTTGCTGACAATTTCTACGTCATGGAAACAGGCTCTTAGTGCTGTCAGGCAAAAAGCATATATGGGAAAAGCCTCGATTATTTGTTATCAGAACAGATTTGATTCTGAAATGAACGTTGTTGAATATCCCAGTGTGATTGAACGAGATGTCATCTCGCAGATGAGACTCTGTAATCGAGAGCTTATGCATGCTGCTCTGACAAACTACTGTGATGCATTGGTGAAAAACAGAGCATCGTCTCTTGATTACAGACAGCACTGTCAGCGCCTGATATTCATGTCCATAAGTGGACTAGAAGAGTCGGGTATCGACTCGCGTGATCTGCCCGATGAGCTCAGCAATTATACTGTAAGACTACATCAGCTTGAAACTGCAACTGATTTCGAACAACACCTCAAGCAGTATTTCGATGAACTGCTAGAGATCATTCAACTGAGCAAAGATGAGAAATACACCAGCTTCGTTCGACAAACCATAGACTATGTTAAGAGCAATTATAGTGAAGAGATCTCGCTGGCGAGTCTGGCACAGGCAATTCATATAACTCCCAATTATTTGAGTAAGCTTTTTAAAAAAGAAACAGGTGTAAATTTTGTTGACTGGCTCAACCAGTACAGAGTCGACATGGCGAAGGAACTCCTTATCTCGCATCCAGAGCTTAAGGGCTATGAAATATCCGAGCAGGTGGGGTTCCATGATTATAAGTACTTCACATATGTTTTCAAAAAATATGCTGGCAAGACGCCGAGGGACTTCAGAAGCTAA
>CAZHQX010000081.1:0-6716 GCA_964534195.1 uncultured Oscillospiraceae bacterium
GCGGTTATTTGGGTGCAGGTGCTTTGACTACAATAAGCTCAAGAGTCTCATCATGTATACTGATGGCTCCAATTTCGACATAACTTATATTACAAATGTTACAGTATGTCAGAAAAATCATGTCTATATTCTAACAAAAAGACAAAAAGCAGGTTTTCGCGGGTTTTGTCGATTTTTTAACCTGTTAAAACTATGATCTACATGATAAAATAGCTAATCAGTATGCTGCCTGTTGTAATTATTACATGCTTAATTGCTTGCGATAATTCGGGTTGTGAATTATTGAATCTAAGCTCCATGCATCGATGCCGTGACTTAGTCTCCGGGGCTTGTTATATGAAGTACAAGGAGAAATAGTAAGTGAGATATGTTCCAACAAATTGCCTTAAGCCAGGCATGATCTGCGGCAAAAGAATCGTTGGCAAGAATGGTCAGCTTCTGCTCAACAGAGGTGCTGTCTTGCAGCATTCATATATATTTAAGATTAGGGAACTGGGCTATTCCGGCATATATATTGATGACCAGTATTCAAGAGATATTATGATCGATGACATAATATCAGATACGCTTCGGGCAAATTCCGTCAAAGCTATTAAGGAGCTTCACACAGGCATAGCAGGCAGGAAGCCTGATACACTTGAGAAGCTAGATACCATAAATGTTTTGGTTGACGAGATTCTATCTGCTGTTATTTCGAACAAAGGTCTTAATGTCAATCTGATGGACCTGAAAATTTTTGACGACTATACATATTATCATTCGGTTAATGTTGGTGTTCTTTCTGTTTTGGTAGGAACTGCCATGAATATGAATCGGCAGGTTTTGCATACTCTTGGTGTTTCCGCTATGATGCATGACATTGGCAAAGTCTTTATACCGAAGGAAATACTCAACAAACCAGGACGTTTGGATGTTGATGAATTTGAGATGATGAAGAGCCATTCGGAGAGAGGTTTTAACTATCTGCGTGACAGGTATGCTTTTACAGATACGACTCTTGATGCTATTCTCGACCACCATGAGCGAAATGATGGCTCGGGTTATCCGAACGGTAAAGCGGGCAGCGAAATCTCCCGCTTTGGCAGGATCATCGCAATTGCCGATGTATTTGATGCTTTGACGTCAGATAGACCTTACAGGCCTGCGATGTCTCCGTCAGAAGCGATCGAGTTTATAATGGCCGGAGCAGATACATCCTTCGATATGCATGTGCTGCAAGCTTTCCTTGAGAGAATCTCGCCTTATTCTCCTGGAACTACTGTCAAGTTGAGCAATAATAGCACGGGCATAGTTCTTAAAAATCACAGAGGATCAAGCTTAAGACCTGTAATAAGGGTGATTCGTGAGAATGGCAAAGAGATCACTCCCTTTGATATTGATTTGACTCACGACAGAAACACTCTTGGTATAACGATCATTGGTACTGAAGATATTTAAATAGATGTTAGCTTTTACTGTATAATAATCTTAGTCGGCTTGCTTCGGCCTAAGCCGTTGACGACCTAATGTACGGAGGTTCTTTTTCAATGAGCGAGGCTTTTACCATTGTGGCGAAGGTGCTGCCGGTTATTTTTCTAATAATTTTGGGGCATTTCTTAGGCAGATTCAAAATCATCAGCCAGGAAACGATTGATGATTTGAAAAAAATCGTAGTTAATATAGCGCTGCCTGCTTCGCTATTTATGGCTTTTGCCGACACTGTTTTCGAGGCCAAGTATTTGTTGATCGTGTCCGCAGTGTTTGTTTCCTGTACATTGATGCTGCTTCTAGCTGGTGTTTTCCGCAAGCCGCTTAAGATCGAGAATCCTTATTGGCCTTCACTCTATGCTGGTTTTGAGACCGGTATGATGGGCTATTCAATTTTTGTAGCGGTCTATGGGGCGGCTGAAATGTTCAAGCTGGCGATTATGGATCTTGGTCAGGTCACATTTGTATTCTTCGTGCTGGTTAGCGTGCTCAGGCGGATAAATGGGGACTCGATTGGAGCGGCCGGCTTGATAAAATCTTTTCTTAAGTCGCCGGTTATTCTCTCGATCATTTTCGGTATTATCGCTGGTTTGATCGGTTTGCCCGGGATTCTGACAGGAAATGCTGCCGGTGATGCCGTTCTGGATACCATAGGTTTAGTAGGCTCATTGACTATGCCGCTGATATGTCTGGTTATTGGGTATGAGCTAAGAATAGATAGAACTGATTTGGCCAGACCATTTTTTACTGCACTTAGCCGAATTGTTGTATTGTTAGGTCTGGCATTTGTTATCAATAAGCTATTGATAGCGGGGCTCCTGGGGCTTGATAAAACTTATGAGGTCGCACTCTATACATTGTTTATGCTTCCACCACCTTTTGTAATACCGATTTACATGTCTGGCAGAAAACCGCAGGATAAACAATTAATTTTGAATACAATATCAATGCATATAATACTGACACTGATTGCGTTTATGGGCCTGATACTGATTTATAAATAACAGACGGGGTGATCATCTGTTGACAGAGATTAAGGATTTGAAGAAGCAGAGAGCGTTGGAATTGCTTGTCATGATTTCGGAGGATTTCATCAAGCTTTCCTTTGAGAGCATTAATTATCAGCGGCTTGTTGATTATATTATTGAGCTTTCGGATGCAAAATATGCGATCCTGAATCTTGCGGATGAGGATGATGAAAATAAACAAACAACTGTCGCTGTTGCTTGTGGTAATGTGGATTCTTCTGAATTGGCTTCTGTTCTGAATGTTGATAGTATAGTTGGCAGCAATTGGCAGATAAGTGATGAAGCTGTGCGCTGGGAGTACGAAACAGAGTCATACAGCATCAGGCTGCCAGGAGCAGCAGTTAAACCTTTGCTGAAGGTTTACAAGTCGCTAGGTGAAATTAAAACGATCCCATTGAGCATAGATAAAATCAGTCAAATAGAAGAGCTTCTCAATATCGAGGAGTGTGTTTTAGTTCGTCTGATGGATGATAAGAGGCTGATTGGTAATTTCGTGCTCTTCATGCAGAGTGGCGAGAGCTTCAGTCAGCATTATGCTGTCAGAATATATTCACGACAACTGAGTCAGCTTCTGATAAGGCGCAGCCGTGAGAAGGAAATTAACAGACTGCTCAAGGAAAACTCTATCATATTCAACAGCACTCAGGATCTGCTTGCTCTTATCAGACGTAATAATTTAGGCAGCTATACATATGTCCGTGTTAATAATATATTTAATGAGCTTACTGGTATGGATGCCGAGAGCATTATCGGCCGTGATCCGCTCGATGTATTTGGTCCGGAAAAAGGCAGAGAAATAGTAGGACATAATGATGATTGTCTGCTTGCTGAGGTTCCTGTCTCATATGAAATGGAAATTGAACTGCCCAGTGGCGATAAGGTCTTCCAGGTTACGCTGAATCCTGTGCGTATGGAGGGCGAGACTTTTATTGTTGCCTCAGCTAAGGATATTTCAGAAGAGCGCAGCAATCAAGAGAGGGTCGAGTATCTTAGCTTCCATGACCAATTGACGGGTTTGTACAACAGGCATTATTTCAACCATTCGCTGAGAAGATTGGATAATGCCAGGAATTTGCCTCTGTCTCTGATAATGATAGATGTAAACGGCCTTAAGCTCGTTAATGACGCGTTTGGACATAATCTTGGTGATCAGCTGCTGCACACAGCTGGTCAAGTGATCAGTGAGCATAGCCGTTCAGATGATATAGTCTGTCGTATTGGTGGAGATGAGTTTGTTTTCATACTTCCGCAAACCGACGAAGCAGGTACGGAAACAGTTGTAAGGCGATTACGAGCAGCCTGCGAAGAGGTTTTTCTGGGCCCGTTTCAGTTATCTTTTTCTCTGGGCTGGTCAACCAGAAATAATGTTGAAATGTCAACTCGTGAGCTTCTGCAGCAGGCTGAGGAATGGATGTATAAGCATAAGCTGATTGAGAGCCCGGCCATGCGCAATCGGGTCATTCATACGATTTCAGAAATTATGAACAGGATGCCTTATGAGAAGGACCATGCTGAATCGACTGCAAAAATGGCAGCTGAAATTGCCCGTTGTCTTGGCTGGTCTGAGAGACGGATACAGAAAATAAGCAAAGCCTGCAGATATCATGATATTGGTAAAATAGCTGTACCTTCTGAGATTCTTAATAAGGCAGAGCCACTTAGCGATCGAGAAATCGCAATAATTAAGAAACATTCAGAGGCAGGCTATAGAATACTATCATCGTCTAATGACTATACTGATATAGCTGATTCAGTTCTTGAACACCATGAGCGCTGGGATGGAAACGGTTATCCCAGACAGCTTGTCGGTGGGAAGATTTCTCAGTCAGGCAGAATCATCAATCTGGTTGATTCGTTTGATGCTATGACCAGTGAGAGGCCTTGGAGAGGTGCGAAATCTATAGATGAGGCATTACTAGAGCTTCGAAATTGTTCGGGCTATCAGTTTGACCCGGAATTGGTCAAGCTTTTTATTGATGAAAAAATATATGAGAGAAAACTCATCTAGCCAATGATACTGTCTGCCGGCTGAACCTGCTGTATAATGATTTTCAGGAGGTGATCACGATGCAACACTTTGATCTTCTAGTTATCGGCGGAGGCGCCGGTATTTCTGTTGTAGAAGCGGCGATGCAGAACGGATTAAAATGCGCTCTGGTTGAGAAGGGCAAGCTAGGTGGTACTTGTTTGACCAGAGGATGTATTCCTTCGAAGGTTCTTGTTCATCCTGCGGATCTGCTGCGGGAAGCACAGCACGGTGCAGTTACAGGCTTTTACGGTGATAATTTCAGACTTGACTGGCAGAAGGTCTCAAAAAGGGTTTGGCAGAAAATTGATGTCAGCCAGAGGCTGGAGAATAATTTGCGTAAGGCAGAACGGCTGACGCTTTATAAAGGTACAGCCCGTTTTATAGGCCGTCAGATCGTTGAAATCGAGAATGCTGAAAGCGGTGAGCTCTATCAAGCTTCAGCAGATAAAATCGTGATCGCGGCGGGTGCCAGGACTGCTGTTCCGCCAATCAAGGGACTTGATAAAACTGATTTTCTGACTGCTGAGAGCTTCTTCGGCGATAAATATCCTGATAAACCATATGAGGATCTCGTGATAATCGGAGGTGGTGCGATAGGATTGGAGTTCGCCCACATATTCTCTGCTTTTGGGACCAAGGTTACTTTGATCGAGATGCAGGACAGGATCGCATATCAGGAGGAACCGGAAATCAGCGAGAAATTGCAGCAACAGTTTGAGCATTATGGAATCAAGGTCCTAACAAGTACAAAAGCGATATCTGTTGATTCGGCTGACGGGCGTAAAACCGTTATTGCAGAAACAAAGGATGGCAGTCAGATCAATATACAGTGTGATGAGCTATTGCTGGCCTCGGGAGTACAGTCTAACAGCGACTTGCTACATCTTGAACATACTGATATTGAAACGGATTCGCGTGGCTGGATCACAACCAATGAATACCTGGAAACAAGCCAGGATAATGTCTGGGCCGTTGGCGACATCAATGGCAGGTTTCAATTCAGGCACAAAGCAAATTATGAGGTAGAGGTTCTTGTGCACAATCTGTTTTCGGATAAACAACGGCGCAAGGCTTCTTATGCTTCTGTTCCATGGGCCATATTCACACACCCTCAGATTGCTCATGTAGGTATGACTGAACAGCAAGCCATTGCTGCCGGACATAAAATATTAGTTGGTCGGAATCCCTATTCAGCTACAGCAAACGGGTACGCGCTCGGATATGAACCAGGAGATTATGATGATGGATTCGTTAAGCTGATAACCAATTCAAACTACAAGATACTTGGCGTCCATATTATTGGTCCACAGGCTGCGATATTAATTCAGCCTTATGTATATCTTATGAACGCCGGCGCCTCCTGCAGCAGGCAGGAGACTGATATGCCAAATGGACAGCTGATTGATGGTCAGCTGTTCGATAATTTTGCAAGATTGCGGCCAGGGCTATGTTTAGACGCTGGCAGCACAGCAGCGATCGATCAGGCTATGATCATTCACCCTGCCCTGAGTGAGGTGGCCGGGTGGGTCACAGGTGAGCTTGAAGAAGCAAAAGGAGGAAATTCATGAATTACAGAATGTTAGGGAAAACCGGTTATGAGGTTTCAGAGGTATCGCTGGGCACCTGGCAGTTAGGCAATGGCTGGAGCGGAAATTTCGATGATGCATCGGCGGAGAAGACTCTGGAAACCGCGATGGAATTAGGTGTAAATTTTCTGGATACTGCTGATGGCTACAGTGACGGACTGAGCGAGAAAAAAGTTGGTGAGTTCGTTCGTAAACATAGAGATAAGCTCTATATGGCTACCAAGTGTGGTCGTCGACTGAATCCTCA
The DNA here is from genome assembly GCA_964534195.1 of uncultured Oscillospiraceae bacterium. Taxonomy (GTDB): domain Bacteria; phylum Bacillota; class Clostridia; order Saccharofermentanales; family UBA5734; genus JAAYFZ01. Next base: position 6,358 of record CAZHQX010000081.1, read on the forward strand.
TGTAGCTGCCGGTTACAATCGTGAGAATATAACGCGTTTTGTTGAGGATAGCCTTCGTAATACAGGTCTGGACTCGCTGGATCTATTGCAGCTGCACTGCCCGCCTACTGATGTGTATTATAAGCCGGAGGTTTTTGACGCATTGGCTGATCTCAAGCAGCAGGGCAAGCTGAGAAATTATGGCGTTAGTGTTGAACGTATAGAGGAAGCTCTTAAGGCTATTGAGTATCCGGACGTCGCATCTGTTCAAATCATCTTCAATATGTTCCGCCAACGCCCGGCTGAACTGTTTTTTGAGCAGGCAAAAAAGAAAAACATCGGCGTTATCGTCAGGGTTCCCCTGGCTAGTGGTATGTTAA
>CAZHQX010000082.1:0-6656 GCA_964534195.1 uncultured Oscillospiraceae bacterium
TAGTGTCCGCAGGCTGATTCTTGCTGATGGTCCGGCCGCTGGTATGAACCTGATAGAAGTTATAACAGCCGGTGGCATAAGAGCGTTGTTGAATGAGAGCCGTGCTCTTGATATTTACGAGCTTCATTACAGAGGCTTCAATCTCGGGTTTCAGTCAAAAAACGGATTGGCAGGACCTGCTGCAAGCTGGGTGACTCCTGGAGAGTTTGCCAGAACCTGGCCAGCCGGGTTTCTAGCTACCTGTGGATTAAGAAATACAGGGCCGGATTCAGAGGCCGCAGATGGATACCATCCGCTTCATGGCAGAATTGGCCAGACTGCCGCTGAACGAATTGGCATTTCGGTTGATGAAGATAATATGCAATTGGTTATCAGTGGAAGCGTCAGAGAAACAGCTCTATTCGGACATCACCTCGTAATGGAAAGAACTATAACTTTCGATCTGCAAGGGGCGAAAGTAGAATATTCAGATAAAATCATAAACCACGCGGCGGAAGATGAACCGGTATTTTTGCTTTATCATATAAATTTTGGTTTTCCATTTCTCTCTCCGGCTTTGAAATGCAGTTATCCAGATGGAGAAGTCTTGCCAAGAACAGAGGAAGCGTCCGCAAACCTTGAGCAGCACACGAAGATAAGCGCACCGGTTGATGGCAAGCCTGAGCAGGTGTTTTTCCATCTGCCTGCTGGTGTCAAAGCCTCGGTCGACAACAAACTGCCTCTTGAGCTTTATCCAAAGGCGGAGACAGAAGCTGATGAAGCGCGAGTCAGGCTGTTTAACAGCGAGCTGGGTATAGCTGCTGCTCTGTCGTGGAAATGGTCTGAGCTGCCGGTCCTGTCACAGTGGAAATCAATGAAATCGGGCGACTACGCACTTGGCGTTGAGCCTGGCAATACTCTGATTAGAGGCAGGAAGACTGAACTTGAGCTTAACTCAGTGCCGATGCTTCCTGGTCATAGCAGCATAACAAAAGGCTTCGTCCTGGACTGTGAGACCGCAGTGGAATGAGCAGGGATTATGACGTATGTATCATTGGCGGCGGCGTTACTGGCTGTGCTATAGCCAGAGAACTGACACGATATGATCTGAAAATAGCCATTTTGGAAAAGCAAAATGATGTAGCTGAAGGAACTACCAAGGCAAACAGCGCCATCGTTCATTCCGGGTATGATGCTAAACCGGGTTCGCTCAAGGCGAAATACAATGTCACGGGCAGCCAAATGTTCGAACAATGGTGCCAGGAGCTTAATGTCGCATATAAGAGAAATGGTTCTCTTGTACTTGCGTTTTCCGAAGATGATCTACCGGAGCTTGAGGCTCTATTGGAGCGCGGAATAACAAATGGTGTAGCAGGTCTCAGTATCCTTGATCGTGAGCAGCTGCAGGCTAGAGAGCCTTCTGTTTCACCGGAGGCTGCCTATGCTTTGTTAGCAGAAACTGGAGCGATCTGCAGTCCATATGATCTGACGATCAGGTTGGCCGAGCATGCTGTAGTAAATGGTGCCGAGCTCTTTACTGACTGCAAGGTATCTTCAGTCGTAAATGAAGAAGAGGGTTTCAGACTGCAAACTGACCAGGACAGCTTCTCGTGCAAAATACTTGTTAACGCTGCAGGTGTTTATGCCGATGAAATCAATAATCAGCTCAGCGAAGACAAATTCAAAATAACACCTCGTCGTGGACAATACTGGATGCTGGATAAGGCCTGCGGACCTGTTTTCGCATCGACTGTTTTCCAGTTGCCTACCAAACTGGGAAAAGGCGTGCTCGTCACGCCGACCGTCGAGGGTACAATTATTCTTGGACCTACAGCTGAGGATATTTTAGACAAGGACGATGTAGCAACAACAGCTGATGAGCTTGAGAAAATTCTGAATACAGCCAGCCGTAGCTGGCCAAATATTCCGCGAAACTGCTTCATCACGGCTTTTGCCGGAATAAGAGCTCATAGCGATCGTGACGATTTTATCATTGGTGAGTCGAGGGATGTCACCGGCTACTATTTGGCTGCCGGTATAGAATCGCCAGGGCTCACTGCAGCTCCCGCAATAGCATTGGAGTTGGCAGGCAAGATCGCGGATAAGCTTAATGCAGAGCCGGCAAAAGATTTCAAGGAACCACCACCGCCGATCATTTCGTTTCGTGAGAGCAGTAATGAAGAACGCAGACGTTTGATTTCAGAAGATCCGGCCTATGGCAGACTGATCTGCAGATGTGAGCAGGTTAGCGAGGCTGAGATCAGATCGTCTATAAGGAGACCTGCAGGTGCGCGGACAGTCGATGCCGTCAAGCGCAGAACCAGGGCAGGTATGGGGCGTTGTCAGGGAGGTTTCTGTCTGCCTAATGTTATTAGGATCCTAGCTGAAGAACTTGATTTGGAGCCGACAGAGATAACGAAATATGGCAAAGACTCCAGGATACTGACCGGTTGGCTGGGAGGTGATCAGTGATGGCTTCTCATGAAGCAGATCTTGTTATCATTGGTGCAGGTCCGGCTGGTTTGGCGGCCGCCGTTTCCGCGTATGACGCAGGCTGCCGAAATCTTATGGTGCTCGAGCGCGATAATAGCCCTGGAGGAATCCTGCAGCAATGTATTCATAATGGCTTTGGACTGCATTATTTCCGTGAAGAGCTGACTGGCCCGGAATATGCGTCCAGGTTCATTGCTGAAGCGAAGGAACGGAAAATAGATATTTTCTGCAATACGATGGTTACTGAGCTGACGCAGGATCAGGACGGTGCTCATATTATTACAGCGGTCAATCCTGAGCAGGGACTGATACTAATTAAGGCCAGATCCGTTATTTTGGCGATGGGCTGTCGTGAGCGACCGAGAGGCGCTATTGGTATACCTGGCAGCCGTTGTGCAGGTATCATGACGACCGGTACTGCTCAGCGATTGGTCAACCGTGAGGGTCTGATGCCAGGCCGTAGAATCGTTATTCTTGGGTCCGGGGACATCGGACTCATCATGGCCAGACGCATGACCTATGAGGGAGCTGAGGTCCTGGCCTGTGTTGAGATCATGCCCTATTCCAGCGGCTTGACCAGAAATGTGGTTCAGTGCCTGCAGGATTATGACATTCCGCTTATGCTAAGCCACACAGTCATAGATATTGAGGGCAGGGATCGCCTAAATGCCGTGACCATAGCAGCTGTCGATCCGCATAGCAAAAAACCTATTCCCGGCAGTGAGAAGAGGATGGAATGCGACACCCTGCTGCTGTCTGTTGGATTGATACCGGAAAATGAGCTCTCACGCCAATTGAATGTTGAAATTGACGGTGTTACGCAAGGCCCGCGAGTTGATCAGGATATGAATACAGGGGTGCCAGGCGTTTTCGCCTGCGGTAATGTTCTTCATGTTCATGATCTGGTCGACCATGTCAGTATCGAAGCAGAACGCGCTGGCAGAGCAGCCTGGAGCTATATAAGATCTATTGGTTCAAAAATCAAGGAAGATACAAAAGAATCAGTACAGGTCAAAAACGGCAGAGGAGTCCGAGGACTAGTACCACAAGTGTTGAGACAGGGCTTTTGCCAGGATGAGCTGACGCTCTCTTTCAGACCCGATGCGATTTACAGAAAAGCTCAGATCGTTGTTAGCTTCGCCGGAAAACAGCTGCTTAAACAGAGGAAGCAGATCATGACGCCAGGAGAGATGGCGGCTATAGTAATCAGGCCGGAACACTGGCAAAAGGCGGGCCTCGAGCCTGCCCGAATAAGCAGTCTGTTGAATGATCATGGTAATGGGCAGAGCTGCCACGAATTAACTGTTAGCATAGAGGATTAAATATGATCAAGAATGTAACCTGTACCGGCTGTCCGATGGGCTGTCGTCTGAGCGTTGAAGTAAAAGAGACTGATAAGGGACCAGAAATACTTGATATAACTGGCTATGAGTGCAATAGAGGCCGCATCTACGCACAGGATGAGGTAGTACGGCCGCGCCGGATGATAACGACTCTTGTGCGAACCGGCAGAGGCAGACAGCCGCTAAGTGTGCGCAGCTCTGCAGCCATACCCAAGGATCTGATTTTTTCAGCGCTTGAGTTGATTCATGCTCAGAAAATAACTTCTCCTGTTAAAATGGGCGATATTATCTTGGCTAATATACTAGATACCGGAGTGGATATTATCGCAACCAGTGATCTCGGTTGATCCAGCTAGAATTTTGGAGGATATATGTCAACAAAACTTGAACAACTCGCTCATAAGAAGTGGAGCTGCAGCTGTGGGCGGACTCACAGTACTATAATCAAAAGAATCGTTACAGGAGAAGATGTTCTGGCAAATCTGCCAGAGCTGATCAACAGTCAATTGACACATGATGGCAGGCAGATAAGTCCTGACAGCGATAGAATTTTGTTGGTTGCTGATAAGCATACTGCCGGACTTGATCTGATGAAGATCGAAAAAGTCTGCAACGAACTTGGTTTTGCAACTGATATCTGTGTTCTAGAATCAGAAGGAGATCTTGTGCCTGATGAAAAGGCAGTGTTTTCCTTGCTTCAGTCTGCCCGCGCTGATACAGGCCTGATCATCGTTCATGGCTCAGGAACACTTAATGATCTGGTGAGGTATGTCAGCTTCAAGCTGCGTTTACCATATTATATAGCTGTCACTGCTCCATCTATGGATGGATATGCCTCCACTGTTTCACCACTGATACATAATGGCATGAAGATTACCTATGAGGCTCAGGGGGCTGATGCCATTATGGCTGAGAGCAAGCTTCTGGCTGAGGCTCCGGCAGTTATGCTGGCTGCTGGATTAGGTGATATAATTGGCAAATTTACAGCTATTGCTGACTGGAAGCTTGCTTCGCTGGTTGAGAATGAATATTACTGTGCAGAAATAGCAGGTATGGTTATAGAGACTGTAAGGTCTACATTGCTTGCCAGCGGCTCAATAGCTGCTCGAGACCCACAGGCGGTAGCTTTGGTCATGGATGGACTGATCATGACAGGCATAGCGATGAGCTTTGTTGGAAATTCACGTCCTGCTTCTGGCAGTGAGCATCATATATCGCATTTCTGGGAGATGCGGTTTCTGCAGGATAACAAGGCTGCTGTACTTCATGGAAGCAAGGTTGGTCTTGCTTCTATCCTGACATGTGCCCTCTATCGTGAGCTGCTGAAGCTCAAACCTGATTTTGCGGCGGCACGGCAGCGGCTGAAAAATATGGACGCTGAAGATCGATTGAAATGGGAGAAGAGTATACGTCTTGCTTATGGCAGCAGTGCCGAAGAAGTGATTGCTCTGGAGAAAACTGCGCTTAAGAATGATCCTCTGAGAGCACTTGCCAGATTGGATAAGATCGAACAGAATTGGTCAGAGGTCATGACAATGATCTCAGAGCTTATTCCCGATCCTTCAGATATAGAGAACGCCCTTAAGATCAATGGCGGTGCTGTCAGACCAGCTGAATTGGGTATAGAAAAAGAACTGGTTTTCGAGGCGGCGGCTTTTGCCAGGGAGCTAAGAAACCGTTATACTGTTCTCCAACTCTATTGGGATCTTGGACTGGAAGACTTAGCTGAAAAGGTTGTCAGCCGTGTGTACGGGCTTTAAGACGATTAACAGCAACTTAACATAGGCAGACTGGTTGTCCTGCCGGCAAGGTACTATAATTAGAACATGATTAAGGATGATAAATGGTCAGCATACAAGCTGCTTATAAGTGATCTGCTGCGGCACCCCCAGGTCAGGGCGATGGATCAGCATATCCATCATAACAGCATCACAACTCTTGAGCATTGCCTGTCAGTTTCTTATTTGAGCTATTGCTTAAGTGAGAAGTTTGGACTGGACAGCAGGGCAGTGGCAAGAGGTGCTTTGCTGCACGATCTTTATTTGTACGACTGGCATAAGATCAAGCCGCCAGAAGGTTTGCATGGTTTTACACATCCTGGGATAGCTCTTCGCAACGCGTCCGGCTTGTTCCAGCTGAGCAGGCTGGAGGCCGACATAATCAGCAAGCATATGTGGCCTCTGACGCTGCGTCCGCCGCAATATCGTGAATCGTTTCTAGTTTGCTTCGTTGATAAATATTGTGCCTTGCTTGAAGTGTTTCATTCGAAGAGGAAAAAAAGGCTGGAGAGCTTCAAATGCTCCATAACTTCGCTGTGTTGATAAGAAAAGTTGCCTAACCGATCTTTTTTTGGTCGGTTTTTTATAACTTGGTGACATAATTACTGATAGATCAATGATCTGCAGGTATAATCAGCACATAAAATAATTAAAACCTGAAAGGAGCCTGAATAATATGGCTGGTAAAAACGTACTTACAATCACTGAGGAAAATTTTGAACAAGAGGTGCTGAACTCTGAAGTTCCGGTACTAATTGATTTCTGGGCTGCATGGTGTGCACCATGTAGAATGATCGCACCTACTATCGATGATCTGGCTGTTGAAATGACAGGAAAGATCAAGGTTGGTAAGGTAAATGTTGATGAGCAGCCTAATCTGGCTTCAGCATTTCGTGTTATGAGCATACCAACAATCGCGATGACCAAGGGCAACGATGTTATTATGCAGAGCATTGGTGTAAAATCCAAGGATGCTCTTAAGCAGGAAATAGAAGCTAAGCTCTGATTTGCTGTAAGTTAACTATTATGATCCGGTATTGGGTATATGATCCAATACCGGATT
>CAZHQX010000083.1:0-6630 GCA_964534195.1 uncultured Oscillospiraceae bacterium
GCCGTAGTTTCCGTGGTCGGCTTAGCCGTAGTTTCTGTCGTTGTAGTCTGACTCTGCTCAGTCGAAGTTTCCGCTGGCTCCTCGGTAGTAGTTTCCTTAGTTGTTGGAGGTTCAGTAGTTTCAGTTGCTTCGATCATGCTGTTATTTCCCGGATTGAGCAGCTTGGTCTCGCCATTTGCCAGCAAGGAACTTAAGACACTCGCCAGTGAGGCTTCTCTAATCGTTGTCGCTGTCCAGTCAAGATTCTGTTGCAGTGCTTCACCGAGCAGCAGCTGCCTGCCGATCGATAAATTGTTTTCAACAGCCTGCTTACGGATCTCGAGGTCGTCTGAATAGAGCACCCAGACATCCAGGCCAGTTAGTTCGCCGCTGCTCTGATAGCCGTTCATCTCCATCAGAGAGGCTTTGAACTTATCATCAGTTTGATCAAGCAACACTGAAATCAGTACCTGATCAAGCTTGTCCGGCATGACATCTCTGACCGTGCGTACCCATGCTTCGATTGCTTTGTTGTATAGTAGTCCATCCAGTGAAACATGCTCAAGCAGCGTTTTTGCTTCTGGATTCAGCGGACGTGTATCAACCACCCTGTGCTCTGCGTCGAGTGCCAGCTCTACACTCGGATTGATATCGACCGACATATAGGTCACCACAGGATTGCCTTGCCACGGTGAAGTCGCAAGAAGAACGGCAGCGATGATAATAACCACAGCAGCGGCAGCGGCCAAGGCGTAGCCTTTTGCCGGTATCCTGGCAAAAGCCTGGCTCAATCTGTCGCCTGCGGTTCTGTCGCTGTTCTTGATCGCGATCTGCTGACCGACAAAATGAGAGCTGTTCTTGCGCACTCTGATCAACTGACAATCGTTCGTAAACACATAAGTGAAGCGACCCTCTATTTCCATGATAATTCCTGTACTCATTGTTTATTCCTCCCTTGAGAAAATCATCAAATTGTACTTGATGACCTCCAGACCACTTGTCAGGAGCAAGGCGAGCAGAATAATGCTGCCCCTGTTTCTCTGTATAGTTTTAAGTGGGATATCACTAATGCGTGAAATTTCTGACATCGGCAGCTGCTTTTTGATTTCGAAGCTGCGATAAAGCGTTTCGCTGCTGACCAGTACCTGCGCTGCGCGCAAACAGGTATGTCTGCTGTCGCGATGCCGCGGGAAATGCTTCGTGAGCTCAGCGAAGCTTAGACCGAAGCCGGTCAAACGGTCACGCAAGAGTAGAAGCTCCTCCTCGATCTCAATTTCCTGATCGAAGTGGCTTGCTCTTTTGTCTTCGATGCTTGAGGCGAATGATGATCCGTCCGGCCTCTCAATACTGGTAAAAGGAACGCTGTTGCTTGTGTGCCGTTTCTGCGAACGCAGCCAGTCGATAAGCTTCCTGTTTATGATCAGTCCAGCGTATTTGAAGAAGGGAACACCGGACATGGGATCGAAGCTGTCAATAGCATCGCTGAAGGCTCCAAGCGCAATACTGTACTCGTCATGATGCTCAGCGCTGCCCGTTTGAAGCATCCTGCTGACAATGCTTCTGACAAATGGCTGACTATCTATTATGAGATCGCTTCTCAATGCCTCATTTCCCTGTTGGATCATTGAGATACGTTGTTCGACCGATGACTCCTGCTTATCGCTGAACAATGTTGATACTCTGCTGCCGGTCACCGTACACCTCCTGAATATGCTTGAAAAAACGCGCGATTTTTCTGTTCTACTTAATAATACGTATGTCGTGCTCGATTTGCGAGGGCCTAAGGCAAAAAAATGATCAACGTATGTTCACCTCTGATGAAATGAATCATTTCAGATCGCTGCTTCAGGCGCAGGGTGTAATGGCGATCAAGTGAATTCTTGACACACTCAACAAAAGATTGTATGTAATATATAGCGATAAATAGTAATGCTAATATTGACTCGTTTAAGTTGTCGCTGTATACTTAAGTCAAGAATATATTTGGAGGTGAGATATATGGCATACACTGCTGAAGTTCTAGCTAGTTTGGTTCCTATTACTCAATTCAACAGAGGACAGGCTTCGCGCATATTTGATAGACTTCACACAGAAAATCAATTGATCGTTTTAAAAAACAATCAGCCTACTGCTGTTATCCTTTCGCCGTCAGAATTTAGTCGCTTGAGTAAAATCGAAGAGGATTATGCACTGCTTCTGGAAACTGCTGACCGACTTGTCAATAGCACCTCTGCATCGACTTCATCCATGAGTGAAGTGATGTCTGAGCTTGGCATAAGCGAAGCTGAACTAACAGATGCGGAGGATGTAGTAATTGAATGAACTGGAATATAGAATTTATAGAGGAAGCTAAGAAGGATTTGAAGAAACTTGATCGCTCAGTACAAATTCAAGTTCTTAAGGGTATAGAAAAAGTGTCTCGGAATCCACTTCCGATTAAGACTGGCGGGTGTGGGAAACCACTTGGAAACAAAGGAGGTACCAATCTTACCAGTCTTCTTAAAATTAAATTTCGTGATCTTGGAATCCGTGTTGTGTATAAGGTAGAGTACACCGATTCTATAATGAAAATAATCGTTGTATCTGCGCGAACTCATGATCAGGTATATAAGGAAGCTGCAGTGAGAAGAAACAAACATAAGCTATGATTATGATAACTAAAAAAGAATCACTATAAAAACAGTTGAAAACTGCATCTGCTAATGACACATACTATCACATTATTTCTGCTTCCAATCCATAAGAGAGGAAGGTCTTAAGATGATCGATCAGATCCTCCTCGTGAAGAGCCTTGTATTCACCGAACTCGTAGTCAATACCAAGCATTTTGTATTTGTTTTCCCCCATCTGATGGAAGGGGAGCAGGTGTACTTTTTTCGCGCCTTGCTCGACCAGAAACTCTGCCATCTCCGCCATTTCATCCGGTGAGTGATTGAAATCGGGTATAACTGGAATACGAACGATCAGCTCAGGTTTTTCTCTGCCAATAATTGTCTTCAAATTTCTGAGGATCAGCTTATTGGACACGCCGGTATATTGCTGATGCTTGCCATCATCCAGTTGCTTGAAATCGAATAGGATCAGGTCGGCATGCTCCGTCACACGATCGAAAACTTCCGGCTGTGCATAACCGGTCGTTTCGATCGCGGTATGAATACCCTGACTGCGAGCCGCGTCAAGAAGGGCGATCGCGAACTCGGGCTGCATAAGCGCCTCACCGCCTGACAGTGTCAAACCGCCACCGGACTTATCGTAAAAAGCCTTATCGCGCAGCACCTCTTCCATGACCTCTTCAACACTCATTCGCGAACCTGAAACATGAAGTGCCTTGGTCGGGCAGGCCTCGACACAGGACAGACAGCTGATGCACTTTTTTCTATCAATATTCGGGTAAAAGTCATTTTCTCCGAAGGTTATCGCGCCATCGTCGCATGGGCGCATGCACTCGCGGCAGCCAATACAATCCTTCTCCTGGAACAGCATCTGGAAGTTCATCGGCTGTGATTCCGGATTAGAGCACCAGCGGCAGCGCAGAGGACAGCCCTGGAAGAAAACGATAGTCCTGATTCCAGGACCATCATGGAGGCTGTAGCGCTGTATATTAAAAACATTACCTTGTGTGCTCAGCATATGCACTCCGGATCTGCAAGCAGCTGCTCTGCGCCTATGATGCCGAAATCATGTTCAAGCTCGGCGAATTTGAAATGAATGATATCATTGGGCTGAGTGACGTTGAATTTTCTGAAATAAGCAAAAGCCTTGTCAAACAGCAGAGCTCCCATTTTGACCAATCCGCCGCCGAATACATAGCAGTTGATATTGTATGCCTGATATGTGTTGAAGATCCACATGCCCAGATAATAAGCCATGGTATCAATTGCCTTGAGTGCCATTTCATCACCATCTTTGGCACATTTTTCTATGATGCGTCCATCAATGCGCTCAGGGTCGCCACCTGCCATTTCAAGCATTGCGGTTTGTCCGCCAGCTTCGATCCAATGTCTGATATGCTTAACGATATTGGAGCCTGACACCCAGGACATGAAGCAGCCCTTATTACCACAGCCGCACTCAACGCCCTCGTCAGGTGTAATCAGCATATGGCCAGTCTCGCCAGCCGCGCCGTAGCTGCCTCTGAAGAGCTCGTTATTGATAATGATGCCATTAGATATTCCTGTGCTGACTGCACAGTAGAGCATATGTTTATGACCTCTGCCCGCTCCGAAGCGATGTTCGGCAAGCGCAGCGGCATTACAATCATTATCGAGGACGACTCTCCTGCCAAGCTTGGATTCAAAATACTGCTTAGCTTCAAAATCTTTAAGATTACAGATGTTTGAGGTGCAGATGATCCTGCCGGTTTCGAAATTAATATATGATGGCATGGCAAGGCCTATGCCGGAAACATTGTCGAGACTGATACCGGCCTCTTCGATCAGATCATATATGCCCTTCACAATTCGGTCGCAAATATCCTCGCAGGTGCCGCAGCTCTCTGTCGGATGCTGATGTCTCGCTACAATTTTATGGTTACTGTCAAACAAACCATAAGCTGATTTGGTACCGCCAACATCAATTCCAATCGTGTATTCATTCATTAACAGGCCCTCCCAGAGTCAAGCTAAAGGCAAGACAGTACCAGGACTGTCTTGCCGGGTTAAAACTTCAAGCAGATCAAAGAGTATGTTCGGTTCTGGCAATAATGTCGTTCTGAGTTTCCTGTGACAGTACATTGAAGAAGGCGCTGTAGCCTGCGACTCTGACGATTAGATTGCGATATTTCTCCGGATTCTTCTGTGCTGCCAATAGTGTATCTCTGGAGACTATATTGTACTGAACATGGAAACCATGCAGATCGTCGAAGAATGTTCTGATCATATTCATCAGCAGCTCGACGCCGGACTTTTTCGTCAGGCTGGTGGGTGAGAGCTTCTGATTGAGCAGAACTCCGCCGGTGATCTTGTCATTTGGCAGCTTGCCCATTGACTTATAAACAGCGGTCGGTCCCTTGACATCAGTTCCGTGTGATGGTGAACAACCCTCGGCCAGAGGTGTTCTGGCCTTGCGGCCATCAGGCATCGCTCCGACGGTGCTGCCTTGTGGCACATTGGCGGAAATAGAGGATGTGCCAGGATAATATCTGCCGCCGATCGGGCCTCTGCCATATCGGGTATTCTTGTATTTGGCTATCTCATCGATAAATTCGTTATAAGCGTCAACTACTAGCTGATCGACATAGTCATCATCATTGCCGAACTTAGGCGCGCGATTAACTAGAAGCTGTCTGACCTTCTCGCCCTCGATGCCTGCGAAATCACTTTCGAGTGCCTGCCATAGCTCTTCGCGGCTGATTATTTTATCCTCATAAACCAGCTTCTTGATTGCCGCGAGGGAGTTGCCAAGGTTGGCGATTCCGACCTGCAAACCACTGACGAAATCGTAAATAGCTCCGCCTTCTTTGATAGTTTTACCTCTGTCAATACAATCGTTAGTCAGTGCTGAGCAGAGAATATCAGGTGTCTCCATCTCCAGTGCGTAGTCGGCAGTTGTGTCCATGATCACAGTTTGTCTGGCAAAATAGCGAACTGTTTTTGACCAGGCATCCATAACCTCATCGAAGCTCTCCATATCGAGGAAGTGCTTGCCCAGACCAGGGTGGATCTGCTTCTTGCTCAGAGGCTCAACGCCATTATTCAGAGAAGACATCAGCACCTTGCCGAAGTTAAGGAAGCTCATGCCGGTGGTTCTATAGCCCCACTTGCCGGGAACGGCAACCTCAACACAACCAATGGCACTGTAATCATAAGCATCTTCCTTAGAAACGCCAAGCTCAATGAACGAGGGAATAATGACCTCGTCATTGTTGAAGGCAGGCATACCGAAACCAAGCTTAACGACCTCGATCGTCTGTGCCAGGAATTTCTTCGGAGTGCCGCTGTGATAGCGCACGGTAAGATTAGGCTGTGTGAAACGAATTCTGCCAACACTGCGCAGCACCAGTACACTCAGCTCATTTGAGGCGTCCTTGCCATCGCGAGTTTGTCCGCCAATCGTTACATTTTGATAAAGCGGGCCGCCAGCAGAAAAACGTGTGTGAGTATAACTGCGTATTTTGTTGATGGTATAAGCCTTGATCCAGAGAAGCTCAAGCAATTCTGTTGCTTCCTCTTCTGAGATGGCCCCTGACTCGATGTCTCTCATGTAGTAAGGATATAGGTACTGATCCAATCGACCAAAGGATGTCGAATGTCCATTTGATTCTATTTGCAGAATCAGCTGGATAAACCAAGTGCTCTGAACTGCTTCGTGAAAATTTTCAGCTGGATACTCAGGCACTCTTCTACATACCTGAGCAATCTTAAGCAGCTCAGCAGAACGCTTATCATCCTGCTCGTCTGCTGCCATTTTCTCAGCAAGATCAGCATAACGATTGGCAAAAGCCTTGACCGCATCGTAGACTATTATTACGGATTGCAGAAAATACTGCTTCTTATAATCTTCAAAATCAGAAATATCAAGGCTCTTGAGCTTATTCTCAGCATGCTCCTTGACACCCTTTATGCCCTTGGTCAAAACTTCGCTGAAATCTGCCGCTACATGTCCGTCGCCTGAAGTAATATTACCTTCAGCCTTAATCATGCCAACATCATA
>CAZHQX010000084.1:0-6400 GCA_964534195.1 uncultured Oscillospiraceae bacterium
CTCTGATCGAGGGCTTCTGCCAGCTTGATATGACCGATGATATCCGCAGCCGCATCATAAGAGAAAAGCTCTTGATCTCGGCCGCTCTTGATCTCAGCAATAAAGGGATCCGCGCCGATATCACCTACAATTACGGCGATGTCACGATCTCGCCCTATCGACAGGAAGCGGTATCCAGCGATCAGCTGATCATCCGCGACTATGAGCGCGAGCAGCGTTTCGAGGAATTGACGGAGCAGCTCGGTTTCCGTCAGCGCGGTCCGCATCTGCTGCTGGACAACAATCAGCAGATATTCGAGTATTTCGATCACGGCCGACTGCAGCTCAAGCAGCAGTCAAGAATCAGTGAGAGTGAGGCACTGGCACGTATTGAAGTGATCGAGCCGCCGCATATCCGTTTCGATCTGTCGATGGAAAATGAGACCGGCTCGCTGCTGCTGAACGCTGACTGGGATACGATCAGCCAGAACGAGCTGTCGGCATATCAGCAGGCGCTGATCGATGGCAGAATCTGGTATCAATCGGCGGACGGCAATTTCCGCAAGGTCGATCTAAACATGCGCAAGGAGCTTTTGAGACTCTATCGTTTGCTTGATTCCTGGGAGCTGACCGAGAAAACAGTTCAAGAGAAAAATATAGTTCTGCCACGCTTCCGTGCTCTTGCGCTGTCGCGTATTCAGGCCGATTTCATGCGTATCGATGAGACCGTTCATGACATGGTCTCACACCTGACCGACCCTGCGAGATTAAGCTTCCGCATGCCCTCCGGCATCAAGGCAGCTCTAAGGCCATATCAGCGTCATGGCTTCCAATGGCTCTGTACACTGCATCATTATCGCTTAGGTGGTATTCTGGCCGACGACATGGGACTCGGTAAAACATTACAGACGATCGCTTTTGTCACCTGGCTCTACAGACGGACCAAGCGGCCATCTTTAATAATCGCGCCGACCAGCCTGACCTATAACTGGCTGAGTGAATTCAACCGTTTCAGTCCGGAGCTTCCGGTCATGATCCTCGACGGCAACAGACAGCAGCGTGCCCAGCGTTTAAGCGAGCTTGGCAAAAACGCCTGCATCATTACCTCCTATGCCCTGATGCGCCGAGATATTGACGATCTCAGCGATATTCAATTTGCCAGCTGTTTCCTCGATGAGGCACAAAATATCAAGAACCCGGAAACACTTAACGCCAGATCCGTCAAGCTGATCCGCAGAGACTGCGCTTTTGCCCTGACCGGTACACCAATCGAGAATAACCTGACAGAGCTCTGGTCAATCTTCGATTTTGTTCTGCCCGGCTACATGCTCAGCCGCAAACATTTTGAAAACACCTATGAGTTGCCGGCCCAGGACGACGAGCGTGAACAGCTGCTGCAGCAGCTTCATGAGCAGATCAGGCCGTTTATCCTGCGCCGAATGAAGCGCGATGTTCTCAAGGAGCTGCCGGACAAGATCGAGAACAGCACGGTCTGCGATATGACCGAGCCGCAGCGTCAGCTCTACGAGCGCTTCCTGCGCCAGGCCAGACAGGATCTGGAGAACGAGCTGGCCGGAAGCGGTTTCAACCGCAGTCATATCTTCATACTTGCGCTGCTGACACGCCTGAGGCAGATCAGCTGCCATCCAGGCCTCTTTCTGAACGACTATCAAGGCGGCAGCGGCAAGCTCGAGCTGCTGCAGGAGCTGCTCGCAGAAAGCATAAGCTCCGGCCACAGAGTCCTCGTCTTTTCCCAGTTTACACAGATGCTGGACATCATCTCCAAAACCTGGCAGGAGGCTGGCAATGACAAGCCCTTCTATATCGACGGCCATGTACCGGCCGAGGAGCGTCTGCGTCTGGTTGAGCGCTTCAATCAGGGCGAGGGCAGCCTGTTTCTGGTTTCGCTGCGCGCCGGCGGTACTGGTCTGAATCTTACCGGTGCTGATACTGTTATTCATTATGATCCCTGGTGGAATCCGGCCGTAGAGGAACAAGCGACCGACCGTGCCTATCGTATCGGACAGGAAAATGTCGTTCAGGTCATCAAGCTTTATGCCCGCGACTCGATCGAGGAACGTATCATGAAGCTGCAGCAGCAGAAAAAGGATCTGATGGACGCTGTCATCAAGCCAGGTCAGAATCTGCTCTCAAAAATGTCTGTCGAGGAAGTGCGCTCGCTCTTCCATTAATAGTCTGGAACCCCGTTTATGCTCGCAGGCCGTGCTCCGGCACGCATTGAGTTGTAACAAAAAGCACGCTTTTGCAGTTGTGATTCATGCTGCGAAGGCGCTTTTTATGTGCACTTAGCACAATTAATGCATCTTACACTTGTTAAATTAGTGGTATTGTCACCTTGTATATAACAGCATTAATCAGCTAGAATGGCAGTACACGTATTTTCGCATCACGCTTAAGCTAACAAGCATCTTATCTGGAGGTACATCCATGAGAACAAACAACGTGAGCGTTGAATCCTTCGTCAAACTGCTCAAGGACTGCCGCGGCAAAATTCATCTGGTATCTACTGAGGGAGAGCACCTGATCGTAGACAGCTATCTCTCAGCAGTAGTCGGATTTCAGAAAATGATGAATCTTATCCCCAAGAACAAGCTGACGATCCGCTGTGAATTCGATGATGATCAGAACAAGATCGAGAATTTCCTGCAAATGACAGCCAAGCTAAGCTAATAAAGACAAACAAAAAATTAAAAACAGCGGACTATCCTAACGAGGACGGTCCGCTGTTCCTATTTTATCAGCAAGCCTGAACTTATTTTATCGCGGCAAAAGCCTGGTCCAAATCAGCGATGATGTCATCGACATGCTCAATACCTACCGAAAGTCTCAGCAGATCAGGTGAGATGCCGGCCTCTGCCAGCTGCTGATCACTGAGCTGGCGATGAGTTGTACTGGCCGGATGAAGCACACAGGTTCTGGCGTCAGCGACATGTATTACGATCTTAGCCAGCTTAAGCGCCTCCATAAACCTCATAGCCTGCTCACGCCCGCCTTTGACACCGAAAGAAATAACGCCGCAGGTACCGTTCGGCATATACTTCTGAGCCAGCTCATAGCCGGCATGACTCTTAAGACCAGGATAGTTGATCCATTCCACCTGAGGATTAGCCTCAAGATATTCGGCAACGGTCTGTGCGTTGCTGCAATGGCGCTCCATGCGCAGGAACAGTGTCTCCAAACCAAGATTCAGCAGGAAGGCGTTATTCGGACTGATAACAGCGCCGATATCGCGCATCAGGTGCGTTCTGGCCTTGACAATATAGGCAGCTGCTCCGAACTGCTTGGTATATACGATGCCATGATAGGATTCATCAGGCTCGGTCAGCTCAGGATATTTGCCATTATTCCAGTCAAATTTGCCGCTATCAACGATAACACCGCCGACTGCTGTGGCATGGCCATCCATATATTTAGTTGTTGAATGAATAACAATATCAGCGCCAAACTCAAAGGGTCTGCAGTTGACCGGTGTCGGGAAGGTATTGTCGACGATCAATGGCACGCCGTTCTTATGCGCAACACGAGCGAATTTCTCAATATCAAGTACGACAAGCGTAGGATTAGCCAGAGTCTCAGCGAATACCAAACGAGTATTATCGCGAAAAGCAGCGCTGATTTCTTCTTCAGAAGCCTCCGGATCGACAAAAGTAAAATCAATGCCCATTTCGCGCATCGTTTTATGGAAGAGATTATATGTTCCGCCATAGATCGAGGCAGAACTGATCACATGACCGCCCGCGCGGCAGATATTCAGGATAGAAATCAATGAAGCAGCCTGACCGGCAGAAGTCAGCATAGCTCCTACACCGCCCTCGAGCTCCGCGATCTTGCGCTCAACCGCCCCAGAGGTCGGATTGCTAAGGCGCGTATAGAAATCGCCGGCGACCTCAAGATCAAACAGCTTGCCCATCGTATCGGCAGAATCATAGGTGAAGGTCGTACTCTGATAGATCGGCACAACACGCGGCTCTCCATTTGCCGGATCATAGCCGCTCTGCAAACACCTGGTATTTATGTGATAATTATTACTCATTATTGTTCAGCCTCCTTCTTAGCGATGATATTATCATACTCATAGCGCCAGTATCTATCAAGCTTTCGCGTCAGAGCAGATGGAATTTGTTCACGATTTATACGTCTTCCTGACTGTAAGATGATCAGGCGGTTATTCATAGCCTCTATGTCATCCTGCAATGCTTCGACCATATCAAAATAAGGAGAGCTGCCGGCACGGCTAAGCTCGATCGTAGTTGTCGCCAGAAAATTCGGACTGGTCAGAGTTTTGGCGTAGGTATCAATATCCACATTAAGCTGCGACTCCAGATCATAATTAGTCCAGATCAAATAAGGCGTCTCATACATCTTCTGGGTCTCAGCCGGGCTAAGATCAGTGATCGGCTTCTCAAACAACTCCTGATAGAAGTGGTTAAAAACATTGTTATTACCAGGCAGATGATCGCCAAAAAACACCAGCATAACAGGCTCATCCAACTCCTGCAGATGTGTCACCAGATCACGCAGCGCATCATCTGACTCACGCAGAATATTCAGATAGAGCTCAACACCCTCAGCATCCATCATCCCCGGCATGCGGATATTGTAATCAAGATCAGCCAGAATCTCCTCCTCACCATAATAAGGGAAGTGATTCTGCATCGTCACAGTGAAGATGAACTGACGATCACCAGGTTCATTATTATCGAGCGCACTCTTGATCTGGTCGAAGGCCGCCTGATCGCCTTTGAACTGCCTGACCTCGCCACCCTCCGGAAAATCCTCAAGCGCGATATACTGGTCAAAGCCGATATTAGGATAGACCTTATGCCTGTCCCAGAAGGTGCGGTAATATGGGTGGATCGCCAGCGTTTTATATCCTTGATCCTTATAGAGCTGAGCAAGACTATGCGTTGGCCTATCAAAATATGACGTATATGGCGTAATGCCGTCGTTCATAAACAACATGCTGCTGCCGGTCAAATACTCAAACTCAGTATTACAGGTTCCGCCGCCAAAAACCGAGACCAGCAGATTACCACTGATGCTCTCAGGCTGACGCTTGAGCCAGTTAAAAAACGGCATAACAGGCTCAGATGTCTCAAGCTCACGGATATTATTGAAATCAGCATAAGATTCGCTCATGATCGCGACAATATGCGGCTTGGCCGGATCAACCTCCTCTACCCTGTGTTCATAAGGCAGCTGATAAACAGCCGGATGAATGATCCTGTTCTCATCAGGCGGAGTTATGACCAGATGATGAATGCTCTGGAAGAACGGTATCGTGAAACCATTCAGCTTATAGTTCATCATATTATTCCAGGGGTAGCGGGAAACATTGAATGAAGTATCCAATCTGGCCGGATTAAGTATTATGAGCGGCATATAGAGCGCAAACGCAATAACAGGAGCCGCTATCATAACTGCTCTCTGCTTACGGCTGCGTTCTTTCTTTTGAATATTTATAAATACAATTGCATAAATTATCAATATCAGCCATCCGAGCAAGAAGCGGCTGTTGGCATTAAACTGCAAATCATTTACGGTCTGTGCCGCCTCAGTCAAAATACGCAGATCTCCTGCGACAAAAGGATCTCCCCGGAAAAACAGCTTGGTATGATTACCGATAGCCAGCCCGGCAAAAATAACCAGATTCAAATAGATCCCTAGACGGCAGCTGCCAATAACGCCGACAAAAATCAACTCCAACAGCAATACGATCAGATATGACAGCCAGAATACCTGGGGCTTGAGCCAGAGATCATGGTTAAGCGTATTGAAAAGCTCGATCATAACAACCAGCAACGCCGGCGCCAGCAGCAAGGGAATAAACACATACTTGCTGAAGAAATCTCCGATCAGCTTAGCCGGCAGGATCAACAGAAACAAAACAACCGACATCAGCAGCAGGGCAAGACGGAAATTTAACCAGTCAAAGTTCTTGTATATAAGTGTCATTGTCAGTGCCAGTCCGCTGGTCTTGCCATTTACGATCAGAGGACGTGTTTTGGCACTGTTGGTATGAATGTACATATACTGATCTTCTGGCATATCCTGGACAGATATGGCCAGCTCATATTCTCTGCCCTCGGCCTCACTGCCCAGATCGACCTTAAGCTCTGTCTGCGTATAGCGATTTATTTCAGCACCGCTGACAGTGAGAGAATATGCAGGCTCTCTCTGAGCTGTACTATCTGAGCTTCTGTCAAACAATTCACTATCCAGAGACTCAAGCTCAAGATCGAAGAATTCCAGAAGCAGCAGAGCATCTTCCGGCCGCTCCCAGTCATGTGCCAGATCGAAGGATAGATAGAATGAACTCAGACCATCCTGCGTCGGAATAAAAGACTGTGTCAAAACATCGCCTTCATTCAACCGATACGGCAGATAGTCGATGGCACCG
>CAZHQX010000085.1:0-3246 GCA_964534195.1 uncultured Oscillospiraceae bacterium
CTACAACGACAGAAACTACGGCTAAGCCGACCACGGAAACTACGGCTAAGCCGACCACGGAAACTACGGCTAAGCCGACCACGGAAACTACGGCTAAGCCGACGACCGAGACCACGGCGAAACCAACAGAAGCCAACAAGACATTGGATCTTCAAATCCTGGCAAATGATGCTAATGGTATAGCCCTGTCATGGACAACCGCGCCAGCCGGCAGCAACTTCAATTATTGCAAGGTAGTTATAAGCGAGTTTAATCCTGAGCTTGCCTACCCCGGTAGCGGTTACTTAACATACTTTTCAGATCCAGCCTCCACCAGCTATACTATCAACAACACGAAAACGTACTCTGGTGAATTACATAAGGACATCGCCGATAAAACCTTGGTAGTCGGAAGACAATATTACATCCGAATAAGCTATGTATATGATGGGAGCACCGTGTATAATTCCGATGTGGAACGAGTCGTATATAACGGACCTGCGTACATCAAACCTACCGAAGCACCAGCGAAGCCACCAAAGGTTACAGCTGGGATAGTGCCTGACTCTGCATCATATGCCAGAGATCTGACTATAACTCCCAATGATGCAGCCAATGGTATAGCACTATCATGGACTCCTGCGCCAGCAGGTACCAGCTTCCGCTACTGCAAGATCATAATGAGTGATATCACACCGGAACCGGTTTTCCCACAGAATGGCTACCTCACTTATTACAAGGATCCTTCTGTCTCAAGTTACTTGATTAACAATACAATTGACTACACTACTAATTCTGAAGAAATAAACCAAAATAGCAAATTTAAACGTATGGTAGTCGGTAAGCAATACTACATCCGCATCGCTTATGTATATGACGATCCGACTAATACGGAATATGGCTTCACTGTCCAATATTCAAATGTTCAGGCTGCGGTCTATAACGGTCCCGAATACATCGGCTGATATTCTGTTACGATCCCGCGCTTATGGCGTTTGATTGAGGATAAGGGCCCTTAATTTGACAGGATTCTATTGATAAGTACAATGTATTAAACAGGGGGTGATGTTATGTCTTTCTTATCAAAATTAACAGAAGAAGAGAGGGCTCAATTCGAAAAAATCGAAGAGAAGTCTGATATCGCTGTTTACAATGCAGCATACAAAGAATATGAAGAAAGCGGCAAACATAGCAGACCAATCGAAGAATTCTGGAAGGAACTTGATATCGGCCACAGAAGCGATATCTATAAAAAGTAGCAAACAGGACCAGAACGACATATAACGTTCATGGTCCTGTTTTATTGAAACATCTTAAGACACATTCTAAACATCCGCACTCAAACCGATCTATTAGCGACGCAAATTATAGAGTCACGCCATCCTTGAAGATCGCGATCTCACGGAAGCCATTGATCTCATTTCTGGTCTTGGAGCCGTTTGCGACATTGAGCACATATTCATACAGCCTTAAACCAGCCGCATCCAGCGACTCATCCTCAACGACAGTACCGGCGTTGAAATCGATCCAATTACCCTTCTTATTAAACAGCTCGCTGTTCGAGCTGATCTTGACGGTCGGCGCCGGCGCACCAAAAGGCGTACCTCTGCCTGTCGTGAACAGAATTATCTGAGCACCTGCTGCTGTCAGCGCGGTAGTAGATACCAGGTCATTGCCCGGTCCTGACAACAAATTGAGACCAGATCGTCTGACACGTCCGCCATAATCTATGACATCCTGAACCGGAGCGGTACCGCCCTTCTGAACACAACCGCAGCTCTTATCCTCAAGTGTGGAAATACCGCCATCCTTATTTCCCGGCGACGGATTTTCGTACACAGTCTGACCATGGGCTACGAAATACTCCTTAAAATCCTCGATCATCTTGACCGTGGCATCGAATACGCCCTTGGACTCGCAGCGGTTCATCAGCATTTCCTCAGCCCCGAACATCTCGGGAACCTCAGTCAAAATACTAGTACCTCCGGCAGCTACCAGTAAATCAGAAAATCTGCCGACAGCCGGATTAGCTGTAATACCGGACAAACCATCTGAGCCGCCGCATTTCAAACCGACTATCAGTTTATCTACTGATACCTGCTCACGTACAGCCGTCGAAGCATGAGCAGCCAGCTCCTCGAGCAGCCTGCGGCTCTCCGCATACTCGTCCTCAACCTCCTGGCTGACCAGAAATCTGACACGCTTATCATCCCAATCGGGCTGATCAGTACCCAGCTCCTGCTTAAACTGCTCCATCGTATTATTTTCGCAGCCTAGACCCAGCACCAGAACTCCGCCAGCATTCGGATGCCTGACCAGATCCGCCAGAATCCTGCGGGTCTGCTCATGATCATCACCCATCTGACTGCAGCCATAGGGATGCACAAAAGCATGCACTCCATCGATAGTCCCTTGAACCAGATCAGAACAATCGGCAGCCAGCTTCTGAGCGACGGAATTGACACATCCTACAGTCGGGATGATCCAGAGCTCATTGCGCACACCAACACTGCCGTCACTACGGACAAACCCTTGAAAATGTGTCGCAAGACCTTCTGCTCTCGTCTTATTAGCGCTATACCAGGCAAGCGGCGAATCACAGCTTGATTTGTATGAGTACTCAGCCGCCTCCTCAAGATCAGTTTTCATATTATGTGTATGCACCTTGCTGCCCGCTCTGATATCAACTGTCGCATGACCGATCGGCACACCATACTTAATAATTTTCCCGCCAGCACACACGTCCGCGAGCGCGACCTTATGACCACGACCTATTTGCTCAACAGCACGCACATCGATTCCCGTTAAACCAAGATGATCTCCAGCCTTCTGCTCAGTTATCACAACAGCTACATTGTCTGCATGATCTATCCTAATGGACTTCATTTCATGAACACCTCCAATGCACGCTTCATACCACCCCGTCTGATAATAGTCAGATATTCACTCACTTGATCCACAAAACCAGGCAACTCAGACAGATCTCTACCCCACATTTTCGTATTGGCTGCAACACGCTCTGCCAGCTCAAGCGGATCGCAGGCTCTGTTTTCAAAGAAGAATTCCAGCACCCAGCGGTCATCCTTGATCTGATACGCCTCAGCATAACGATAAGCCACCAGATGATCCTCATGCAGCTCTTTGCCTCGCGAATAGAAGGCCAGCATCGCGGCAAATGACAGTGTGATACACTTTGGCAGCTCACCTGTATTCTGGCAAAAGCCGAGCAGCGAGGGCATGACTCTCGCCCGCCATTTTGATATTGAG
>CAZHQX010000085.1:3346-4785 GCA_964534195.1 uncultured Oscillospiraceae bacterium
CTGGCAAAAGCCGAGCAGCGAGGGCATGACTCTCGCCCGCCATTTTGATATTGAGTTGAGCGAGATCGCCAGCAGCGAGTGGTCGATATAAGGATTAGCGAAGCGCTCTGTTACAGACGCGGCAAATTCCTTAAGCTCATCCTCCGGCAGCGAAAGCGTCGGGATGATCTCATCATAGATCGTCCTGTTCATGAAGCCACGGATCAGATCATCATCCATACATTCACGCACGATATCCTGACCGGCCAGATAAGCGGCCATGATCATCGATGTATGAGCACCGTTCAAAATCCTGACCTTGCGCTGCTTATACGGAGTGTGATCATCTACGATCATAACAGGCAGGCCGGCCTCGGCAAAGGGCAGCTCCTCACGCAAACTAGCAGGACCTTCAATAACCCAGAAGCCAAAAACCTCAGCTGTATTTATTAGATCGTCTACGTAGCCATTTTCATAATTCAGAGCATCTTTCTCTGACCGAGGATAGCCTGTTACAATCCTATCAACCAGAGTGGAGCAGAATATATTCTCTGCCTCAACCCAAGCAGCAAACTCAAACGGCAGCTGCCAATACTCAATATACTTGTCTACGCATTTCTTAAGCTCCTGACCATTATTGTCGATCAGCTCACAGGACAGAATTACGAAGCCAGGCAACCCTTGCTGAAAACGCTCGAAGAGAAATCTGGTCAGCTTAGCCGGAAAAGAAGCCGGCGGCTCCTGATCAAATGCAGAACCTTCGTCAAAAACTATGCCCGCCTCAGTCGTATTGGAAACTATAAATCTAAGATCAGGAGATTTTGCTAACTCAAGCAAAGCCTTATAGTCACTGTATGGATTCAAGCAACGTGAAATGTTTGAGATAACTCGCTTGCGGTTAACCCTCTGACCATTTTCCATTCCACGCAAATAGAGCGTATATAGGCCTTCCTGCTCATTGATCATATCGGCAAGACCTGCCGCGATCGGCTGTACAACAACGGTCTTGGAATCGAAGCCGGATTTCTCATTCATCAGGTCTATAAAATAGTTCACGAAGCCGCGCAGAAAATTGCCCTCGCCAAATTGGAGAACACGTTCAGGCGCTGATTCGAGATAGTAGTCCTGATAGTTGATTTCCTTCAGAACCTCATAACTTAGTTTCTTCATATTATCTATCCTCACACTTATAAATTGAACCCGAAATATTTAACTACGTTGTTATAGCAGATATCCTGCACTATTTGCCCAAGCATCTCCATATCCGGCTGCAGCTCTCCCTGTTCGACCCAACCGCCAATCAGCTCGCAGAGAATCCTCCGGAAATACTCATGTCTTGTATATGAGAGAAAAGATCTGCTATCAGTCAGCATGCCTATGAAATTTGCCAGCACGCCGAGATTAGCCAAATCGGTAAGCTGCTTCTGCATGCCTGTCTTGTGGTCATTAAACCACCAGGC
>CAZHQX010000085.1:4885-6392 GCA_964534195.1 uncultured Oscillospiraceae bacterium
GACACGGCAGCCATGCTCAGCGAAATAGTCGATCCTGGCATGAAGCGCCTGCACCAGCGAATCGAAATCGTCTATCTTGACTGACGCTGCTTCTGAGAGCCTATCTATATACTGGCAAAAGCCGGGCTTATCGATGTTCATTGCTTTGTCCGGCCGGTAGGTCGGCAGAACCTGGAAATCGCAATCAGGATCGTCAGCGATCCACTTGTGCGCTGCCAGACTATCGATCGGATCATCTGTTGTACAGATCAGACGGACATTTGACTGTTTGATAATTCCTCTGACACTCATGTCCTCGTCCTGCAGCCTCTTGTTGCAGCGTTCGTAGATCGAGCTGCAGCTGGCAGGATCAAGCGACTCAGTTATGCCAAAATATTTCTTAAGCTCAAGATAGGTCCAGTGATAAAGCGGATTGCCAAGCAGCTTTGGCAAGGTAGCTGCCCAGCGCTCGAAGACCTTGTACGGATCACTTGTAAGACCGCCGGTTATGTCTGATTCTGCCACTCCATTGCAGCGCATCGCACGCCACTTATAGTGATCACCTCCGAGCCAGACCTCGGTTATATTACTGTAGCGCTTATCTTCAGCGATCGCTGCTGGATCGATATGGCAGTGATAGTCGATTACCGGCATTTTCGCCGCATAGTCATGATAAAGAACTCTTGCGGCTTCTGAATTCAGCAGA
The DNA here is from genome assembly GCA_964534195.1 of uncultured Oscillospiraceae bacterium. Taxonomy (GTDB): domain Bacteria; phylum Bacillota; class Clostridia; order Saccharofermentanales; family UBA5734; genus JAAYFZ01. Next base: position 5,571 of record CAZHQX010000085.1, read on the forward strand.
AAATTTTCATCCATAAATTTTTTCATTTTTTGTCCCCCGAATTATATTCATATCTTCCATTGAGCGTTGTAAATGCGCTCTTTGTTCACGTCTTGCCAGATCACCGTCACCTTGGACAATGGCCTGATATATCCTGCGGTGAAATTCATGTGCTCTCTCAGAGCTGCCGGGAATATTAGCGGTTTTAATATAGCCTTCATAAATTGATTCATTTATGATTGGTAACAGTCTCTCGAGAACCCGGTTACCGGTGCACTCGGCTATCGCGGTATGAAATTCAATATCAAGTTCCGAGCTATGCTGGATTCCCTGCTCCATTTTCTCGATTATGCTTCCAAGCTTTTGAAGATTTGACTTGTCGGCTCTTTCGGCTGCCAGACAAGCTATTTCCGGTTCAATCAGCAGTCGTGTTTCCATCAGGCTGGCCAGCAGCTGATGCTTATCACCATATCCAAGTCCAAGCGGATCGGCGATCTGTCCAGGATTTTCGCTTATGAAGGTACCGACTCCGTGTCTGATCTCGATCAGGTTTTCAGCCTTGAGTAACTTAACCGTTTCTCGAATCGTCGATCGTCCTACCTGATATTGATCGATCAACTCAAGCTCTGTCGGAAATTTGTCTCCGGCTTGCAGCTCACCGCTGGCGATTTTTGACCGCATGATCTGAGCGATATACTCAGGCAGATTCTTGCTGTTGCTATCTAGACTGCCGGAAATATTTGTCGACTTCATAAATGCCTCCATTCTATATCCAGACGTCTGACGTCTGACATCTGGATTATAACATGGATTTAACATTACGCGATACACAAGAGACTGATT
>CAZHQX010000086.1:0-6329 GCA_964534195.1 uncultured Oscillospiraceae bacterium
TCAGACCTTTTCAGTGGCGGAGAGTCGGGGATTCGAACCCCGGTCACGGTTACCCGTGAACATGATTTCCAGTCATGCGCCTTCGACCAGCTCAGCCAACTCTCCATATTTCCTATGACTGCCGACGACAGACCTGTTTTCAACAGGCAAAAGAAATCTTATCATCTGGGGAATAAAATGTCAATCGGTCCAACCTTTTTGATCGCCCTTATTTCAGATACTCTGGCAGTCACCGCGTTAATAGTCGTAAGCACAGCCATCATGGCAAAAGACAAGCCCAGCGACCACATGCCACTGACAAGCCCATAATTATTGGCGATCGCTCCGGCGATATAAGGCAGCGCGGTGGCACCAAGTCCTCCAAACGAGAGCAGCAGTCCGCTGGCAAATACAGACTCAGAGATAAGATAGCTGGCATTCGCGATCGCCATCCCGTAAAACGCCGACAATGACATACCCATCAGAACAACTGCGACTGTGAGCAGAACTGCTGACTCAGATGTCAGCAGAAGTACTGCCGAGATCGTACAACCAATCGCTTCTATCATCAGAAGAGGTGCTTTTCTGACACGGCTGCCAAAGACTGCAGCGGCGATTCTACCAAAAATCATAAAGACCCAAAGCACCGAGAGCAGACTCTGAGCCTGTGCCTCCGGTATATCTCTTATTGTTGTGAGATAGGATACCAGCCAACCGCTGAAGCCCACCTCTGAGCCAACATAGGTAAATAGAATAAGCATGAATAAGTAGTACTTCCATTGCTTGAGGAAACCGAAGGTCTGTTTCTTCTTAACCCCATCACTGCCAGCAGTTGACTCTGTTATCGGCATAATAAGAACAAGCGGAAACATCAGAGCGCTGAGAACAGCTATAAGAGCAACAGCCGGCCGCCAGCCGAAACCTAGTTGAACCGACAAACTGGTCAGCAGCGGCGCGATAAAAGCACCAATTGAGTAACAGGTATGTACCGCGGCAATTTTACCGCTATCGCCATCAGTCGCTCTGGTAACCAGAAAATTGATCATATTATTAGCTGTTCCCCAGCCAAGTCCAGTCACAAAAAGAGCGGCATAAAGCAGCGGCAGAGGCGGCAGCAGGGCCACAGTTCCGAACCCGACAGCAAACAAAACAGATGCTGCCAGCAGCGTCTTCTTGCGGCCAATAAAGTTAGCCAGAATACTGCTTAGAAAATTTGAAAGCAAATTGCCGACAGCCTGAACAGAAAGAAGCAGACCGCCCTGATCATAGGCTATGCCGTAATCAGCGATCAGATATATCAAAATAGCGCTTGTCATCAGAACAAGCAGACCATTTACCCAGAAAACATACATGCCGCCAAACATAAACAGGCGGCTGACCTTGTTCACAGTCATAATATCCTCACATTAATGTTGTTTGTGCCAAAGCTCATGTTATACTTTTCGCAGGTAGATTGCAATGCAATAGGCAACAAAGCAAATATCCTGGCAAAAGTCATCAACCAGGTCAGTTAAAATTGATTTTAGGAGTACAAGCAGATGAAAACAGCACTTATAACTGGAGCATCCTCAGGCATCGGCAGAGAAATGGCGATCCTGTTATCAGATAAATTTGATAGAGTAGTTTTGGCTGCCAGAAACGAAGATAAGCTCAACAGTCTAGCCAAGACCATCACAGACAAAGGCTGTCAGGCAATAACAATACCGATTGATCTGAGCAGTGATGGTGCCGCCTCTGCTCTATGCAGGCAGCTCGATGACAGCAAAATAGAAATTGATCTGCTGGTCAATAACGCCGGCAGCGGTTTGACCGGACCATTCCTCAGCCATGATCTCGAAAGCGATCACCAAACGATTGATTTGAACGTCGTCGCCCTGACAGATCTGTGCCGGCTGATCGGCAGCAAAATGAAAAATCGTGGCAGTGGTCATATTCTCAATGTGGCCTCAACCGGAGCGTTCCAGCCAGGATCCTACATAGCTGTTTATTATGCCTCCAAGGCTTATGTCTATTCCTTCTCACTTGCACTTGCAGATGAGCTTAAGGATAGCGGTGTGAAGGTATCTGTACTCTGTCCAGGAGCCACGGCAACAAATTTCTCAGCAAGCTCAGGAAAAGCTGATATTCCAAACGCCATGTCATCAACGCAAGTGGCTCAGGCGGCTCTGCGCGGAATCGAACGCGATAGAACAGTGATCATTCCTGGCCTCGGCAATAAGCTGGCAGTGATATTTTCAAAGATTATGCCGGACCGAACAATGGCTGCTATTGTCAGGAAAATTCAGAAAAAGCAATATGAGCTCTACAGAAGCGGCCGCTCCTGATTTTTATAGTACCAGATGGCCAGCTGAGTTCTGTCACGCAGCTGCAGCTTATCAAGTATCACACTGATAGTATTTCTGACAGTGCCTTCACCAAGAAACATCTCCGATGCGATCTCCTTGTTGTTTAGGCCTTCAGCGACCAGCCTGATCATTTCCTGCTCGCGCTCCCTGATTTCAAAATGCTGCCAATCTGGTTTACCGGCAGCACTTAGAAGCTGCGGAATTCTGGCTGCTATATCATCATTGTAAACGCTTTGTCCTGACATAACAGCCTTCACAGCAGGAATCAGGCTGTCATAATTCTGCTTAAGAATGTAGCCTCTAGCGCCCATACGCAGGGCCTGAATTATATATTCATCATCAGCGAAGGTCGTAAGATAGAGAATTCTTGCAGTCTGGTCAAAAGCAAGAAGCTGACGGCCTGCTTCCAGTCCGTCAGTCTTCTGCATCCTTATATCCATAAGTACTAAATCAGGATCGTATTGTTTATATAGTGTCAGCACTTCGCTGCCATCGTAACCGCAGGCAACTACCTCAAGCTCACCGTCGCTCTCAATTATCATTTTAAGCGACATCGCGATCAGCTTGTCATCATCAATTATCATCAGGCGTACAGGCATATCTTGTCCTCCCTGGCCGCCCGGACAACAATTAATGATCGTCAGCTGATCAGATCCAGCTCAGGCAGCTCTGCAGCTACCATTATAACCTGAATTGTCTCAATCTTTCATTAAGCATTTGAGCCTGCGACTGCAGTTCTTCACTGGCAGCGGCACTCTCTTCTGCTGTAGCTGAATTCGACTGAACGACCTTAGATACCTGATCGATGCCCTGATTGATCTGAGCGATTCCACTAGCCTGCTCATTAGAAGCGTTGGCAATGCTCTCAACCAGCTTGGCGACCTGATCAATACCTTCGACTATAGCTGTAAGTGAATCAGCGGTGCTGACAGCGATCTTGCTGCCGCCCTTTACCCTATCAAGAGTTGTTTCAATATACTCTGTCGTCTCACGGGCAGCTTCTGCACTTCTAGCAGCCAGGTTGCGGACCTCTTCGGCGACAACCGCGAAGCCCTTACCATGCTGTCCAGCTCTGGCTGCTTCAACAGCAGCGTTCAGCGCCAGAATATTGGTCTGGAACGCGATATCGTCGATAACCTTGATGATCTTCGCGATATTAGCGGACGCTTCATTGATCTGCTGCATAGCGTCGACCATATCATCCATTTGAGAGTTGCCTTCAGAAGCATCGACTACCGCTTTGCTTGCCAGCTGGCTGGCCTGACTGGCGCTGCCGGCATTCTGTCTGGTTTGTGAAGCAAGCTGTGTCAGACTGGCAGATAGCTCTTCAACCGAGCTTGCCTGCTCAGTTGAACCCTGAGATAGCGCCTGGCTGCCGTCTGATACCTGCATAGCACCACTTCTTACCTGATCAGCAGCCTCTGAGATTTCTCTCATCAGCATTTGCAGATTATCGATCGTATTATTGATCGCGTTTTGCATATTTTCGTAGCTGCCCTCGAAATCACCGGTCATCCGCTGACTGAGATCGCCCTCTGACATAGAAGCAAGAACCTCAGATATCGCGTCGATCGGTTTGGCGATGTTATCGAGAGCATTGTTAAGACCTTCAACAACCTCGGCATAGCTGCCTGATAGAGCACTGCTGTCACCACGATACGACAGATCTCCAACAGCAGCAGCCTTAGCTGCTTTGCCAGCTTCTGCTGACAAGGTCTGAACTGCCTCCATCATGGCTATGAGCGCAGGCATAAGCTTATCATTCTCGCTCAGCTTACCAATCGCGGCAAACTGCTCATATTGCCCGAATCTACCTACCGAAACCTCGGTCATAGCTTCCTGTATGCTCACCAGACGTTCCTGAACAGAATTAACTGTTTCAGCGAACTCAAGAACCATGCCCTTGTAATCGCCATCCATCGTTTCAGTGAAATCATTGACAGCGATTTTTGTCATTATCTTCTGTGCTTCCGCAACCGGTACAGTGATTGCCTCCAAGGTTGAATTGATACCGGCGATTATATCCTTATACGCACCGGCAAAAGCAGCCTCATTTCCTCTTGTCATCAGCTTGCCTTCTGCTGCGGCTTCGGTCAGCATTTTGCTCTCACCGATAACTGAGTTCAAGCTATCGATCATTCTCTGCATACTGTGTGACAGTACATCCTCCTCAGATCTGGGCTTGATCTCCACCGCAAGATCGCCCTTGGCAATCGAATCAGCGGCCTGACTCTTCTCCTTGATACTGTCTGCGATCTCAGTGATCGCTCTTGCGAGCAAGCCAATCTCATCCTTACGTCCGCTGACTTTATTTGAAACCTGAATGTCTGTTTTACCAAGTGAAAGCTGGCGGATATATCCGGCAGATTCGCTTATAGGTCTGCTGATTCTACGAATCAAAATTATACTGAGTATCAAACTGACTACGAAAGCGATAATCGCAGCTATAATAAGAACCAGACGCATCGTGTTCATCGAGCTGTAGACCTCATCGATCGGCGCCTGAATCGCAACAGACCAGCCGGTCAATTCTATAGGAGCATAGGCGGCCTGCATATCATTGCCCATAAACTTAAACTGATCAACACCAGACTGACCGGCAACCATGGCTTGAGTCTGCGGCATCATTGATTTATATTCATCATTAGTTTCAGCTGCTTCAAGAATGTTAAAGCCTTCTTCTACCAACTCTGTTTTTTGACTTGCTATCAAAGTACCGGTCCTGCCTAACATAAATGAGCTGCCGGTCTCAGCATAAGTGACATCCTTGATCATGTCAGTCAAACCAAAACCGTCACGGCCTGCACCAAGCACACCAATAACATTACCCTTGTCATCTCGCAAAGGGACAACAAAGAGTATAACAAGCTTACCGGTACTGACACTTAGAGTAGGTTCTGTTACATATGTCCCACCATCCATAACTATTGGATAATAGGCTCTCTCTCTTATATCTGTCGGATTGTCCTGGCTGGTATAGCCAATTCCATCAGCCGCGGTAATATATGCATAATTATGACCATTGAGGTCAGCGAATTCCTGGAGCAGCCCTTTTATCTCTGCTTCGTTATTCTTGACATCCCACAATTCTCTGTTCAAAGCGAAGCTCTGCATGCCATTCATGATGCCCTGCAGTCTCTCCTCAATTACATTAGAGGTCTGACCAGCCAGCTGCTGCATGGATTCATCGATGTTTTTCTTAAGACCGGCAGATGACATAAGCACCGAAATAGCTGTAAGACCAACAGCCACAATAACGATCATCGAAACAATTATCAAAGTAAGCCTGGCATTAACGCTCTGAAAACCACCAATGCGGTCATTGGCGTTAATTGCTTTACCCGTTTTCTTACTTCTTGATCTCTTTTCTTTTTTAGCCATAATAAATGCTCCTTCACTGATACAAGTATCTCTTAACCCTTAATAAGTTAATCGACGGTATTTGTAATAACTTGAAGGATCCGGCAATTTTTGTCACACAAGTTAATTGGTTAGCTTTTAAAAATAGATGATAATACTTTGAAATCACTTGGGAATTCTGACAAAAACACGTAATCCACCCTCATCACTAACATTAAATGAACCACCCAGCTTATCTACTCTCTCACGCATGCCATTTATACCCATGCCACTATTCTCAGGCTGCTGTCTGCCGCCAAGTCCACGTCCATTATCAGAAATAATCAGCTGATAGAAAACCGGATGCTCATGCAGCGTGACTTTTGCCAATGTGGCTTGGCTATGCTTGATAACATTGGTAAGTGATTCCTTGAGAATCGCGATGATAGTATTTCTTATTTCTTGAGCGGGCATACTGCTGACATTGTAATCGAGCTCAAGCTGGCAAAACTCGAATCCTGAAATCAGTCGATCGACCTCTTGTTCAAAAGTGAGCGAACGGTCATATAGACCATGAATGCTGTCCCGTATATTATCCATGCTCTCCGCCAGAGTCGATGAAACACTCTCGATTTGCTTAGCAGCCTGCTCATCCTGGCAGATCGT
>CAZHQX010000087.1:0-6313 GCA_964534195.1 uncultured Oscillospiraceae bacterium
AGCTCAACACCGAGCGGTCCATAATCCCATGAATTGGCAAGTCCGCCATAGATTTCCGAGCCCGGATAAACGAAGCCGCGGTTTTTCGCTAGTGCTACTACCTTTTCCATGGTTTTTTCGGTTGGATTCATTCTTCTGTTTCCTCCGCTTCCTGATCGATATTCTGCTTGATATACTCTGTCGCTTCGACCGGAGGAGCCAGCTTAAACGGGAAAGCGTCGCCTTGATCCGGAAGATTCATCTTGATCTCAGTGTTTGAACCATTGTTGGTTTCTTCCTCACTGTCAGAATCATCGCCCGACTGATCAACTTCCTCGGCCTCATTCTCAGACACAGTCTCCTTCTTCATGAGAGCTTCGCCGATCAACGCGGCATCAGAAGCATCAGGAGCAGGTTGAGCGCTGGCTACTTTGTCAAGTTCTTCTCTGATAGCATCAGCGGTGCTGGCCTGTTCGGCAGCAGCCTGAGCAGCCAGACGAGCGGCCTCGATCTCAGGTCTAAGAGGGATATATGGGTTTACATGTCCTTTTACACAGGCGATCTTGTCAGCGCCCAGCTCTTCACAGGCGACAGTGACCAGATTCGGTGTATCAGACTGATTCATCGGCAGAGCGCCGTTGACCAGCTGTCTTGCTCTCTTGGCCACGAGTATCGCCAGAACATAACGATTTTCTACTTTTGGCAACAATTTTTCCATTGGTGGTTTAACCAGCATCAGGGGTTCCTCCTTTTATTTTGACATGATAAGTTTTTCAACACCTGTCATGCGTTCGTAGCGGCAACGCTCCGCTTCGGCAATCGACAGAATTTTGCGCGCTGTGATCTGGATATCATCATTTACTACAACATATTGAAACAGCCTGGCCTTCTCTATTTCATCTCTGGCCTTCTGCAGTCTCCTCTCAACGACCTCCTGCGCCTCGGTCCCGCGTTTCGTCAATCTTCTTCTCAACTCGGTAAAAGACGGGGGCAGCAGGAACAGTGTTATGGCATCCGGAAAATTCTCCATCACCGCCAACGAACCGGGCACAGTCACATCCATGACAACATCTCTGCCCTGCTCGGTCGCCTCGACAAGAGGCGCACGCGGTGTTCCGTAATAATTACCGCAATATAGATCATGCTCGAGAATTTCTCCCTGAGCCATCATGCTCTCGAATTCCTCCGGCTTGCGGAAATAGTAATGTATGCCGTCCATCTCGCCCGGACGTGGCTGGCGTGTGGTCACCGATATCGAATGGATGATCGACGGAGTTATTTTGCGCAGCTCGGCAATGATAGTACCCTTGCCGACGCCGGAAGGACCGGAAACACAAAACACCAGACCCTTCGGTTTGAAATCACTCATATCTGGTCCTCCTCCTGCAGTGCTGCCTCCAACTCCTCAACTGTCAGTGCCGACAATATCAGATGCTCACTATCCATGACGAAAACCGCTCTGGTCTTCCGGCCTGAGGTCGCGTCTATCAGCATACCGCGGTCACGCGCGTCCTGTATCAGCCTCTTGACCGGCGAAGACTCCGGACCGACCAGCGCAACTATGCGTCTGACCGAAATAAGATTGCCGAAGCCAATTTTCAAAAAGGTCGAATCAGTCATCAGGTCATCCTTTACTCAATATTCTGGATCTGTTCACGTATCTTCTCAAGCTCACTCTTCATCGTCACGACCAGACGGGTCAGTTCCAGATCATTAGCCTTAGAACCAATCGTATTGACCTCGCGATTGATCTCCTGGATCAAAAAATCAAGCTTCTTGCCGACTGCCACCTTCTCCTGAAGCATTTCCCGCAGCTGTACGAAGTGGCTGTCGAGCCTGACCAGCTCCTCATCCACTGAACAGCGGTCCGCGTAGATCGCAACTTCAGCAGCCAGGCGCTGCTCATCGTAAAATTCACGGCCCTTATCATCAAGGATATCCTGCATACGCTGCTGCAGCCTCTGCTTGTAATCCGCAGGCACAGTCGGCGCGCGTTCCGCGACACGACCACGCAGCTCAGTCAGCTCCTTGAGCTTCAGCTCGATATCCCTTACCAGCTTGTCACCCTCAGTCCGGCGCATCTCGCACATTTTGTCGAGGGCCAGCTCGAGTGCCTCTGAAAGCAGAAGCCAGATCTCTTCTTCGTCGATCTGAGCCGCCTCAACACGCAGAACATCATTGAAACGACCAATAACAGCCGCCGTCAATCCCTCCGGCACAGCGGAGACCTCAGATATCTCGCGAAAAGCCTTGGCGTAGGCTTTTGCCAGGCCGGTATCGGCTCTGACCTGAACCGCGTCTGCTCGATTATCCTCATAATTTATGAAAATATCGATCTTGCCACGGGCAAGTCTGGCGCTGACAGACTCTCTGATTTTGTTCTCCAGGGCAGCGAACAAACGTGGTTGTCTAATCTGAATATCGCAATAGCGATTGTTGACTGATCTCATCTCGACTGTTATGCGTCGCTCGTCGCGATAAGACTCACCGCGGCCGAAGCCGGTCATACTGTAAGCCATTCATTTACCTCATCAATCTAGTTCAAATCGTGCATTTGATTATATACCATGCGCGAAAACAACGCAACTGCCCGATACGCTTGTATCCTTAGAGCCTCAGCGGTTTGAAGCCAATTTGATCCGCCGATGCAAGCCAGTATTTTATGCCTTCAAGCTCCTTGCCGGCAAGAGCCAAAGCAGATCCCGAGGCATGAATATGACCATAGCAGCAGATATCTGTTTCGTACTGGCGCATCAGATCAGTCAGAACAGATCCGGCAAGTGTTCTTGTCAGTGGTGGATAATGCAGAAAAACGAGCAGACGCTGGCCCGGTTTTCTGATCGCGGCGGCCGCTTCGAGCGATAATTTGAGCCGCCCTGCCTCGCGTGCCAGTATTTTTTCGTCAGCCTCTGAAAACTCGCTGTCATCCGGCAGGATCCAGCCGCGCGTGGCACAGACAAGATCATCCTCTATCTCGACCGCGTTATTGCGCAGGAAACCGATCGAGTCCAGCTCATGCTGCTGGCAGAAATGCTCCATCTTACGCAGCGAGGTCCACCAGTAATCATGATTGCCGCGTGACAGCAGCTTGCGCCCTGGCAGCGCATGGAGAAACTGCAGATCCGGCAGAGCCTCTATCAGATGCATGCCCCATGAGATATCGCCCGGGATAATAACTGTATCCTCATCACTGATCAGCTCAAGCCAGTACTGACGTAGCTTATCATCATGGTCCTGCCAATGGGGACCGAAAATATTCATCGGCTTATTGACGCCAAGTGACAGGTGAGGATCTGATATTACAAATAAGCTCATTGCTCCTGCCTCCTGTCTCGTTCAAAATGGTTAAACACTGCCTGCGCAGCCGGCTTACCAAGACCCTTGACCTGCTCAAGCTCCTCGAGAGAAGCCTGACTTACGGCCTTGATACTGCTGAAATGCTGCAGAAGCAATCGGCGTTTGGCCGGGCCGACACCGACGATGCTCTCAAGCGAAAAGCGTGTGTGGCGCTTCTTAGAGAGCTTACGTTGATAGCCAAGCGCGAAGCGATGAGCTTCGTCCTGAATGGCAGTCAGCAAACGCAGCAGTCCCATGGCGGTCGCCTGCTCGTCCGCGTTCTGTTCTGCGGCCTGTTCGGCTACGCGCCAGAGCTGCTCATCCTCAGCCTGATACTCAACCGGCAGCTTCGGATCTCTCGCCGCCGCGATATCCGCTTCAGAATCAACATTGTCAGACATCTGCCGACCGCGCCCTCTGCCACGCCCTTCGGCGCTTCTCAGCAGTCTGACCAGACCGGCCAGCTCGAGGATATCACCGCCCGGCAGAGCAAGACCACGCGTACGATGGCGCTCGTCTTTTACCATGCCGGCTATTGGTATATCGATTCCCAGCTCACTTAGCAGCTGAACAGCCATATTGACATGACCGATGCCGCCGTCAACGAGGATCAGGTCGGGTATGGCACCGAATTTCTCATCACCCAGACGGGCCAGGCGGCGGCTCAGGACCTCACGCATCGCCTGATAATCATCCTGATATTCCTGGCGGTCGATCTTATATAATCTGTATTGCTGCCTAGCAGGCCGGCCATCTACGAAAACGACCATACTGCCAGCCATATCATCGCGGCCAATATTGGAAATATCGTAGGCCTCCAGACGATGCAGCGGCTTACCACCGGCAGCACGCTCGGATAGCAGACGGATCGATTCCTGCAGCGCAGTCTGACCGGAGCCGCCGAGCAGCGTGTGCCGCTGCAAAGCTTCTTTGGCATTTGTGGCTGCCATATCAAGCAAATGCTTCTTAGCCCCGCGCTGTGGCTGCAGCAGCTGTACACGGCCGCCACGCAGCTCGTTGAGATATTCAGTCAGAGACTGCTCCTCGGAGAGATCAGCCGGCAGCAAGATGCTTCGTGGTATTAGAGCGGCCTCTGGATAATGCTGGCTCAGGAAGGCTGACAGCAGCTCATCATCCTGATTGTTCTCATCTGGCAGGAAGAACGATGACGCACCGATAATTCTGCCCTCACGAACCTCAAGCTTCTGCAGACAGACCTCGGTGCCATTTCTGGCGATACCGATGATGTCGGCGTCGTCGTCACTGACCTTGACCGCCTTCTGACGCTCCATCAGCTTCTCAAGCGCCTGGATACGATCACGGTAGATTGCTGCCTGCTCGAAATCCAGACGATCCGAGGCGCTGCTCATTTTCTGCTTAAGCTCCTCCATGATCGCTGAATAACGACCCTCCAGGAAGCTGCAGATGTCCTCCATGACCGCGCGATAGGCCTCGACCGGCACATCGCCCTTACATGGACCGACGCAGCGGCCGATATAGTAATTCAGACAAGGGCGCTCCTTGCCGACATCTCGCGGCAGCACTCTCTTGCATGTTTTCGTCGGGAAAATATGACGCAGGGCATCTAGCGCGCGGAAGAGATCACCAGCCAGATAAGGTCCGAAATAGCGCGCGCCATCCTTGCGGTCACTGCCAACGCGGAAGGCTTTTAACAGGCGTGGATAGGGCTCATTCATCGTCACCCTGATATAGGGAAAACCCTTGTCATCGCGCAGCAGAATATTATAGCGCGGCTGATGCTGCTTGATCAGGTTCGACTCCAGAATCAGCGCTTCAAGCTCATTCTCACAGACAACATAGCTGAAATCCGCGATATGACTGATCATGGCCAGGACCTTGGCGTTACCCTGCGGATTGGGCGAAAAATAACTGCGCAGACGATTTCTCAGCTGCACAGCTTTTCCGACATATATAATAGAACCCGCTGCATCCTTCATCAGGTATACACCCGGGTCCAATGGTACTAAATCAAGTCTGGCGTCAAACGGATTCTCAGTCAAAGCTCCGGCCTTTCCTCATCAAAAGCACGACCTGAACAGTCGATACTCAATATCAGTCAGCAGTCATGAAAATCAGATCAAGAAACTAAGATCAGAATTCAGGCTTCTCGAGATAGCTGATTATAGAATCAAGAGCTTCAGTCTCATCATTGCCCTCAGCCGTTACTGTCAGCTCTGTTTTATTCTCGATACCCAGAGACATGACACCAAGAAGACTCTTGGCGTTCGCACGGCGCTCGCCTTTGGCCAGCCAGATGCTCGAGCGGAAGGTAGAAGCTTTCTGAATCAGAACCGCAACGGCCTTCATATGCAAAGCTTCTTCACAGTTAAAAGTCACAGTTTTTGTAACCATTTTTATCCTCCCAGATTCGCGGAACTAATTGTTTTACAGTCAGGTTTAGTATAGTGTTAACGGCTGCTTTTTGTCAATATGCGGTAAAATACGGCATCTATCATGTCAATATGCACAACATTTGAAAACAATTAATTAATATTTTTTAGCATAATGATGGCATTCTCATTGTTATCAGCATAATAGTTACGCCTGAGCCCAACTTCTGCGAAGCCATGTCGATTATAGAGTGACCGAGCGGGCAGATTTCCTTCCCTGACCTCAAGCGTTAAACAGCTCAGCCGCTCCCGCTCCGCCTGAAGGATCAGCTCCTGCAGCAGCCCGGCCGCCAGACCACGTCTGCGCCAGTCAGGAGCGACCGCGATATTCATGATCTCGCCCTCACCCAGCACACGCCAATAGCCGCCGTAGCCAACCAGTCTGCCCTCAAATTCCCAAACAAGATAGAAGGCCTTCTCGTCATCAGCCAGATCAGCGGCAAAGGATGCCTCCGACCAAGGGATGGCGAAGCACTGCAGATCAAGCTCAGCCAGCATCTGACTGTCAGAAGCGATAGCTCTTCGCAGTACAGGTTGACACGGCTCGCTCATTTACCCTGATCCCGCATACGCTCGGCCTGCGAAGG
>CAZHQX010000088.1:0-3393 GCA_964534195.1 uncultured Oscillospiraceae bacterium
TTTGAGCTGCTTCACTGCTGTCTTGGTATACTCTACTGTATAATTCATAAACCTAGTTCCTTTTTAACTTCATCATGGCTGAGTTTCTGCTCTTTTTGCTCTTCTTCCCAAACCTGATCGAAAAGTGATAGATCGTATTCATCTTCAATTTTTTCGATAACGGCTTGTCTGATGAAGGATGATAAATCCATCTGATGAAGCTCGGCATATTTTCTGATCAATGTATCATCTCTGTCGCTGAATCTTAGTGATACAGTTCCCATGATGTGCACCTCCATTCTAGGCCATTTAATTAAGACTATTTCATTTTACTGTAATACATAGTATTACAGTAAAATGTTATCATGAATAATAACAAACGACAAGCTCATATGTAAACTGGATAGTATTAGTCGTAATAATGTGAGTTATCGCCAGTTATTCGTCGTAATAATGTGCAGATGATGCCATTTATTCGTTGTAAAAACGTGATTTAGGTGTACAATGGGATTGAGGTGATTGGTATGTATCGATTTGCGTTTGAGCAATTGAAGAATTGGAGAGTTAAGCCTCATAAGAAACCATTGATTATTAGAGGTGCTCGTCAAGTTGGTAAGACCTGGCTGATGAAGCATTTTGGCAGATCGGAATTTGAGGATTTCGTTTACATCAACTTTGATAGCAATCAGCAGATGGTTGATCTGTTCAGTCAGGATCTTCGAGTGGAGCGAATTATCACTGGTTTGGAACTTTATTCAGGTCAGAGAATTATTGCTGGTAGAACTTTACTAATCTTCGATGAAGTGCAAGAGGTACCACAGGCTCTTAATTCTCTGAAATATTTCAATGAGGAGGCTCCTGAGTATCAAATAGTATGCGCAGGCTCATTGCTTGGAATAGCACTGCATGAGGGTACGTCTTTTCCTGTTGGCAAGGTTGAATTTATGGATCTGTACCCTATGTCATTTTTTGAGTTCATGTTTGCAATGGGCAAGGAACAATTCGTTGAAGTACTCAGAAATCAGGATTTCGAAATGGCTGGTACTTTCAGACTTGAGTATATTGAGTATCTGAAATACTACTATTTCGTCGGAGGTATGCCTGAGGCGGTTTCAGTTTTTGCCGAGAGCAGGGATTTCAAAGTAGTTAGAGAAATACAGCGAAGAATACTTGCTGCATATGAACAAGATTTTTCTAAGCATGCTCCAAATGATGCTGTACCGCGTATTCGCATGCTCTGGAATAGTGTTCCTTCACAATTATCACGTGAGAATAAGAAGTTCATTTATGGTCTTATCAAAGATGGTGCTAGAGCCAGAGAATATGAGTTGGCACTGCTATGGTTGCTTGATTGTGGATTAGTCCACAAAGTTAGTCGTGTGAATAAACCGGGTTTGCCTCTCAAGTCTTATGAGGATTTACGCTCTTTCAAATTGTTTATGCTTGATGTTGGCTTGCTTGCGTGTATGTCGCGACTTGATCAGAGTGTACTACTTAATGGGAATGAGTTGTTTATAGTGTTCAAAGGGGCGTTGACAGAACAATACGTATTGCAGCAGCTTAAGACTTTGTCAGATACGGAAGTGTATTATTGGACAAATGATCGCGGCAGCGCTGAGGTAGACTTCTTGCTGGATGCTGGAAATGAAGTAATCCCAATTGAAGTAAAGGCAGAGATAAATCTTAAGTCGAAAAGCCTACGAGCGTTTTATGATAAGTTTAAACCAGATAAAATGATTAGAACTTCTATGGCCGGATACAGGCAGGAGGAATTGCTGACAAATCTGCCTTTGTGGGCGATAGAATTAATCGGTTCACCTAAGCAGAACTTGCATCACAAGAAAGGGACGACATATGAACAGAGTAGAGAAGTGGGGAGTTTTTGAAGTTGAGCTGCAGGGCAGAAGTGAGGGCAATCCTTACACTGATTTTACGATAGTTGGTGAGTTTTCTCATGAAAGCGAATCTAAGGAAGTGCTCGGCTTCTACGATGGTGATGGCAAATATATCGTGAGATTCATGCCGTCATTTATTGGCGATTATACCTATAGGATCAGCGGCAGCTTCTCGGATCAGGAGTCTACCGGTTCGTTTGAGGCTGTTGCTCCAAGTGAGGGCAACCATGGTCCGGTCAGAGTAGCTAATGAATGCCATTTTGCCTATGAGGATGGTAAGCCTTATTATTCAATCGGGACTACCTGTTATGTTTGGACGCATCAGAGTATGGAGCTGCAAGAACAGACACTGAGAACTCTGGAGGCTGGTCCGTTTAATAAGATCCGTTTTTGTGTGTTTCCTAAGCATTATGATTATAACTTCAATGAGCCGTTGACTTATCCATATGTCGGTACGCCTTGTGACAGCTCGGTATTAACTAGCGAAAATTTCGGGGAGTATACAGGTGCAGCGCCGGGAAATGATTGGGATTTCTATCGTTTCAATCCTGAGCATTTCAGACATTTTGAGAAGAGGATCCAGGATCTGATGAATCTGGGCATCGAGGCGGATATTATTGTGATGCATCCTTATGATCGCTGGGGCTTCAGCATGATGCCGGCTTCTGCCGATGATCTCTACTGGAGATATGTGATTGCGCGTTTTTCTGCTTATAGAAATGTCTGGTGGTCGCTGGCCAATGAGTACGATATCCTGAAAAACAAGACTATCGCGGATTGGGAGCGTTATGCTTCGCTGATCTGTGAGTATGATAAGTATAATCATTTGCGGTCGATCCATAACTGCATACCGTTTTATGATCATAACCGTCCATGGATCACCCATTGCAGCATTCAACGGCAGGATCTTTACAAGACTGCTGAGTTTACAGATCTCTGGCGGGCGAAGTACCGCAAGCCGATAGTGCTTGATGAGATCGTTTATGAGGGCAATATTCAACATGGCTGGGGTAATATCAGCGGCAAAGAACTGGTACGCAGATTCTGGGAGGCAATGTGCCGCGGCGGTTATGCCGGTCATGGTGAGACCTTCTACAATGATGATAATATTCTCTGGTGGTCTCATGGCGGCATATTGCATGGTGAGAGTGCAGAGCGTTTTGCGTTCATGAAACAGTTCATGGATGATGTTCCTGGTTATGGACTTAAACCGCTTAAGATGAGCTGGGATGAGGTCGTCGCGGTCGAGGATGGTACGAACTTCACTGGTAAATATGACTATTACCTGTTCTATTATGGCTTCGGCCGTCCATCCTTCCGCTACTTCGAGCTTGATCAGAATAGTGTTTTTGAGGCGGAGGTTATTGATACCTGGAATATGACAATTGAAAATAAAGGGCGCTTTCAGGGACGATTCAAGATTGAGCTGCCGGGCAGAGAATATATGGCTGTCAGACTCAAAAGGGTTGAGCAGTAGACAATAATAGCTTGTATCATTTATAATTATATAAAAGTGTGA
>CAZHQX010000088.1:3493-6304 GCA_964534195.1 uncultured Oscillospiraceae bacterium
TGTGATTATGCAATTAGAGGTGATGATTTTGGAAAGACTAATTATGCAGAAATTGTTAGATTGGAAGAATTCTAAGTATCGTAAACCTCTTATTCTAAAGGGTGTTCGGCAAGTCGGAAAAACATGGATACTGCAAGAGTTTGCTCGTCGACATTACAGTAATATCGCTTACTTCAATTTTGATGAACATCAGGAGTATAAGCAGTTTTTTGAGAGCACCAAGGATGTAGAACGGATTCTACAGAATTTAATTCTGGCTAGTGGTGCAATCATTAATCTTGATAGACCAGAAGAAACACTGATTGTTTTCGATGAGATTCAGGAGTGCCCCAATGCTTTGAGTACTCTAAAATACTTTTGTGAAAATACACCACATTACCACATTGCCTGTGCCGGATCACTACTTGGCATAGCTCTTTCCAAGCCCGCGTCTTTTCCTGTTGGCAAAGTTGATTTTATGGAAATCATGCCAATGTCTTTTACTGAGTATTTGTTGGCAGATGGCGATAATAACCTTGTAGCATATATGAATAGTATTAGCTCTATTGAAAATATACCAGATGCTTTTTTCAATCCTTTGTATGAGAAGATAAAAATGTATTTTGTTACAGGTGGTATGCCGGAATCTGTAAGGTCCTGGACGCAGGAGCATGATGTTGAACTCATGCAGCAGGTTCTTTCTAATATTTTAAATGCCTACGAAAGAGATTTTGCAAAGCATGCTTCAATAAATGATTTTCCGAAAATTTACATGATTTGGAGATCTATCCCCTCGCAGTTAGCCAGAGAGAATAAGAAGTTCATATACAAAGTGGTAAAAGAAGGTGCTCGCGCTAGAGAATATGAGAATGCTTTGCAATGGTTATGTGATGCCAACCTATCATATAAGATTTATAGAAGCTCAGCTCCTGGATTGCCAATATCAGCATATGATGATTTGTCTGCATTTAAGCTTTATATGACTGATGTTGGATTGCTTCGACGCCTTTCACTGCTGGCTCCTTCTGTATTTGGAGAGGGCAACAGACTATTTGCTGAGTTTAAAGGTGCTCTGAGTGAGAATTATGTTCTTCAGGCTATGCAAAACCAATTCGAAGCCACACCAAGATATTGGAGCATGGAGAATCCCAGGTACGAGGTAGATTTTCTTATTCAAAGAGAAAATGATATTTTCCCTATTGAGGTAAAAGCGGAGAGAAATCTCGAGAGTAAGAGTTTGAAAAAGTATAAAGAAAAATATCAGGATAAAACTAAGCTTCGCATACGCTTCTCCTTGGATAACCTGAGGCTTGATGGGGATTTGCTAAACATACCAATGTTTATGGCTGATCATGCTGATAGGTTGATTGGAATAGCTATGCAAAATCAGTAAAAAGGAAAGAATATTTGATTCCCATTCCTTACGATAGCTCTTCATATTTTGATCCTCCTGCAAATGGTTACATTAATATTCGATAATCGACTTTAAATTGGCAGATGGTAGACATGTTCAATCTCTATAGGGTAAAATGCAGATATAATAATTCACTCTGTGAATTATTATACATCAGTTGCGTTAGCTTTTGCAGGGGTGCAGGTAATGGATATTCGTGATTTGATCAGACAGGCAGAAGAGGTTCGTCCGGGTGATCATCTTGTTGCGTTATATCGTGATGAGAAGGAAATCGAGGACTACATAACATCCTACATATATGCTGCGCTTAAGCAGAACATAAGGTGTATATATATTACTGGCGATGCCGATACAACAGCTGTTGTCGAACAAGTAAGAGCACTCTCAACTGAGCTTGCTGATACAGGCGATCTGCTTGTTCTTGATAAGGCAGATACATACTCCAAGGCTGGCAAATTCGATCCTGACAAATTGATTTCTATGATCAAAACCATGGTTGAATCGGCGATAAGCGATGGCTATATTGGCCTGGCGATTACCGGTGAGATCAGCTGGGTGCTTGATTATGAGGACGGCGAGGATCTTATCATTGAGTATGAGTGGAAGCTTAATGAGTATATATTCGACAGCTATCCAGTAACGGCTCTGTGCAGATATAATATCAATCGTTTCTCACATGAGATGATCAGGAATATAATCCAGCTGCATCCAATTATTCTCTGGCAGAATAATATTCATGAGAATCCCTACTATATTCCTCCAGAGGGTTTTAAGAACAATGAAATCGCCAGATATCAGGTAGATATCTGGCTGCAAAACATCAATAGCTTCAGTGATGAGCGCAAACGCTTTAAGACGATTGTTGAAAAAAAGCAGGAAGAGATGCGTCTGCTGCATAAACAAATGACCAGCGGCCTGGTTATGGCTTTTCTCAAGTTGCTAGAGACACATGATTCGTACACAAAGGGTCATTGCTCGAACGTTTCTGGTCTGGCGTATCATCTTGCCAATAAGCTTAATGAGTCGGAGGAGTTTAACACGAAGATCTATTATGCCGGTTTGGTTCATGATATAGGCAAGACAATTATCCCGCAGGAGGTCTTAAACAAGCCTGACCGTCTAAATGAGAAGGAATACAACTATATCAAGATGCATCCTGTTTATGGTGCCAATGCTCTGGCTGAGCTTGAGCAGATGGATGATATCACGATAGCTGTGCGAAACCATCATGAACGTTATGATGGCAATGGATATCCCGACGGTCTGGCAGGCGAGAAAATACCTCTGATGGCGCGCATTATTATGATCTGTGACAGCTATGATGCTATGACCAACGACCGGCCATATCGGCCGGCGCTCACACATGAGTATGCGCTGCAAGAACTGCAAGCATGCGCCGGAACTCAGTTTGATCCTGA
>CAZHQX010000089.1:0-1645 GCA_964534195.1 uncultured Oscillospiraceae bacterium
ACGCTTGATGACAAAACAGGAGCGTGGTAGTTGAGCTCATAATGAGCCAGACCGTCACGTCGGAGCAGGGGATGGGCTCTGGTGCCAATCGTCTGTACAGCTTCTGTTTTGATCCTGTATAGAGAGCTATGCCAGCTGCCATTTCTGATTTCGACAACTTTTTCATTGTACCCTATAGCAGAATTCTTATAGCCAAGCCAGCGTGAAAAAGCGACCAGAGGCATCAATAAAACAAGCGCTAGCAGTCCCGGCTTAAACCAAATCAATGAAGGGATCACCACTATCAGAAATACAAGTAATAGTGGGACTAGCATAAATCTTCTCAAAGATCTGCGCGGAGGAACATTAAGCTCTGTATTCACAGCGTATTCCGGAAGCAGATTCTGTAAGAACATGATACTCTCGTCGGCTTTTACCAAGGGCATTAGCAACGCTGTTTCCTTATCATCATCGCCATAGCCGATTGATTGGACCTCGATGCTGAGCATCCCGAGTTTTTTTCTGATCAGGCTTTGCTTAATTATAATAGCATGGATATTTTTGACTGGCATTGAGAAGCTTTTTTCTGTAAGTAGTCCATAGCGTATGTATAGATGATCTGAGCTTCGACGTGCTCGGAAATGATAATATTTAATGATCGTTAAGATGATTGTAATAACGTTGGCGAGGACGTAAATTATAAGAATAATAACAAATGCCATAAGAACTAAAAACACAAGCTGCTGACTCACAAGTGTATCTGCAGCCCTTTTGAACCCTTGCTCTGCCTTCATTATCAGCTCTTCTGATATGAGTTCATCAAAAATAGCCAGAAATGAGAATATTGCAAGAATTCCGGCTCCAATTTTACTTTTTGTTAGAGCATAAATAATGAGACTTCTGATATCGGCCTGATAAGACGATTCGTGAGAAATGTCATCAGAATTAGATAGGTCGGTATCCTCTTCCAGCTCGTTAACACCGAAAAAGGCCGCGGCACTTATTTTCTGATCAGAGGATCTATTGTCTGTATGCTGCCATGCTGATGACGTTGATTGAGTCTGATCGTTGGATGACTCTGCGATTTCTTCTGAGATTACATCCTGTTCTCTTTGTTTTGCGTTATCAGCCAACTGAAGAATATTCTTGCGCAATTCTCTTGCCTTCTCGAGCGAGAAAACAAGATCAAGCTCAGAATTGCTCTTAGCAACCTTGACCGCTCCAGTATCAACCTTAAGTCTACTGGTTCCAAGTATTCTTTGAATTACATTTCTGCTCAGATCAACTGTGTTGATCTTGTCAAAGGGGATAGCTGTTTGCTTCTTCCAAAACACACCGGTACTGACGATCAACTGGTCTTCGCTAGTATACACGTAGGTGCGCCGCCAGAGCAGAACTAGATAAATAGTCGATAATACTACTATTGCGCTAATGCCTATCGCGATCCAGAGAGACGGCAGATTCCTTAATGACACAAACATCAGGATAATTGTGGGAACAAGCTGTCTCAGCATCATCACCGCACGCTCAAGTACCATTGAAACATGGCATCTGGTCGGTTCCATTAGCTACTTTCTCCTTCGTTCATGGTTACTTCGTCTGCCTGCTTGGAAGTTTGATGTGAGATACCCTGTCGAAGCTTACTGTCAATAACTTTAGTATTTAC
>CAZHQX010000089.1:1745-6256 GCA_964534195.1 uncultured Oscillospiraceae bacterium
AAAGCTATCAGTCTCGACAGGCGCCACTTTTTAATAGCTCTGGGATCTATCCTTCGCATTTCAGATGACGCAGCATCCTTGTTAGCTTCATTTAATTCCATTGTTATTTTTTATCCTCCAATTTATGATTGTTTGATTAATAGTAATCAAAATGGGCGGATGCTCTGTTATCAGATGATAAACATAGCAACGATTACTGTTGCGCCTATGCCAAGCAATACTGGTATCAGGTTCTTGCGTGCCAGCTCGGCAGGTTTAACGTTACAGATCGCCGCGACCGGGATAACTCCCCAAGGGATTATCGTGCCGCCGCCTACCCATACGGTAATCAGCTGACCGAGAGCAGCTAGTGTTTCAATGCTGGCATTTGTTGCCAGTGAGAAGGTCTGAGCTAACGAACCGACCAGTGGCAAGCCTGAGAAGCCTGATCCGTCAAGCCCTGTGATCATAGCAATTATTGCCTGCATGAGAGCTATAGGTGCTTTTTGATCTGGTACGATGCTTGAGAGATACATGCCAAGATCGTACAGAATATTTGGAGCTCCTTCACCTAATATTTTAGCAGCCATTTCACCGCTTCCCAGGAAGAAGAAGCCTGCAATTACGATGACCGGTGCGAATATCTTCATCGCGAAAATGAAGCCTTCTTTGAACTTATCTGTGATCTCGTCGAGAGAATCAACAAGGTTTCCTTTGCCGATCAGGATAATGGCCATGATCAGAACTGCTGTGCCGCCAACTAGCGCTGTAGCATCTCCACCTACAATGTTGAACATGATCATCAAAGCAACATCGACAATAAAAGCAAGAGGTGTAAGTATAGCTATGAAGTAAGAAAATTTTGTTATTTTGACAGGAGGCCTTCCGGCCTTATCCTTAGAAACGATAGCATGTGTCATTTCTGCCTGTGACATAAGTTCTTCTTCAGAGTTAGCAGAATCACTGGAGCCGTTTCTCTTTTTCATATCTCTGGTAAACATCACAAAAGCAGCTGTTACAGTTACAACTGACATTACGATCCAGAGTGGTATGCTGGCCTTCATTATTTCAGGTGTACTGATGCCGGCGGCTTTTGCCGTTATGCCAGGTGCTCCCTGAATGAAGAAGTCACCAGACAGCCCCATTCCATGTCCGAAGATATTCATCGCTACCGCTGCCCAGATGGCTGGTAGTCCGGACCTAAGTGCAAACGGGAGAAGGAGCGCGCCTACGAGAGCAACTGCCGGTGAAGGCCAGATGAACCATGAAGCGATCAGCATAACGAAGCCTACAATGAAGAAGGCGATCTTCTGTGATTTGATCGCGTTTTTAAGCGGTCGGATCATTATTTCATCCGCGCCGATTGCCGCGAGAGATCGTGACATGGAAACTACCAGTGCGATTACAACTATGATGCCGAGAAATTCAGTTCCGGAGGCAACGAAGCTGTTATAAAGTGTCTGGATCGCTTTTATCGGGTTACCGCCGCTGAAGGCAAGACCCATCGCGAAGATGCCTATGACGCAAGGCAGAACGATCTCTTTTTTTAAGAGAAGCGCGACGATGATGATAATTGTCATGATGATGTAGACATAGTGAAGAAGACCCAGTGTAACCATATTATCCCCCTATTTTTCGCGAACGCTCAAGCCGCACGCGATAATAACATGTCTAAAGTCTGCTCAAGATACCAGTAAGTCCCAGCTTGCTGACTCGATTTCTTATTTCTGTTATATCGGTAGTATACTGCCCAAGCTCCTTCATGCGCTTAAACAATACCGATCCTGAAAAAGTATATTTAAGACCAAGTCCCTCTGTGGTCTGCATCTGTTCTCTGACATAAGAAACAGCGTCACCTACAGCAAGCTCTTGTGGCATAACCAGTAATTCCTTGCCAGCTGCCTGTCTGGCTGCGTTGTAGCCCGCTATTGCTCCTGTAGCGATCGCTTCTGTATGTCCGACCAGCAATCCGGCCTTCTCACCTGCGCAGAAAAGATTTTCCACACCCTCGACCTGCAGTGAGTTGCTGCGTGGAGCCATCGCGAAATATCGCATGGAATTGCCCTTGCCGCCAGCATAGGGATCCTCGTATCTGGCATTTTCGAAGCCAGGAATCTTCTGCAGTCTGGACAGCTCGAAATAAGGTGTCATCAGTTTGGCATGACCAGTATCAAGCAGTATCACATTCTCCGCGAACTCTGCCAGAGCGTATTGCTGACAGGCCTTGATATCAAGATGATTCTCCACCAGCTCGGTCGGTATCGGGATGACCGCCACACCATCGCGGTCGAGAAGCTCAATGATCTCAGTCGAGAGGGATTCCTTATAAAGCTTGCAGGAGCCGCTCATAGCGCCGATCGCGCCATTGGACTTAACTCCTTGCATTTCCTTGACACCAGCCAGGCCGGCTAAGCTTACCCTGCCGCCGAAGCTGGGACATCTGAGAACACACATAGCACAGCCATTGCCGTAGCGGACACAATTATTCATCGGACCAGCGGTTCCGGTCGTATCAATAAATACATCACCGGCAAAAGCCTCGCCCTGTTTGGATATGACCTCTGTTATACGATCGCCATCCTTAGTGACCTTTGTTATTCGGGTTTTAAATCTAATATCAACTCCAAGGTCTGACAAATATCTTGTAACAGCCCCAGGTACCTTGCCTATATCATAGAGGCTTGCGTGCTCGTGCCCCGGAAATCTAATGTTTTTGTGTCGATAATTCTGATCAACAAGTTCGAATATGTCACCGCCGCCAAGAGCTATCATTTCTTCAGTTGCCGTGAACCTGCCATTATTACGCATGATCCCACCAACTATACCAGTGCCAAGCAACATATCTGTTCTCTCGAGCAAGACAGTCTCAGCGCCTAATTTAGCGGCTTGTGCCGCTGCCGCGCAGCCTGCCCAGCCTCCGCCTACAATAATGATTTTCATCGCATATAATCCGCTTGCTACAAATAGCAGCAGATTTTGCCTCCCTTCGTGGCCGTGTAAGTATAACTGTACCTCACGGCAGAAAATTCTCTTTACTATTATAACGGTAAAAGCCGGTACTTCCAGAGAAAATACAGAAAAAAGTAAAAACAGCGCTCATCTTCAGCATGCTGTCGATGAACGCTGCTATTATTTACTGCATATCAAACAAAGATATTATTAGTTCTTTTTGATCTTTGCTACATCTGCAGGCTTCTCATCTGGAAGAATCAAGTTTAGAACAACGCCTGCGACAGCTGCCAGAGCCATACCTGAGATAACGGTCAGCTGTGTGATTCTGAAAGCAGCACCGCCAAGTCCGAGTATGAGCATTACTGCGCATATAATAACATTTCTGGTCTTGCCGAAATCTACATGCGCTTCGCTGAGAACTCTAAGACCGTTTGCGGCGATGAAACCAAACAGGATTATGCTGATTCCACCCATAACAGGAAGAGGAATAGCGGAGATCAGGTCTTTTACCGGTTTGAGGAAAGCCAGAATAACTGCGATCACTGCTGCGCCGCCAGTAACATAAACTGATCCAACCTTGGTCAGACCAACAACACCAGTGTTTTCGCCGTAGGTCGTATTAGCTGGGCCGCCGATCATACCGGCAACAAATGTTGCGAGACCATCGCCGAGAATCGTTCTGTCGAGACCAGGATCCTTGATGAAGTCGCGATTACAGATTTTGCCGAGAACTGTATGATCACCGATATGCTCTGCTATAGTCACAAAAGCCAGAGGCAGGATCGCGATCGCTGCTGAGAAATCAGGCTTGTAGAAAACAAATGGACCGGAGTTTTCGGCACCATTGCCAAATGGCAGCATGATTTTTGGCATTTCGAAGATATTGCCTGCGGCTATGTCCTTGCCGATGTTAACCAGACTGCCAACCACGATAGTATCGCCGCCCATGTTGAAGATCAGATCGATGACAACTGCGCTGAGGAAGCCGATGCCGATACCAGAAATGATGGGGACTATTTTGAAGAACCCCTTAGCATGTACTGCGATCAGAGCGGTTGAGAGCATCGCTATGAGCGCTATTATGATGGTCTGAGGATCCATGGCATCAGCCTGGCTGAAACCAGCCATGTCAACTGCGGTACTAGCAAGTCCAAGACCTATGACAGCGATCATAGGTCCAACGACTATAGGAGGCAGAAGCTTGCTGAGCCATTCCTTGCCGACGAGCTTTATAACCAGAGCTACAACCAAATATGTTATTCCTATGCACATCAATCCTGTAGCGGCCGCTGCAAAATTTGCCTTCTCCGCAAAATCAGCTTGATCAGGAGTTGCCCCCAGTGCTGTACCAATAGCAGCGATGTAGGCGAATGAGCTTCCCAGGTAAACAGGAACTCTCGCGCCGGTACAAATGATGTAGATCAGTGTGCCGATACCTGATGCCAGCAGTGCTGTGTTCAGCGGCAGTCCGGTCAGGAAAGGAACTAATACTGTCGCTCCAAACATTGCAAATACATGCTGGAAGCTTAGAATCACGCCCTTGCCAAAACCTGGTTTCTCACGAATGTCGATGATCAGAT
>CAZHQX010000090.1:0-6191 GCA_964534195.1 uncultured Oscillospiraceae bacterium
CCGAAGGCGCTATGAATGGCAATCGTTTCATATTTGTCATTAAGTGGTGTGCTTGTACCATGAGCGTTGATATAGCCAATATCCTCAGGGGCCAGACCTGCTTCAGCCATCGCAAGGCGCATTGCCTCCGCAGCGCCTTGTCCCTCCGGGTCGGGGCTTGTTATATGATAGGCATCGGCTGTTGCGCCGTATCCACTGATTTCACAAAGTATATCCGCACCACGAGCCAGAGCACTCTCAAGCTCTTCAAGAATGACGATGCCCGCACCCTCCGCAATAACGAAGCCGCTGCGGCGTTCGTCAAAAGGCACCGAAGCCTGATTGGGATCAGTTTCTTTTGTCAGAGCGGTCATATTATTGAATCCAGCCAGTGCGATCGGTGTTATCGGGGCCTCTGCCCCGCCGGCTATGCAGGCATCAAGCTGTCCATATTTTATGGCTCTGAATGCTTCACCGATTGCATGTGTACCAGAGGCACAAGCCGTCGTTACACAGTAATTAGCGCCTTTCGTGCCATATATCATGGAGATTTTGCCTGCGGCCATATTGGAGATCATCATCGGTATAAACAGTGGTGAGATTCTCGCTGGTCCACGCTCATGTAGCTTAGCAAACTCTACGGCCAGAGTTTCCAGGCCGCCAACTCCGCTGCCAATAATAGTACCGACTCTATCGGCACCATAATGCTCCATCCTAAGACCACTCTGTTCCATAGCCTCAACGGCTGCAGCGACTGCGAACTGGCAGTAGCGATCCATGCGTCTGGCCTCTCTGCGATCCATATAATTCATTGGCTCGAAATCACGTACCTGTGCGCCGACATGTACCTCCTGACCATCAAGATTGATTCCGTCCAGAGTCGTAATGCCGCTACGGCCGGCTGTTATGGCCGCCCAATTAGATTTTGTGTCAAGTCCGAGTGATGTGATCATACCGCTGCCGGTTATAACCACGCGGCGACCTGCCAGTCCACGATAATTCTGCGTCTTCTTATGTTCTGTCATTTTATGGTCCCCTTTCAGAGCGACAAGCCGCCGGATATCTCCAGCACCTGTCCGGTTATGTATGAAGCCTCAGGCGATGCCAGGAATACCGCTGCCGCAGCGATATCATCCGGACTGCCAAAACGTCGGAGAGTTATATTGTCCAGAGCGGCCTGCTTGACCTTATCAGGCAGCACCGCTGTCATATCTGTTTCTATGAAACCGGGCGCTATTGCGTTCACGGTAATATTTCTGCTGCCGCACTCTTTGGCCAGGCTCTTGGTCAAACCAATAACACCAGCTTTTGAGGCAGCATAGTTGACTTGACCAGCATTGCCATAGAGTCCGGCGACAGATGCCATATTAATGATCCTGCCGGTTCTGGCCTTGACCATATCGGCCAGTACCAGCCTCGACATAATGAAGCTGCCAGTCAGATTAGCGTCGATAACAGATGCAAACTGCTCAGTTTTCATGCGCATGGCCAAACCATCTCTGGTTATACCTGCGTTGTTGATCAGCAAGTAGATACTTCCTAGCTCAGTCTTTGCCGCCTCATACAATTTAGTACAGTCATCCTCTTGGCTGATATCTGCCTGGACTGTAATTGCTTTGACACCATAAGCGCGGCATTCCTCAGCGACCTGCTGAGCTCTGGCTTCAGAACCAAGATAAGAGATCGCTACATTGTAGCCGGCTTTTGCCAGGCTGAGAGCACATGCAGCGCCTATACCTCTTGAGCCTCCTGTTACGATCGCGGTTTTACTCATGACAGCACCTCCGCACTTCTTCTCATCAGCTCATTTGCCTGGTCGAAAAGCTCCACAATTATCTCAGCCGCTGGCTGACAGCTGCGCACAAGACCTGCCGATTGTCCGGCCATGAATGAGCCCTCATCCTTATCGCCGTCCTGCACAGCCTTGCGCAGTGAGCCGACTGTTATAGACTCAAGCTCCTCGAAGGTAGCGCCGTTTTTCTCTAAGTCCAACAGCTTGCGTGAGAGCTTATTCTTGAGAGTACGTACGGGATGGCCGCCGCTTCTGCCGGTGACCTGTGTATCAATATCTCTTGCTTTTAAAACCAGCTGCTTATAGTATTCATGGATATTGCATTCATCACTGACCAGAAAACGTGTTCCAACCTGAACCCCTTCAGCTCCAAGCATCATGGCCGCGGCCACACCTCTGCCATCAGCTATGCCGCCTGCTGCTATTACCGGTATTGAAACCGCGTCAACGATCTGCGGAACCAGTACCATTGTAGTGAGGTCGCCGATATGGCCTCCAGCCTCTGTACCCTCTGCCACCACAGCGTCAGCACCGAGATTTTCCATACGTTTGGCATAAGCGACCGACGCTACGACCGGTATAACTACTATGCCGGCAGCCTTCCAGCCA
The DNA here is from genome assembly GCA_964534195.1 of uncultured Oscillospiraceae bacterium. GTDB lineage: Bacteria > Bacillota > Clostridia > Saccharofermentanales > UBA5734 > JAAYFZ01. Next base: position 2,381 of record CAZHQX010000090.1, read on the forward strand.
TCGATAAACTTGCCTGGAGAGCCTGCACCTGTAGTTACTACATCGACCTTCTCCTCAATTACAACCTGAGCAAGATCAGCGGCAAAAGGACTCATCAGCATTATGTTTACGCCAAAGGGTTTGTCAGTGAGCTCTCTGGCCTTACGTATCTGGTCTCTTAGCAGATCCGGCGGCATTGAGCCGCCAGCGATCAGCCCAAGCCCGCCGCCATTTGATACGGCGGCTGCCAGTGAAGCATCTGCTACCCAGGCCATTCCGCCCTGGATCAAGGGGTATTTTGTCTTAAGTAATTTACAGATTCTGTTATTATTCATTCTTCCTCCTCTAGTAGCGAAGTATAGCTGCACCATATGTCAGTCCGGCACCAAAACCGCAAATCGCGATCAGATCGCCGCGCTCAAGCTTGTTATCACTGATTATTTCTTCAAGACAGATCGGGATGCTTGCAGAAGATGTATTTCCGAAATCAGAAACCCGCGAGATCATCTGTTCAGATCTAACCTTCAATCTTCTGGCAGAGGCATCAACGATTCTGGAATTAGCCTGATGAGGTATGATGTATTTGAGTTGATCAAGAGTTATACCCGCCTTATTGACAGCAGTTACTATGGAATCAGTCATCGCGTTGACCGCGAATTTGTAGACCTCATGACCATCCATAGTTAGATCATGGCCCTTTTCATGCCCGAAACGGTCTGGCCAGACTTGATCATTCTGGACAAAAGGATGGTTTATGCCGACTGCCTGGCTTACCAGATATTTGCCGCCCTCACCCTTCGTTCCAAGGTGACTTGCCAGCAAGAAGCTATCATCGTCTGCGCTGCCGGCAGAAAAAACAACGGCACTTGCACCATCGCCGAAGAGAACGCAGGTTGAACGATCTGTATAATCAGTAATTTTACTTACATTCTCAGCACTGACTACCAGCACGTTTCTGACGCCTCCGGTATTAAGATAGCGTGCGGCCAGATCAACTGCATAAACAAAGCCAGTACAGGCAGCGTTCAAATCGAAGCAAAAAGCGTTTGAAGCTCCCAGCTCATCCTGCACGATAGATGATACAGATGGGAAGAAATAATCTGGTGTTATAGTTGTAGCCACTATCAGATCGATCTCCTGTGCCTTCAGCCCACTGGCGTCCAGCGCCTTAGCCGCGGCACGAGCCGCCATGTGCCAGGTCGGCTCGCCGGATGAGAGCCTGCGTTCAGATATGCCGGTCCTGCTTGTTATCCATTCATCATTAGTCTCAACGATCTGAGAAAGCATTTCATTTGTTAGAACAAGCTCAGGCAGGTATGTACCTGTACCGAGCAGTTTCAGTTTCAACATTGATCTCTACTCCTGTCCAATCGGCAGCTTGTCGCTTATGCCGATATCTGATAATCTATAGCTAGTCAAATTATTAGAACCTCAAATATTTTGATAGTCAAAATATAAACAAATAATAAAACCTTATCCAGATATTGTCAAGAAGGAGCAAATTTAGATGAAAGCATTTGTATTCTCAGGTCAGGGTTCTCAGAAGGAAGGTATGGGGCAAGCTCTATTTGCCGCAAGCCAGGCGGCAGCACGTGTTTACGAACAAGCCGCTGATACAGTCGGGCTGGATATTCTCAACCTAAATGAACAGCAGCTTCAGCAAACAAAATACGCTCAGCTGGCCATCGTCACGATGAGCATGGCAGCCTGGGCAGCATATGAGGAAGCAGCAGAAGCACAAGCAGGAGCAAGTACTGATCCTTCGGCTTTTGCCGGTTTTTCATTGGGAGAATATAGTGCGCTGGGTGCAGCTGGAATTTTGACACTGACTGATCTGCTGAAGCTTACAGCTGTCAGAGCGGATCTGATGCAGGAGGCGGCCTCAAAACAACCTGGATCTATGTATGCAGTGATTGGTATGCAGGATGAAAAGGTCGAGGAGATCCTCTCACGACCGCCTTATTCAGGCAGAGTATTTCCTGTCAATTATAATTGTCCGGGACAGCTTGTTATTTCCGGTCTCTCAGAACCAGCTGAGCAGGCCGCAGAGGCGCTGAAATCAGCTGGAGCCAGAAGGATCGTGAAGCTGAATGTAAATGGTGCCTTCCATACACATTATATGAGCGCAGCCGCCGAAGCTCTTAAGCAGTATGCCGGCAAGCTTGAATTCGCGGAGCCTTCCGGTATCATCTACAGCAACGCAGATGCCGGCAGAGTATCAGCAGGTACCGATTGGCCGCAGCGCTTATACGATCATATGTGCAGCCCTGTCAGGTGGAGCAGCGAGATCCAGGCCATGAGAGAGGACGGCTTTTGCCAGTATATTGAGTTTGGTTACGGCCGGGTTCTTACAGGTCTGATTCGCAAGATCGATCGCGAGCTAATAGCGGCAGCAGTAGAAGATCCCGAATCACTAGCTGCAGCGCTTGCTTTATGAATAATTTGCTCACGTACTGCAATCAACCTGAAATCTAACTGAAGGTCTCTCTATGCTATAATGCAGATGATGACAAAATCAGACACAGCCGTGGCTGCTTGGCAGGCTGTGTTTAAGTCTGTTTTATGGAGGGCAGTAAATATATGAAGGATCCAAGATTTGATCAATTGGCAGCAATCATGCTGGACCATTCACTGCAGATCAAGAAGGGAGACGCGTTCGCTATCTCCGCTGATGTTATATCTTTGCCATTGGTAAAAGCCATCCTCCGGCTGGCTAAGACGAAGGGAGCTCTGGCCACAGTAAAGCTTTCAGACCAGGAGATCTCCAGACACCTGCTCGAGCTTTATGATCCAGAAGATGGAGGCCGAACAGAGGCCTTCCTGAAATCCAGAGCCGATCTTGGCATACAGGAATTTCAAGAGCTGAAGGGCGAGATCATCATCAGGGCATACCCTAATTCGCAGGAGCTTGCCGGTATCGCGCCGGCGGTACAGCAGCTGCAGGCGAAGATGGCCCGTCCCTTCCGTGATTTCGTTATCAATCAGCGAAAATGGGTATTATTTGAGTATCCCACTCCAGCCCAGGCTCAGCTTGCCGGCATGTCCTATGACGAGTATTTCGATTTTGCCTTCAGTGCTTCGACGATCGACTACGCTGCCATGACGAGGTTCAGCGCGCCGCTTAAGGAACTGATGGAGAAAACGCAGGATGTCCATATAACCGGACCGGGAACAGATCTTCATTTCTCGATCGCTGATATTCCTGTTGTACCCTGCTGCGGCGAATGCAATCTGCCTGATGGCGAATGCTTCACAGCACCTGTTCGAGATTCGGTCGAAGGCGAGATCACGTTTAATACTCCTTCTATGTATTGGGGTACGAAATTCGAGAATATTCATTTCGTCTTCCGCCAGGGCAAAATAATAGAAGCAGATGCCGGAGAGAATACCGATAAGCTGAATCAGATTCTGGACACAGATGAGGGAGCGCGCTATATCGGTGAGTTTTCGCTGGGCTATCATCCACTTGTCACCGAGCCCTTCTGCAACACACTGTTTGATGAGAAGATAAGTGGCTCGTTCCATTTTACCCCGGGCTCAAGCTATGACGAAGCCCCAAATGGCAACGATTCTGCAGTGCATTGGGACCTTGTGCAAATACAGCGGCCGGAATATGGCGGCGGCGCGATCTATTTTGACGGCCATCTTATCAGAGAAAATGGATTGTTCATTCCAGAATCATTACAACCGCTGAATCGCATCTCAGCTCTGACAGATATTTGATACGGAGGTACAGCATGCTCTATTTGACCGCAATTGAACTACTGGATTTAAATATCCTTCACCTTATCGTTTCGGCGATCGTGCCAGCGATAATGGTCGCAGCCGCAGC
>CAZHQX010000091.1:0-6072 GCA_964534195.1 uncultured Oscillospiraceae bacterium
CCAGCCTGCTCAACAGCAACAGCAACAGCAACGGTAGCTCCTACCATCGGGTTATTGCCCATGCCGAGGAAGCCCATCATCTCAACGTGCGCGGGAACTGATGAGGATCCTGCGAACTGAGCGTCAGAGTGCATACGGCCCATAGTATCTGTCATGCCGTAAGAAGCAGGACCTGCGGCCATGTTATCCGGATGCAGCGTACGTCCTGTACCACCACCTGAAGCGACTGAGAAGTATTTCTTGCCCTGTTCGAGACATTCTTTTTTGTATGTGCCTGCGGTTGGGTGCTGGAATCTTGTAGGATTAGTTGAATTACCAGTGATCGATACGTCTACGCCTTCCAGATGCATAACAGCAACGCCTTCACGAACATCATCAACACCATAGCAGCGTACCTTAGCGCGGTCGCCTTCTGAGTATGAGATCTCATTTACAATTCTGACTTCGCCAGTGGCGTAATCAAACTGTGTCTGAACATATGTGAAGCCGTTGATTCTTGATATGATCATGGCTGCGTCCTTGCCCAGGCCGTTCAAGATGACGCGAAGCGGTTCTGAACGAACGATGTTTGCTGATTTAGCGATACCGATCGCACCTTCAGCAGCGGCAAAAGACTCGTGGCCTGCCAGGAATGCGAAGCATTTTGTCTCTTCGCGCAACAGCATGGCGGCCAGATTACCGTGGCCGATACCAACCTTGCGGTCGTCAGCGACAGAACCAGGAATACAGAAGGCCTGCAGACCGATACCGATTGCCTCAGCGGCGTCAGCAGCTTTTGTACAGCCTTTTTTGATGGCGATAGCAGCGCCGATAACATAGGCCCAGGCTGCGTTCTCAAAGGCGATAGGCTGAATGTCTTTACAAATTTTATAAGGGTCAAAGCCCTTGGCTGCGCAGATTTCTTTTGCTTCCTCGATCGAGCCGATGCCGTTCTCTGACAGAGTCTTGTTGATCTGAGCTATTCTGCGGTCATAACTTTCAAAAAGTGCCATGGATTAGTGCTCCTTTCACGCGGTTATTATTCATGACGGGGGTCGATATAGCGTTCAGCATCAGCAAAACGACCATATGTGCCAAGATTTTTCTCGTATGCTTCATTGGCGTCAACACCCTTTTTGATCATTTCCAGCATCGGTCCGATTTTCAGGAACTGATAGCCGATAACCTGATCGTCTTTGTCCAGAGCCATTTTGACGACATAACCCTCAGTCAGCTCGAGATAGCGTGGGCCCTTCTCAAGTGTGCTGTACATAGTACCGACTGAGCTGCGCAGACCCTTGCCGAGATCTTCAAGACCGGCACCGATCGGCAGACCACCTTCTGAGAAGGCTGACTGTGAACGGCCATAAACGATCTGCAGGAACAGTTCGCGCATTGCTGTGTTGATCGCGTCACAGACCAGGTCTGTATTGAGCGCTTCAAGAATTGTTTTGCCAGTTAGGATTTCAGCCGCCATAGCTGCTGAGTGAGTCATTCCTGTGCAGCCGATCGTCTCGACCAGAGCCTCCTGGATGATGCCCTCTTTGATATTCAGAGAGAGCTTACAGGTACCCTGCTGCGGAGCGCACCAGCCAACACCGTGAGTGAAGCCTGAGATATCAGAGATCTCTTTTGCCTGAATCCAACGTCCCTCCTCGGGAATCGGTGCGGGACCGTGGTTGGGACCCTTGGCCACACAGGTCATTTGCTCGATTTCATGTGTTTTCAGCATGTATGTTTCCCCTTTCAAAAATGATCATGTTAATAAGGCTTGCTGAGAAAAAGCCAAAGCCTATTATACTGGATTGGAACATAAGTTACCATAATAAGCAGTAATTTGTTTTTCATTTCACCTTCATTTGTAAAAGTATCACAAAAAAGCAGTCGAATTGACTAAGCTGATTGGAATCCTGACAGTAGTAATGACCGCGATATGGCAGACTTTTTACCAGTATGGTGTTCTTGTCTGTACGATTTGCTAGAAAATAAGTATAATCAGCAGGTGATAGTAATAATTGAAAATCAATCGAGATTGAGGAGATTTACATAGCATGCCTGATATGCAAGAGAGTATGCAGAAAACAGTTGCCAGATATGACGAGCTGAATATGCTTCTATCCGATCCTTCCGTTATGTCAGATCAGACAAGATACCGGAAATTAATGCAGGAGCATTCTTCATTGAGCCCGCTCGTTGAACTTTACGACCGTTGGAAGAGTTGCACGGAGCAGCTGGCAGATAATAAGGAGCTTCTCTACGATTCAGATGACAAGGCCTTCCGTGAGCTTGTACGTGAGGAAATTGATATCCTGGCAAAAGAAAAGGACTCGCTGGAGTTTGAGCTTAACGATGCGCTGCGTCCTCGCGATCCCAATGATCATCGTAACGTTATTGTTGAGATCCGCGGTGGCGCTGGTGGTGATGAAGCTGCTCTTTTTGCCGCAGTGTTATTTCGCATGTACAGTGCCTATGCTGAGAGCAGAGGCTGGCGTACAGAAATCATCGACATGAATGAAACCGAGCTTGGGGGTATGAAAGAGCTTGTTTTTCTGATCGAAGGGCAAGGTGCTTTCAGCAGGCTTAAATATGAGAGCGGCGTCCACAGAGTTCAACGTGTACCGGTGACCGAATCCGGTGGCAGGATACACACATCTACTGTTACTGTGGCAGTTTTGCCAGAAGCAGAGGATGTTGAGATAGAAATAGATCCAAATGATCTTGAAATTGATACCTTCAGGGCCTCAGGTGCAGGTGGTCAGCATGTAAACAGGACTGATTCAGCTATCAGAATAACGCATAAGCCCTCGGGTCTTGTAGTGACCTGTCAGGACCAGCGTTCGCAGCATAAAAATAAGGATCAGGCTATGCGTGTGCTTAAGAGCAGGCTTCTCGAGATCGCTCACAGTGAACAGCATGCCAGCATCGCTTCGGATAGGAAGAGCCAGGTTGGAACAGGCGATAGAAGTGAGAGGATCAGAACCTACAATTATCATCAGGGAAGAGTAACTGATCATCGTATCGGGCTCACACTATATAGGCTGGAAGACATACTTGAAGGAGATCTGGATGAGATTCTGCAGGCACTGATCGCTGCCGAGCATAATGACCGCCTTGGTCAACAAAGCTCAGGTGATGATGAATGAAGGCATATGATACAAGGATAATTAAGATTACTCATCCGCTGAGTGATGATCAGCTGCTCGATGCCGCTCAGGCTCTCCGATCAGGTGAGCTGGTGGCTTTTCCAACAGAAACGGTGTACGGGCTTGGAGCGAATGCCCTTGATAGCCAAGCTTCAGAAGCTATTTTTCTGGCAAAAGGCAGACCTTCTGATAATCCTTTGATCGTGCACGTGGCTGATCCTGAGGATATTAATGCTCTGATAGCGGCACCTTCCGAAGTCGCGAGATTGCTGCTCGAAGCTTTTGCGCCAGGGCCGCTTACGCTTGTTCTGCCAAGAAGCAACAAGATATCGGACACTATTACAGCAGGTCTCAATACTGTTGCGGTCAGAATACCTGCTCATGAAACAGCCCGCAGACTGATAAGACTGGCTGGTGTGCCGGTGGCTGCACCTTCGGCCAACAGATCCGGCAAGCCCAGTCCTACCAGAGCCTGGCATGTTTTTGAAGATCTTAATGGACTCATACCTTTTATTATAGATGATGGACCATGTGAATACGGTTTGGAGTCAACTGTACTTGATTTGTCAGGAAGCAGTCCTGTCATATTGAGACCTGGTGCTGTTACAGCTTCTATGATCAAAGACCGCACTGGTATCGACGTCGCTGATAGCAGGGAGCTCTCGGATGATTCTGCTGTACCTCGTTCGCCTGGAATGAAATACCGCCACTACGCACCGGAGGCAAAAATCTGGATCGCTGCCGGAGCTGACCCGATCGAGCGTGCAGAGGCAATTAGTAAATTTCTTTGCGATCTCGATCAAACAAGCAGAGCAGATCTGCATATTGGTTTGTTTGCCAATGCTCATACCAGAGAATTGATCGCTTGCCCGGGAAAAGAGATCAAGAAATTCACCCAGACTGCCGCTTCACATGATTCGTATGGATCAAAATGGCTGGCCAAGGATCTGGTTTGTATTGATTATGCTGATAAACCAGACGCTTTATTGGCTGCAGGTAAATTGTTTTCTGCTTTGCGGCGTTTTGACCAGATCGGTGCCGATTTAATAATAGCTGAGGCATTACCCTTGGAAGGCATGGGCAATGCTTATATGAATAGACTTAACAAGGCTGCCGGCGGCGGCAAGCCTGCGGGAGGCCGATAATGAAAATCTGTTTTGTTTGTACCGGCAATACTTGCCGCAGCCCGATGGCTGAATATATTCTTAGATATTTGCTGTCTGATTGTCCACAAATAAGTATTTGCTCTGCCGGTATACAGGCTTATTCCGGGGCTTCAGCCAGTCAGGGATCACTTCAGGTAATGGCAGAGAAGTTTGGGATTGATCTTTCTGAGCACCAAGCCACCAGGATCGATCGGCAGCTGCTTGCCGATTCTGATCATATTTATACCATGACCGGACAGCATAAATCGATTCTGCTCAGGGCTTATCCGGAATTTGAGAACAAAATAGAAACAATTGGTGAGGCCGCCGGATCAGTCGGAACGGATATCTCTGATCCTTATGGTTATAGTATTGAGGAGTACAGAGAAACTGCTGATCAGCTTCACTATCTGCTTAACCGTCTGGCTGGAAGCTTGCAAGAACAATGCCAAAATGATGATAAATTGGCAAAAGACGAATAAACCGCAGTATATCGGATGAATTTACTGTTTTTAGTGTATATAATCGATAACAGATCAGTTAAGCAGTGATGCCGAGCCGGCTGACAAAGCTGTTGACGCTGGTCAAGCAAGTTGATATAATGCTCTAATGTGCATGGAACTGCTATTAAAGCAATGTCAGCACAATTGAATAGGTGGCACTTAGATTATTATGAGTGCATATCCTCGCTCTGAATTGATTTCAGAGCCGTTAGTCCAGGAGGAGGTGAAAGTAAAATGGCAAGAAAGTATGAGGCAGTATTTATCCTGAACCCCGCCATCGGTGATGAGGCTATCACAGCAACTACCGATAAGGTGAAGGCACTGATCGAGTCCGCAGCAACCATTGATCAAATGGATGTATGGGGACGCAGACGTCTCGCATATGAGATCGAGGATCAGAAGGAAGGATACTATGTTCTGGTCAACTTCAGTTCAGAAGCTGAATTCCCAAAAGAACTCGAACGTGTGCTCAAGATTACCGATGGCGTAATGCGCTATATGGTTGTTCGTGCTGACGATTAACGAGTCGGAAAGGTAAGTGAGCGAATGAATAAGGCAATCTTAATGGGTCGTTTGACCCGGGACCCTGAAATGAGAACAACACCCAGTCAGGTAAATGTTTGTACCTTTACCATTGCTGTAGACCGTCGTTTCAAATCGCAAAGCGGTGAGAGACAGGCAGATTTTATCCCGGTAGTTGCCTGGAGGCAGCAGGCTGATTTTGTCAGCCGCTATTTCCGAAAAGGATCACGCATTGTCGTGGTCGGCAGCATCCAAACAAGAAACTGGGAGGATCAAGAAGGTAAGAAACGCGTTTCAACTGAGGTTATCGCTGATGAAATTTACTTCGGTGATAGCAAGAAGGGCGATTCTTACGGTGGCAATGATACGCCGATGGAAACATCTGCAGGAAGGTCATCTGGCAATGACAGTGAAGGCTTCATGCCTGCACCTGACGATGATACCTCACTTCCTTTCGATCTATAATCTGAATCTGAATTGATCTGAATTAAGAAAGGAGAATGCACCCATGGCTGATATGAGATCAGGTGGACGCGGCGGTATGCGCCCCAGACGCGGCAGACGCAAGGTTTGCGCTTTCTGTGCTGATAAAGTAGAGAACATTGATTATAAGGATGTATCACGTCTGCGCAAGTTTATTTCTGAGCGCGGCAAAATACTTCCCAAGCGTATGTCCGGCAACTGTGCACGCCACCAGCGTGAACTGACAATTGCTATCAAGCGCGCAAGACACATTGCTCTGATGCCTTACACCGGTGAGTAATTAGGTCTTGACTGTGT
>CAZHQX010000092.1:0-6041 GCA_964534195.1 uncultured Oscillospiraceae bacterium
CCCTGACCTTTGCTTATAACTATATCTGCATTGTTGAAGATATCCAAAAATTCTTCGCTGCTTCTATCAAGCAGTGTTCCAGGCGCCGTGCTGCCGGTTTCTATTATCCTGCAATATTGATCCAGTCCTGAATCGATGGCGTCTTGTCTGGTAGCATCGTTAAGAATAGGCTGACTTCTTACACCGTATACTATTTCGTAGGAATCAAGGAACTCGATCAGCAGCCGATCAAAAACTGTCTCACCGGCATTGTCGCCAACAATCAGAATAGTCTTGGCAGATTTGAGATCTTGCTCGAATTGTTTTATGTCACATATAGCAAATTCTGAGCTCAGCTCATCGATTAGCGTATCCTGAAAATTAGTTGTATCGTAGATAGCTGCATCTATAATATTTCCTGTTGCGGCTGCCTTAAGAGTCCAATACATTTTGTCATTTTCATTTTGAATGAAGCTTTGAATAGCAGGCAAAATTTTGAGAGCCGACTTAATATCTCTTTTCTTGATATCAGCATAGGTATCTTCGACGCCGGTATATTTTTTTACGATTTCATGAATATCACTGACAATATGTGGTGAGTTGCGATACTCTCGATGGTTCTCAATCAGTTTCAAGGCTTCGTCGAATATTTTTGTCTGGATAATTGGGTCGGCCGAATTCATTTTTGCAGCGGCAAGTGCCTGTTTCAGTACACATGGTAAACATTCCAAAAAAAGTTCCATTAGTAAAATTTATCTCCTAAAAGTTTTTATCGGTCCCTGTTGAAATTTAAGAGTATCGAGGGAGGGGGACAAAAAAACAATAGACCTATTATGGGCATATGTCAAATATAAATTGAAATTTGATAACCACATAGAATAGAGATGCTAAATTATGCAAGAGATGTTTAATATGTTGACATTTGCAAATAGCGGTGACAGAATATGATCATAAATTAAGAAAGGTGGTGAGAGGTTTGAGAGAAGCTCAGTTAAACTCATATAGCATATACGAATTGATTGAGCATGAATTTCGTTTTGCGTTTTTTGCAGCGAAATCATGGGATAGTTGCGCCCTTTTGCCGGTGAAATGTTCCGGAAATGGTCGTACACAGGATAAATCTGCCCATTTCAATCGTTCAATCAACCTCTCATCTTGTTCTGTTATCGTTTAAACAAGCGATGATGTTGATAAAAGATGACCGGAGATCTGAACGAGACTCCGGTTTTTTTATGCCTAAAATTCCAATAAATATCTCATAAGGAGATCGACATAATGGAAAAGTATATGAAAACGGCGCAATTAGCTGCGTTGGAAAAAACTAATGGTGGCATTTTCTATTTGCTGCCGGATGTCATTATCAAAATAGTCACACTGATTCCACTGATTTTTCTCTGGCGTGTGGTAATGAGCTCTGGGGCGAAGGTCGATTTGACCATAGATCAAATGCTGACCTATACACTTGTCAGTTCACTGCTGGCAGATATGCTGGTGGTAAGAACCGCTGCAACCGGCTGGCTCTCGGAGGGCGTTCTGCTTAAGCTCTATAATCGTCCGTTGACTGTGCTGGGACAGCTAACTGCTCAAACAATGGGCGGCTGGGTACCCATGCTGCTGTTGTATTCTCTGCCGATGGCAATGCTGTCACCACTGCTTGGGGTTAGTGTGGTTCCAAAATCCATATATTTTCTCCCAAGCCTGCTGCTATGTATTTCTCTAGGCTTCGCGATCGATTGCCTCTTCGCATGTCTATCGATCAAGCTGCGAAATATGAGCTGGCTGATCGGTCGTATTCGCATGGCTGTTGTGGCACTTCTGTCGGGCACGGTAATTCCGATAAGTCTGTTGCCCTTTGGCTTGGCGGATATATTTAAGTATCAACCATTCGCAGCGCTCGGTGGTGCGCCTTTATCAATTTTTGTGGGTTCGGCGGATGTTGGCCTTACCCTTATGCTGCAGGTCATCTGGAATCTTATACTCTGGCCCTTGGCCCTGTTTATATTTCATAAATCGCAGGAAGGAATGGTGAGCTATGGAGGTTAAAACAAAAATACTTCGTATAATCAGACTCCTGGCCATATCAGCCAAAATGGATCTGGTCTGGCTGCTGCGTGATACCAAATATGCTATTGCCGGCATAACCGCCGATATTATCGGTAATTTGGCGGTAGTGTCGAGTGTGTTTCTGGTAGCTGTCCGTTTTGGCGGTATCGGTGGCATGAGCTCTGATGAGGTTCTGTTCATGATGGTCTATTCGACGATGGTGACAGGCATATTCACGATGTTTGGCAGCGGCAATAATATTCACATTTCAAGGATAATCGGACGCGGACAGCTAGAACATCTATTTATACAACCGCTCTCAGTTAGAATGCAGCTCGCAACCTGCGGGTTCACGCCTTTTACCGGCGGTAGTAATTTTCTGGTCGGTTTAGTGCTGCTGGTAATTGCAGTGAAGCGCCTGGAATTGATAATAACACCATTTTGGATATTGTCACTGATCGCCTACATAATGACGACCATGACTGTGATCGTGGCGCGCGCATATTTGGTTTCCAGCACGGCCTTCTACGCACCAGTGGCTGCCGAGGAGATCGCTACGACTGCTATCGACGACACCTGGTTTCTGAGCACTTTCCCACTGTCTGGCATGCCTTCATATATTCAGCTGCCGCTTATTACCTTCCTGCCGGAAGGCCTGATGGCCTGGTTTCCTTCACTATGCCTCCTGGGCCGGCCTCCGCTGGGGTTTAGTGCTTATTATCCGATGCTTTTTGCGCTTGTGATAGCGCTGGTTGCGTCATATGTATTTAAGAAAGGAATGAACTATTATGTTGTCAAAGGATCAAACAGATATGTCCCATACGGCTTCCGCCGTTAAAATAGAAAATGTCAGTAAGAATTTTGTGCAATGGCAGCGTGACAATACAGGTCATGGTTTGCTTCGTAATCTCATCAAGCCCGAGAAGCGTACGATCAAGGCTCTGGATGATGTAAGCTTTGAGATCAAACGGGGAGAGTTCGTGGCCTATGCCGGTCCGAACGGCGCAGGTAAGAGCACAACTATGAAGCTGCTCTCAGGTATGCTGCTGCCCTCTTCTGGTGAGATTGAAGTAATGGGGATGTCGCCGCAGAAGCAGCGCCGGGAGCTGATGAAAACACTTGGTGTGCTGTTTGGCAACAGGACCGAACTCTGGTGGGATCATCCATTGATCCAGAGCTATGAGTGGAAGAAGGTAGTCTGGGATATTCCGGATGAGGTATACAGGCGCAATCTGGAATTAGTCACAGACCTCCTGGATATTGGTGGATTGCTCAAGACATTTGCCAGGGAGCTCAGTCTCGGCCAGCGCATGCGTGCCGATCTCGGGATGATGCTGCTTCATTCGCCCGAACTGATTCTGCTGGATGAACCAACACTGGGTCTTGATGTTATTGCTAAACGTCAGATGATTGATTTCCTCAAACGGATAAATCGCGAGAATGGTGTTACCATTGTTGTGACCAGTCATGATATGGACGATCTTGAGGAAATGACGCAGCGAATATTGATGATATCAGATGGCAAAATAGCCTACGATGGTCCTTTTGCCGGTTTACGAGATATCACTGGTAATCTGACGCGTGTTGCCGTGGCCATGGATAATGACACTGTGCCTGAGCTGCATAACGCATCTCTTCTTAGCTCTGAAAACAAGGTGCATGAATATGAGATCGACCTAAGCTGTATCCCGGTAAAAGACTTGATGAGCCAGCTGTCATCGTACGATGGGATAAAGGATGTTGAGATCAGAAAAGCGCCGATCGAGCAGGTTATTGCGAGACTGTATACCAGCTGGATGTGACTGTTTATTAAAAACAAAAAGACACCCTGTTTCAATACAGGGTGTCTTAATGACACTTGATATAAATTTGAAATGCTAATAGTTTTTTGACTTAGCCTTTGAAGTCACCTGGTTTGATCAGATCGCCATATTTTTCTTTTGCAGCCTTGATCTTAGCAATTGCTCCATCCCAGTACTCGAAAATTTCGGCTGGGGTATTTGAATCCATCTTAGCGTAAAAGGCCTTTGTACGCTCAAGCTTCTCGATCCACTTAGTGCAGCGGAAAGTAAACAAATAGGTATAATCTTCTTCTGTGAAGGTTTCGTCTAAATGCTTCTTGAAGAGTACAGCCAGATCAGCATATTTGGGGATCTTACCTGTTGGCGTGTCGAGTGCCTCATACTCTCCATGAATTCTGCCATCTGCCCAGTGCAGCCAGACCTTTTTGGCCAGCTTGCTGGTCATGAACTTGCCATCAGATCCACGCATGAAATAGTTGTTGCTGAAGATCTTAGGTGTGTCCTTGACACCCTCACCGAATTTAATATTGTTCATTGTGTATTCACCGAGAGGATAGGAAACGAAATCAAGATTAGCCATCGGGCTTGGATTACGTACTCCCTCAGCACCGAGTGTAGCACTGGTTGTTTCTGACTCGAGAGTAGCGGCCTTGAGCAGGATGCCATCTCTCCAGTTTGGTGATTCTTCAACTGGAACAGTCGTGTCGCTATCACGGCCGCCATAGAGAATACCCTCGACCTTGACACCTTCCTTGGCATTGAAGCCTTTTTCGTCAATATTGTCGAGATAATCAAGACGCATTGTATAGCGGGCGTTTCCGTGGGCCAGGCCAACTGTGTTGCCCTTGTCGTCCTTGATTCCTTCATGCCATTTGCCGAAATGATTCAGACCTTCTTTTGGTGTTTCTTCGCCCATGCCGAGCCAGTAAGGCTGGTTATCAGGACCCATGAGAACATTCGAGAAGATTACTTCTTGATTTTTCTTCAAGTTTTCGAAGATGACAGGATCATCATTGGCGTTGACGTCTTTGATGATACCGAACATACCGTTTTCTACGTTTACAGCACGGAACTCGCCATTGATATTGCGGAAGTATGCAATATCATCACCGACGATCTGCTCACCTGGAATCATGGCTGTTGACGTTTTACCGCAAGCTGAAGGATAAGCACCGCAGAAATAAGTTTTGCGATCTTTTTCCTCATCAACAGCTGCCATGACAAACATATGCTCGCAGAGCCAGCCTTCGTTTCCTGCCTTGTTGATGGCCAAACGCATGGAATGCTTCTTAAGACCAACAGAGTTGCCGGCGTACTGAGCGTTCATCGAATAAACTATGTTGTTTTGTGTGTCCATATAGATTCTGCGTTTGTCCAGATTGATTGAGTTGCCTCTGTCGTCAAGAACACCCGCGGAATGTATGAAGCGGAAGAATTGATCCTTCTCGGAATCCTTCATTTTAAGGAAATGGCTATATGC
Source organism: uncultured Oscillospiraceae bacterium (assembly GCA_964534195.1). Lineage (GTDB taxonomy): Bacteria > Bacillota > Clostridia > Saccharofermentanales > UBA5734 > JAAYFZ01. The sequence goes on from CAZHQX010000092.1 coordinate 5,305, forward strand.
TGAACGATAGAGAATAAATTCTGAATGTGCGACATAGAAACTATCAGTAAACTGGATACAGGGAATGGTAAAAGGACTCTCAGTCGGTCCTTCTGCGAAGAACTGAACTACTGCAGGTTTACCCTTCATGATGCCCTTGGAAATAGACATGATCTCTTCATAGCCCTGTTCATAATCCAGTGAGTTGAGGGATTTCATCTTCTCAAGATTTTCCTTGTAAACAAGGAAGCGTGTGGATTTTTTATCACGTGCCTGATCACCATATCCATCCCAGTGAATGGTCTGCTTACTATTAGCCAGCTGCTTCTCTTCACCAAGTGCCAGCGCCTGATCGCGAACATATTGAACATCCTTATCACTATCGTCACAGACGTAAACAGAAGCGGGATCACAATGTTCGATGAAAAAACCAACGAAATCCATTACTTTTTGATTGTTCAGAGCCTCCAGTTTGCCGAAGCTCTCTGCGTTCATTCGACTCTTAATCAGTGTTTCATAATTGGTACTCATTTAATACCTTCCTTTCAGTAATTTGCTGTGAAAAACAGCATGCTTTTTTAATAAATGCTAAATCAATATTGAAAAATGAAAAAACATATACATAATAAATATTGTATTGCTGATATGATCATATGTCAAAAAAACAGCACTAAAGAAAAATATATTCCTGTTATGAGCATGTGTCAAATAAGAACGGCTGCAATATCTAACCGTTTCAAGGTAAATTCACACAAAAA
>CAZHQX010000093.1:0-3923 GCA_964534195.1 uncultured Oscillospiraceae bacterium
ACAACATTCGCGGGCATTTCCTCAAACAAATCGACGGCATCATCAAGGAACAGCTCGTCAATAATTTCTCTCAGCTCTTTGTCAGTGATCATCGCGATCATATTTATCTGGATTTCACGTGAGAAATACGAGAAAACCTCTGCTGCTTCATTCTTTGGCAGCATCCTGAATATTTTTATTTGTTCATAAGGATTCAAATCATCGAATTGTGCAGCCAGATCAACAGGATTAAGGCGAATCAACTCCGCCCTGGCTCCTTGATAATCCTTGTTATGGATCATATCCAGAATATTTGTAAGCATTTTCTGTCCTCCCCTATTTTCAGGGAACAACGGAAAATTACAGGAACATACCGTCTCCCTGAGCATTTATAGTTGTAATTCGTTTACCACTACTGTCAGTTTCCATGACGGTTTCCTTCCTTAAGTCTTGTATTTGTATCAAATCTGCCGGCTGACTATTTTATCAGCCGGCAGCAGATCACCTAGATAAAGATATCAGAGAATTATATCAGCAGTCAATGAGGCAATCATTTGTTTAGCGCAAATTGTCTCAGCACTTGAGGAAGCAGACCGCCATTGAGCCAGGTCTCAAGCTCAACCTCACTGTCAATTCTTATAACTGCCTCAAATGTTATTGTCTTGCCATCAGCAGCTGCAGCGGAGACCTGAAGCTGACCACGAGGTCTGATCGACTCAGTAAACCCGGGGAAGCTGAATTCCTCCATACCAGTCAAGCCAAGCGACGCGGCATCTTGTCCATCCATAAACTCAAGAGGTAAGACACCCATGCCAATCAGATTGCTGCGATGGATGCGTTCATAGCTCTGAGCGATGACTGCCTTAACGCCTAGCAATGCAGTTCCTTTTGCCGCCCAGTCCCGAGAGCTACCTGAGCCGTATTCTTTTCCAGCCAACACGATCAGCGGTGTCTGATCTGCAAAATACTTCTCACTAGCCTCGTATACTGTCATCGTCTCTCCAGATGGCACATAACAGGTATAACCGCCTTCTGTATCAGGTACCAGCTTATTCCTGATTCTGATATTGGCAAAAGTCCCTCTGATCATCACTTCATGATTGCCTCTTCTTGAACCATATGAATTGAATTGCGCGGGCAATACGCCATACTCCTGAAGATATTTTCCTGCCGGCGACGAAGGCTTGATGCTGCCGGCTGGTGATATATGGTCTGTAGTTACACTGTCCCCAAGCCAGAGCAGTACCCTTGCCCTATCGAGAGCATTGATACCTGGTTTCTCAGCAGGCATATTCTCAACAAAAGGCGGCCTTTTGATATATGTCGAGTCCGTCTGCCAGGCATAGAGTCTGCCAGCTTCAGCCTGCATTCTATTCCAGCTTTCATTGGCGCTCAGCGCCTTGTTGTATTCAGTTTCAAAAAACTCTTTGTCCACTGATTCAGCTATAAGCTTTTTGATCTCTCTCTCATCGGGCCATATATCACGCAAATAGATCTCTCTGCCACTATCATCTTTTCCAAGCGGCTTGCTCAGAAGATCATTTCTAACATTACCGGCTAGAGCGTATGCTACAACCAGAATTGGAGAAGCCAGGTAGTTCATCTTGACTTGTGGATGGACCCTTCCTTCAAAATTTCTATTGCCGCTGAGAACTGCTGCCGCATTCAAGCCTTGCTCATCAATTACTGAAGCGACTTCGGGAATAAGCGGTCCGCTGTTACCAATACAGGTAGTGCAGCCATACCCGGCCGTTTGGAAACCAAGCTTATCCAGATAAGGTGTTAGTCCTGCCTTATCGAGATATGCGGTCACTACCCGTGATCCTGGCGCCAGGCTGGTCTTGACATAACCTGGAACCTTCAGCCCTGCCTCCACAGCATTCTTCGCAAGCAGACCTGCTCCTATCATGACAGCAGGATTAGATGTATTTGTACAGCTTGTGATCGCAGCTATAACAACTGCGCCATCACTGATCTGTTCTGTACCACCTGTGAGCTCCAGCTTGAAGCTGCGTTCTGCCTGATCCGCAGGCAATCCAAATCCACCGCTCTCAATGGAAGCAGTGAGATCATGCTCTGCTTGCGCCATCATGTCATCCAGATAAATCAAATCCTGAGGCCTCTTGGGACCCGCCAGACTCGGTCTAACAGTTGCAAGATCGAGTTCAAGAGTTTTTGTGTAAATCGGATCAGGCTGGCCAGCCTCGAGAAACAAGCCCTGCAGTCGGCAATATTTCTCAACCAGCCGAATTTGTTCAGGTGCTCTGCCGGTTGATTCCAAATAAGCAAGAGTCTGGCTATCGACAGGGAAAAATCCCATCGTTGCCCCATATTCCGGAGACATGTTGGATACAGTTGCTCTGTCTTCGACACTTATGTTATGTATCCCTTCTCCGAAAAACTCTACAAAACGTCCGACTACTCCATGTTTGCGCAGAATATTTGTCACTGTCAGAGCCAGATCGGTTGCGGTAACACCTTCCGACAATCGTCCTGTCAGCTTCATGCCAATAACCTCAGGCAATAGCAGCGAAATGGGCTGCCCAAGCATCGCCGCTTCTGCCTCGATGCCGCCGACACCCCAGCCAGGAACGCCAATGCCATTGATCATGGTGGTATGCGAGTCAGTTCCAACTAGTGTATCTGGCTTAAGCCAGACACCATCGGTGCGTTCCTCTGAAACCACAACTGTTGCCAGCTTCTCAAGATTGACCTGATGCACAATACCGGCAGAAGGCGGGAACGCCCTGAAGCCGCTGAAAGAGCCTTGTGCCCACTTAAGGAATTGATATCTTTCCTGATTACGCTCATATTCTTTCTCAATATTACAGCTAAGAGCATCACTGCTGCCGAAGCAGTCTATCATGACAGAATGGTCTATAACCAGATCAACCGGGATAACAGGGTTTATCAAATCAGGGTCTCCTCCCTGTGCCTGCCATTCATCACGCAGAGCAGCAAGATCTGCTACCACAGGTACGCCGGTAAAATCCTGTAGAATGACCCTTGATGGCATGAAGGATATCTCGCTCACTCCGCCCTTGCCATCCCAGGCACGGAACAGGTCCAAATGCTTGCTTTGAAAATAGCGCTCATCAAAATGATTAAGAGTATTTTCAAGCATAAGCTTAAGAGAACGCGGCAATCTGTCAGATAACCTGTCAATATGAGTGTCGAAGACTTTTACCGAGTTGTAATGGTATGTTTTCCCGTCAAGTTCAAAACTCGCATAAGAAGGAGTATATCCTTCAGCCTTGTCAAACGATTTCGTTTTCTGCATGCTCCACCTCCGGATTATCTGATTTCTTCTTCCTTTCAGGCTCAAAGAGAGAAAATATAAATGACAATGCCAGCAGTACTATCGATATGGTTATCCATGGCTTGGACAAAATAAGCGGACACGAACCGGCTGGCAGCCCACCAGAGAAAAAATACGCTTTGATCAGTACATAGGCAGCCAGAACAGTGCCGGATATCCAGGCAATATTGCTTAGCCAGCCAAACGCTTTATGCTTTCGAATCATTATCTTTCCTCCAACACTATTATTCTATCAGATAAATCAAATCTCCATAGCCTTCGTCTGCCATTTTATCTATTGGAATGAAGCGCAGAGCAGCACTGTTGATGCAGTATCGCAGACCACCTGATTCTACAGGTCCATCAGTGAAAACATGTCCTAGATGTGAGTCGCCTGCTCTGCTTCTGACCTCTGTCCTGGTCATACCAAATTTCCGGTCAATGTTTTCTTCTATGACTTCGTCAGTGATAGGCTTGCTGAAGCTTGGCCAACCACAGCCGGCGTCGAATTTATCATTTGAACTAAACAAAGGCTCTCCTGTTACAACATCGACGTAAATACCTTTTTCGAAATGCTGATCATAAATACCTGTACCCGGGTATTCCGTCCCGCTGTTCTGAGTTATATCGAATTGTTCCTTGGTTA
>CAZHQX010000093.1:4023-6038 GCA_964534195.1 uncultured Oscillospiraceae bacterium
TTTTCATGTAGCACCGGTGACAATGTTTATATTAGCAGCAAAAGAATGTATACTCTTTGTTATTATAAACGAAAGGATCTATTGATGAAAAAGAGCAGTAAATTGACTCTTTATAGCTCAGCTTATATGTTGGCCGCTTTACTTTTCAGTGAGTATCTGCTTGCTGGCTTCACTACTGGTGTGACCTCTCGGGGGTTATTTCTAATATTTTTATTTTCACTGACGATCTGTCTCTTTCTTTTCGTTTTTGAAATTCTGCTGAGCCAACGTTTGATGAGAATTTTTACCTCTGTGCTTTTGTTGGCGGGATCGGTCATTTTTTCTGCTCAGAAGATATATTTCAACATATTCGGCACTTATTTTACCTTATACTCGCTGACAAATGGCGGACAGGTTTTTGAGTTCGGCGGTATAATAGCATATGAGATCAGAGCTGCCGCTGGCTGGCTTTTTCTTTTTTTACTGCCTGTTTTTCTCTATTGGCCAGCTTGTTTATTTTTTGTCGGCAAGAAGACTTACGCGAGAAGGCTGCCAGCTGTATTGATTACATTATGGTTTACTGCTGCTTCTTTCATATCGGCTATCATTGTAATCAATTCCGGTGACCGTTTGCCTGGTTCACCTTATCATGCCTATTATGTTGATCTTCAGCCCAATTATGCCGTCAGCAATCTCGGACTGATTACAACAGGAAGATTAGAGCTTCAGCATGCGATATTGTCCAAGCTTCCTGGTTACAATAGATCAGAGGGACCTCCCACTATTGATGAAGATAATGATCTGACAATTGAGACAGAGCCTGTCGATCAGTCTAAGACTTCATCTCCTGCTTCAGGTGATAATGATGGTACTGGTTCAACTACTTCAGTTAATAACGAAGCGAATGAGAGTACCGATTCAAGCTTACAGGTTGAACCAGTTACACTTAATTTGGATTTTGCTTCACTTATTCAAAATGAGTCTAACGATTATATCAGGCAGATCCATCAATGGGTAGATCAGCGTGAGCCGTCTTATACAAATGAGCATACGGGCATGTTCGAGGGCTATAATTTAATATTCATAACAGCTGAGAGCTATTCACACTATGCGATAGATCCTGAGCTTACGCCAACACTTTATAAGCTTCAAAATGAAGGATTCAATTTTACAAATTTCTATAATCCTCTCTGGGGCGTCAGTACGTCTGATGGTGAATATGTTGCTGTAACCGGTCTTATTCCTAAGGCAGGAATCTGGAGTCTCTATAGATCAGGCAGCAACAGCATGCCTTTTGCCATGGGAAACCAGTTAAGGAAACTTGGATACACGACCTTTGCCTACCACAATCATACTTTCGATTACTATCGCAGGGATATCTCTCATCCAAATCTCGGTTATATTTACAAAGGTCTGGGAAATGGTCTTGATGTCGCAGAAACATGGCCTGAATCCGATCTTGAAATGATGGAGCTGAGTGTAGATGATTATATTGAGGATGAACCTTTTCACGCCTACTATATGACGGTAAGTGGTCATCTGCAATACAATTACGGCGGCAATTTTATTGCGGCCAAGAACAAGGATCTGGCAGCAGAGCTTGATATGACAGAGCCGGCAAGAGCCTATATGGCGACGCAGATAGAACTTGACCGCGCGTTGGAATACTTGTTGTCCAGACTTGAAGAGACAGGGGCTGCCGAGAGAACATTAATAGTTATGAGTGCTGATCACTACCCGTATGGTTTGAAGCATCAGGATCTAGAGAGTCTCGCTGGCAAGCAGATAACCGGACTTGAGCTATACCGCAGCAGCCTGATCATTTATGCAGCTGGTATGAAGCCTGAAACTGTAAATACACCTGTATCAAGCCTGGACATAATCCCAACAATTTCAAATCTGCTTGGACTTGAATACGATTCACGTATGCTAATGGGACGTGACGCTTTCTCAGATACTGAGCCTCTTGTTATTTTTTTAGACCGCAGTTTCATTACTGGCGACGGCACCTACTATGCACCAGACAGGAATTGGTT
>CAZHQX010000094.1:0-6010 GCA_964534195.1 uncultured Oscillospiraceae bacterium
TTTCTTTCCTTCTTCGCTGCATACATAGCTTCATCTGCATATTTAATCAGCTGATCTGCGCTTTTTGCGTCATCCGGGTAGATGGCAAGACCAATGCTTGCACTTATATCTAGCGCTTGATTATTCAAGCTTCTGGGCTGACTTATTATTTCAAACAGTCGTTTGCCGTAAACGCCTTCTCTTCCTTCACTGCCAAACGGGGACATAACGACAACAAATTCATCGCCGCCGATCCTTGCGATCATGTCGCTTTCACGAATTGCAGAGCTAAGGTCTGAGGCCACAGATTTCAGAATGAAGTCACCGGCATCATGACCATAAGTATCATTCAAGATTTTAAAACCATCCAAATCAATGAAAAACAAAGCAATTTTATAGTTATACATTTTCGCCATCTCAATACTGTTTTCCAAATACTGGTCGAAATAGAGTCGATTGTAAACACCAGTCAGAGCATCCTTCTGAGCACTCAGCTTATGCGCCTGACTCTCTTTAGCAAGTCGCTCTTGAGTCTTAAGTATACGCAACATGACACGAGGCACCTGGTACATCATGACTCCAGCCAGGGCCAGATAAAACGTGCGATAAACCTGCCCAAGCGGATCAGATGAGACAATCTTGTCAGTTATCGCAGGATCGAAGCTCTTATAGAAGTAAAGATACAATCCATCCATGCAAACAATGGACAGGAATGTAGCCCATACTATCAGCTTCTTATCCATACGCAGAGAAGCCAAGAAGATAATAACAGGATATAACATAATAGCAGCTGTAGTTACCGGTGCCAACGGTGATATCAAATAGCCATCGAGAAAGTTATAGATCGTAAGTGTTATCGCATTGATCGTTACCATCACATAGCCATTCCAAGGCATACTCTTTTTCTTCCAGATCAGTGGAGTCAGCGCAAGATTATAGAGCAGATTGACTAGCGATAGAGCTATGGCATATTTCCCAACAACAATATCCTGAATAAAATAGACAATACTACCCAACAATAGAATACTGCTGTACAGAAACCAATGAAGGTACCAGTGGGCTTTTTCACCTCTTATAGCTTCTTCTTTGAATATTTCACTAAATTGTTTGTCCGGTCTGCGCATATTTCTATTCCCTCTTAGAATATTTATGATTTCTCAAATTACTATCATTATATCGTTTAAAACTTAAACAACTAGCTATTCAGGCAAATTTTTTCATCAAATGAACGACTTGACCCTTCATTCTGTTTGCGTTATATTAGCTCTGAAATAACAGGGGAGCCTACATGGCTGAGAGGAAGGGAAGCCTTCGACCCTTAGACCTGAATTGGGTAATGCCAACGTAGGAAGAATACATATTTTTTGTATTGTCGACGAGCGGCCCAACAGGGCAGCTTGTTTTTTTTGCATCATGCCAAAACGAACCGGCGCCCAAGGTAATTATTTGGAGGGGACATGGAAACAACTAAAACATCAACAAGGGAGAACAGCCTGATCTGGTTCGGCGCAGCTGCATCAATTGCAGAAATCATGACTGGCTCGCTGATTGCGCCTCTCGGTTTCACCAAGGGTCTAACCGCAATTTTACTCGGTCATCTCATCGGGTGCGTACTTCTTTATCTAGCCGGAAAGATCGGTGGTGAGACTGGCCTTTCTGCGATGAACACTGTCAAGCGCTCGTTTGGCACACGAGGTTCATCTCTATTTGCAGTGCTGAATGTACTGCAGCTGGTCGGTTGGACTTCAATCATGATCTGGTCCGGATCTGAAGCTGCCGCTACTGTTACCGGCACAACTACCTTTTGGTCGATCGCGATAGGTGCACTGATCGTACTCTGGATCGTAATTGGCATTACAAACCTTGGCCGACTGAACACCATCATAATGGCTCTGCTATTTGGATTGACAGCAGTATTATTTGTGATCATTCTGAAAAATGGAACGCCTCGCAATGTATCAGGCGACATGTCTTTTGGCATCGCCGTCGAGCTGTCGGCAGCTATGCCTTTGTCCTGGCTGCCGCTTATTTCAGATTACACGCGCTACGCTGCTAAGCCGAAGTTAGCGTCTCTAGCCAGCAGTGTTACATACTTTCTGACTAGCTGCTGGATGTATGTCATTGGCATGACCGCCGCGCTATTAACTGGTGAGTTTGCGATTGGAAGGATCATGATGACCGCAGGTCTCGGACTGGCAGGAATTTTTATCATTGTTTCCTCGACTGTAACTACTACATTTATGGATGCCTACTCGGCCGGAGCCAGCGCGGCCAGCATCTTCACTGGCTGGCACGAAAAGGCGATAGCAGTCGGCACAACCATCATCGGTGTTCTATTAGCAATCTTAAATCGGATGAACAACCTAGAAAGTTTTCTATATCTGATCGGCTCGGTATTCGCACCGATGATCGCAATCCAGATCACTGACTATTATCTGCTCAGAAAGCAGACCGAATCCGCCTTCGATTTTATTAACCTATCTATCTGGCTGATTGGCTTCATCATTTATCGTATCATCATGCGACTATATACGCCGGTAGGTGTTACACTGCCTGCTATGTTTGTAACCATTGCTATCACACTCATTGTCGCATTAATTCGCAAGAAGCTGCATTACAATAATCGATTAAGTGAGTCCTTTGAAAAATAAAAATGAAGCATTGACCCTTTGCTTTTACTACTAACTTTGTCCGATCATAACAATATAAAAGCAATCAAGAACTGAGGATACGACTATGGATTATTCACTTGTTATTAGAACAAAGACGCGCAAAGTAACTCTCGTTGGCATAATGATAGCACTCGGAGTTGCCTTAGCACCATTTTCAATTCCGCTCGGATCTGCACGAGTGTTTCCCATCCAGCACCTGCTGAATGTACTGGCAGCAGTGCTTCTTGGACCTGTCTGGGCAACCATGATGGCGTTTGGTATTTCGTTGATCCGTGTCGCAACCGGTACTGGAACATTGTTAGCTTTCCCCGGCAGTATGATCGGCGCACTTCTAGCCGGGTTGATGCATCTTGCCTTCTTCAACCGATGTAAGTATGTGATTCGCTTCTGGCCTGCATTTGTCGGCGAAGTGATCGGTACGGGTATTCTGGGCGCATTAATTGCATATCCGGTAGCTGTATTTCTTATGGGAAAAACAGCTGCTCTCTTTACCTATATAATCCCCTTCATGGCAAGTACAGGTGTTGGAGCTGGCATCGCACTGTTAGTCTTAAACGCTCTATCAAGATCTAATCTGCTTAGTAGATTGAACCAGCATCAAGGATGAATAGTATGCAATCAACAAACAATGTTCCTATATTATCTAGAGCCGAACTAGCTGCGTCAGAAGTACGAAGATCATGCCCGCTAGTCCACTGTCTAACTAATACTGTCACAATAAACGATGTAGCAAATGCACTTATTGCCATAGGAGCTTCACCGATTATGGCCGAGGATGCTTGTGAATCTGCCGAGGTAACAGAACACGCAGATGCACTGGTAATTAATCTGGGGATGCCTAGTCCTGGCAAACTTGAAGCCATGCTAAGAAGCGGACGAGCAGCTAGAACAAAGGGCATACCGATCGTTTTTGATCCAGTAGGTGTCGCCTTAACAGAATTCCGTCGCCAGGCTGCTGAGAAGATACTTACCGAGGTGCGGCCTAACATAATCCGTGGCAATTTCAGTGAAATCAGTTATCTGGCCGAACTAACTGCTGTTAGTCATGGTGTAGATAGTACCAATGAAGGATTTTACAGTCAGGCAGAACGCATTTCAGAATCAATCCAGCGGGCTGAGTCTGTTAGCCAGAAGTACGGTGCCATAACAATACTCACGGGCGAGCAAGATATCATTACCGATGGCCAGTATACCGAGGTCCAGGCTGGATGTTCCATTTGGCTTACTCGGATGGCAGGTGCGGGTTGTGTTCTCAGTGCTCTAATCGCTGCCTATGCTGCAATCGCATGTGACAAGAAAAAAATCATTGAGCCATCAATGGCAGATTCAGCGGCTGCACCTTTTAAATCAGGCTGCACAGATGACCATGCGGCAACTATCGAGCTGCCAACATTAATTACCTTGGCCCTGGCTGCTATGCAGAATTATCGTTCCGCGGCCATTGCAGCCGAGAAAAAATTACAGAATATCGGAGGCGGCAACGGCTTGTATCGTCTTATCTTAATTGATTCACTTTATACAGATACTTTAAACACAACACTCGACACCACAAATGAACATTAGGAGGCACAAAATGCATAAGATTTGTGAAAGTATAGATAATCGCACAGAACTGGCAGCTAGATTAGCAGTTTATGCAGTAACTCATCGCTACGGTACAGATGAGCAGCTATTGGCAGAATTACAACAGGCCTTGGCAGCAGGTGTACGGATCGTTCAGCTGCGTGAAAAAGTATACCAGGGCGAAGTCTTACTTAATCTGGCAAAACAGGTTAGAGATTTGACCAGAAGGTATAACGCTCTACTAATTATTAATGATGATATCAGTTTGGCAATAAATGCAGGTGCGGACGGTGTCCACCTGGGGCAATCAGATGGCAGTATTGCAGCTGCGCGTCTTCAGCTTGGTTCTGATTTTCTGATCGGGGCTACAGCGCATACCGTCGAGGAAGCTATTGCAGCGCAAGCCGATGGCGCAGATTACCTCGGTGTTGGTGATGTTTTCGGTACAAAAAGCAAACCTGATACAATTCCACTATCTTTCAAAACATTGCAGGATATCGTAGCAAATGTAACAATACCAATTGTTGCGATTGGTGGTGTTAACACTGAGAACGCCAATCATTTGGCGGGTTCAGGCATAGACGGATTTGCGGTCATTACAGCTATTTTCGGTCAGACTGACATACCTGAACAAATTGCCCGACTTAAATCTGCCGCTGCCCTGCTGAAGCAGCCAGCGCCGATCAAACGAGTAACAAAATTTCCAAAAGCACTAACGATCGCTGGTTCGGACAGCAGTGGAGGCGCCGGTATTCAGGCAGATCTTAAAACGATGACCATGCACGGGGTCTATGGCATGAGCGTGATCACGGCGCTGACCGCACAGAATACTATCGGTGTTCAGGATATTCTGGATGTAACTCCGGAATTCGTCGCACAGCAGATGGATAGCATTTTCACCGATATAAGGCCGAACAGCGTAAAAATAGGCATGGTATCGAACGAAGCGATCATCTCAGTGATAGCCGCCAAGCTGCGCGAACACAGTGCTGAACATATCGTCGTTGACCCTGTCATGGTTGCTACAAGCGGCAGCAACCTCATAGTTGACTCAGCCGTTTCTACGCTCATTACAGAACTATTTCCGCTCTCAGAACTTGTAACGCCTAACCTTCAAGAGGCGGAGACACTCTGCGGCTTCGCAATCAAGACAGAAGCAGACATGGAACACGCCGGCAAGACGATTTTGCGCTTCGGTAGCCGTGCTGTCCTCGTAAAAGGTGGTCATTTCGGTAACACTGCCTCGGATTATCTGGTGACAACTTCAGGCGGAGAATGGCTGCGCAGTCCGCGTATTCAAAACACAAATACTCATGGTACGGGTTGCACACTTTCTTCTGCTATTGCCAGCAACCTTGCCAAAGGCATGGAATTGACAATAGCCGTACGTCATGCTAAGAAGTATTTGACTTCTGCCATTGCAGCAGGACTGGATCTGGGTAAAGGACGCGGTCCACTTCTGCATATGATCAATTAATTCTCTCAGCTTCATCATTTATCATTATTCTTTCATTTCCAGACAAAGTAAAACCACCTGTCGACAAAATTCCTTTTATCAATAGATGGTATTTGATTTGGTAAAGGAACTAACTATTGATAAAATGCACCGCTCAAATCAAATCGTTACAAGATACACCGGTTTTGCACACCCCTTATCGTAGTGTGAGAGCTTCCCTGAAAGCAGCTCGCTCGAGTGGTACAAAGGCTCCATTAACTATAAGTGAGCGTCCAATAATTACTGCCGAAGGAAGTCCGCTTCGAACGGATTGCATTTCAGATTGACGCACAGTTTTCCG
>CAZHQX010000095.1:0-5971 GCA_964534195.1 uncultured Oscillospiraceae bacterium
CCTCTTCAACAGAAGAGGCAAAATAAACAATCCTCATCTGTCAGACAACATGTCTGCTGGAATTGGCACCGCCGCATAACCGCGGTTGCCGGGCTTCAAAGGGCCAGTCCCTCCACCACTCTTGATAAGATGATCTAATATTAAGTTTGAGCTTTTTATCGTAAATCGAATTAAGCTGTTTTATCTTACCACGAGGTTCTGGGCGGAGCAAGTCCCGCTGCGCTAATAGGCCAAGAGCTGCATTATCTGTATCTTATGTTCTTGAATGACTGAGTCCCGGCCAAAGCGTGCTTTACGCGAAAATACTCTTTGTCGAATATTTGTATTTTTTGCAGGAATTTGTCATATGGCAGCTGGATAAATCAAATACTAATTGTTTTAGAATTCAAAACAGAGGTAACCGATATGAACTTGTACACTATCATCATAGCCAGCAACGACAACCACTACAATGAAATGCTGGCAGACAGACTTAGGGAGCATTATCAATATCGTCCTGATATTAAGGTTTTATCAGATGCTTTTCAACAAGATCCGATAAATAATCTGTCAGAATTGGCTCAGGCAGATAATTATCTGCTGCTTTTTCTCGGTACAGCAATAGATGATTGTTCATTTGACTGTTGCAGTTGTCGAAGCAAATATCATTGTCTGGCCAATAGATACTCAGAGCTATTGGTTGAAGTTTCAGGTCATAAGCTGTTTTATTTTAGAAGTGGCAGTCACAAATCAATCAGAGAAGAGGAATTGCTTATTAAATGGCCGGCTCCAGCAAGTGTAATCACGCATTTACTTGATTCTGAAATCAGCGAGGTCGGGTCTTCGTCAGAAAACAGCTCTGAAACTACAATAGCAAACGAAAGAACTGATGAAGGAATAATGTGCATGCTTCTATCACTAAGCTGCAATAGCAGCACAACCATAAAAGATCTAATCAAAGCACAGCTTAAGCAAGGCAAAAGAATATACTATCTCGCTATTATGCCGGGGTGGTGCATGCAATTGTGCTGCGCGCCGGACTTGTCAGGACCTGATTTGTCATCTCTGCTCTTATCTATATACCAGCATTGTCCTCCAGAGGCAGCAAAAATCGGGGTTTACACACAAATGCATCCCGATGGTTATCTACAATTTCGTCCGCCGACAAGAGGTGATGATCTCATTTCCTGCGAACCTGATCACCTGCGTAAAATGCTTATGCTGATTCGTCAGAAGGTCAAAAGCGAGAACAGCGAGACAATCTGCTGGGTAGACTGCCGCGATATCAGTATGCAGACTGCTGGTAGATTGGCAGCTATGTGTGATCATATATTGCTTGATCTACCTACAGATGATTGCTATGCGGATATGACAGCTCGCCGTGAGGCAGGTCTCCTATTAGCAGGTCTGCCAAACAGCTGCAGTATTTTTGAAAATCAACAGCAGCTCAAGGAGGCTTTATTAACATGATGTCAGCAAACCGTAACTCACGGCAGAAAATGATCGAAGAGATCGTGGGATTATCATCTTCTGGAGAAAACCTGTCAGATCAACAACTGAAAGCTTTGATTTTAAGAGTATTAATGACAGGTAAATTTGACAAAAACAGCACACTATCTGAAAAGAGAAAACTCGCGGACAGAATCTTCGCGGACATGAGAGGGCTTGACGTCCTTCAAGAGCTGTTTGACGACTCAGACATTACAGAGATCATGGTAAACGGACCCCATAGCATCTTCTATGAGAAAAAGGGATTGATCAATCTGTCAAACTTAGCTTTTGAAGACTCAGATCATTTACGCGGATTCATCGATCGCTGCTTCGGCAGAGCCAACAAATTGATCAATGAGCAAACACCTATTGCAGGAATGAGGCTGGAGGATGGTTCGCGTGTACAAGCGGTTCTGGAACCTGCTGCAGCATCAGGACCTTATATCTCAATAAGACGCTATGGCGGAATCAAGCCAGCTATGGATAAATTAGTTCAGGCGGGCTTTCTGACAGATGAAATCGCCGAATTTCTAAGACTGGCAGTCCGGGCAAAGCGCAATATATTTATTTCAGGCGGGACTGGCACAGGCAAGACCACCTTTCTTAACGCGCTTTCCGGAAATATTCCTGCACTCGAGAGAATAATAACTATTGAGGATGAAGCTGAACTCGATCTTCAAAACTCACTTAACCTGGTTACTCTTCAATCCAGGAAAGCTAATCCTGACGGAAGCGGAGAGATCAGTCTGTCTGATTTGATAAGGTTATCCTTGCGTCTACGTCCCGACAGAATAATAGTGGGTGAAGTAAGGGGTGGGGAGGCTTATGAAATGATACAAGCTATGCATACAGGCCATCCAGGTTCAATGAGCACAGGTCATGGCAACAGTGCGGTCGATATGCTCGAGAGGCTCTCTTTGATGCTGATCATGCATTCTCCCCTGCCGTGGGATGCCTGCCGACGGCTTGTTGGCATGGCTGCTGATTTGGTGATTCAACTTGAAAGAACCTCTGAAGGCCACAGAAGAATAAGCGAGATCATTGAGGTAAAAGGTGTCACCAATGGTGATTTTCACTATAGTCACATTTTCAGATGCGAAGAATTGGAGGTGCTTATTAAGTGCTAAGAAGGCTTATGCAAATATTTAGCAGATCTGAAGCTGATGAGCTTATAGTTCTAAGATCAGTAAGCAAAATGATCAAAATCGTACTTGCTGTGCTTTTCATAGCCTTGCTATGTTCTGCAGGCTACAGTTTGTTTCTTGATGATATGCAGCTGTGGTTGTTCCCAGTCGCTGCAGTTACAACTTCATCCATCCTTATCATTAGCAGATCCAGGAGAAATCAGCGCGAAAAATCTTATGAATATCAGTTTTTATGGTTGATGGAATATGTTTCCACAGCGTTATCAACAGGTGCCGCTTTGGAGAGCATCTTAGTCAAAGCAGCCGAAGATATAAATGAACAAAGCAGTGAGAAGTACAAAGAGATCAGCATGGCTTTGAAGAAACTCAGAAGTGGCTTGATGATTCATCTTGATCTTGATCGATCACTTCAGACTTTTATCACCGATTTCCCTTGCGAAAGCGCCAAGCAGATACTAGGTAATATTTTCTACTTGAAGCGTTCAGGCGGAAGAATTGAACAGTACATTTTTGAAAGCACGAGGATGCTGAGGGAACAGGTCGAGCTGATCAGACGTATGGAGGCGGAGCAGAGTGGCAAAACTGCTGAAACTTATATCATGTCAATAGCTCCATTCTTTATGGCCTTCATTCTTAAAAACGCCGGGAGCTTTCAAGCATATGTTTATCATACTGAATGGGGAATATATGCCATGGCTGCCACCTATTTGATGTCATGCTGCTCGGTCTTAATTGCAATAATAATAAGCAGCAGCTCTTATGACAATTACAAGCGAGTCAGCAACAGCAGAACTGCCAAATTTCTTCTCTCCATAAACCATCCACGGAATGAGGCAAAAACACAAGCAGGCAGTGTATTAAAACGAATACTTCTTAGGGGCGGCGGGAAAATCCGATATATATACAAAGAGTATCTTCCCGCTTATATCTGGCAGCGAATTAATTCACAACTTAGAATTGACGCACTTGTAGATTCGAATGAAATTGAAACGATTCAGAATGGCTATTTTGCTTCCAAGCTGCTGCTTGTGATCTTATATATATTAGTTGTCTTGCCGCTAATAGTAATTGACATTGAACTTGCTTATCTTCTTGTCTTATTACCATTTGTCACACTGACTCATGACTTCTACTTATTAAGTAGATACCGGCAGAGAAGCAGCCAGGAGAATATGCGATTCCCTCAGTGGCTGAATCTTCTGTCGATTCTATTGAATAGTGGTTTATCCCTACAAAGATCTCTGCAAATTTGTTCTCGCAATGGAAGATCAACTGCGAGCGGTAAGCCACAACAGGGCATAGACTATTTTGATATGGAGCTCAAGAGGCTGCAGAGGCAAATCGGGAGCGGAATTTCTCCCTCAATTCTAATTAATGAATTATCCAATAGATGTACGATACTTCAAATCAAATATGTGCTGGATCTGATCGTCAGGTATGAAAGAGATGGCGGCAAAGAAATATTGGGAATAATCACTCTAAGTGCGGGATCTACATGGCAAGTTTATAGAGATGAGCTAAAAAAGAAGCTTCAATCCAAAAACCTGCTGCTTCTGATACCTTGCGGTCTCAGTCTAGTATCTGTAATTGCAACCGCATTGATACCAGCTGCGTCTATGCTAGTGATTGGCAACTAAAAGAAACTTATAAGAAGTATAAGCAATGAGACATTGGAAGGAGAAAAAAATGATGGCATTACAATGGATTCTATGGCAGATCAAAAGCAAGAAGGCATCAAAAGCACACATGCTTCGTTCACGAGGTGGATTCGGAACATTGGAGGTAGTAATAATAATTGCTGTTCTCTTAACAATAGCTTTGATCTTCAGGAAAACTCTCTCAGATTACGCAAGCAATCTTATAGAAGTGGTTTTTGATCAATCAATTATTGATAACATGGGAGACTATACACTCAATTGAAATGAAAGCAGGTTTTAGATGGGTAGTATTGAATGGGAAATAAAGTCAAAGAGATCTACTGAACAATTGAGAATCAAGTTGGATCCACATACAAAAATAGTTGATTATCAGTTACAATTGATCAACAGCCGCGATATCGTCTCAATCTATCCGCTTGCTGTTATAAAGGGAAAAGCCGGTCTTATGATTTCAGTTGAGCTTGGATCAAACAATATAATTGATGTTATAGATGCGGCCGAAAGAGGTTTGCCCCAAAAAGGACTGCAGCGTTTTGTTCAATTATCCGAAGTAATAAGCGAGGTTCAAGAATACTTATTTGCAATACATCAGATACTAATTCATCCTGATCTAATTCGCTTTGAGTGTTTTCCCTGTGATGAAAAAGAAGCTCAACCTATGATCGTCATTTTGCCAATTAGTGCAGCTGTTGACCATGACGATATTGTATTAGATAAGCTTATTCCTGAATGGACCAAGTTTTATGGTATATCGAACGAAGTATCAACTGCCCTTAAGAACAGTTATCAGGAAAACAGTTGGACTGGTTTGGCAGAGTACGCTAATTTGGTAATTGCTGAGCAAAATTTTTCTAAAAAGAATCTGAAACACAAAACTTCATGTACATATGCCAGAAACAAAAAAACGTCCACCAAGAAAAAACGATCAAAAGGCTCAAGATTAGTATTTGTCTGGCTGGCAATATCAACAGTTTTTACAGTCCTGTCAAAAACATCTATTTTATCAATATCGGCTTCTATAAAAATCCTGATATCAATCGCATTGGTGCTTTTCGGCATAGTATTGCTTGCCAAGTCAGATCTTCTCCCGAGTCCAATCAAAAGGATTGAGCCGCCCAGCTCCTTGAGGTTAAATAATAGTCGCTTCAAGGATAGATCCTCCAAAAACTGTACAGAACTTATCAGCCGTAATGCTGACAGCTACGGTATGGCAATCCTTGCTGAAGGACTTCCAGGCACACCCCAGGAAAACGAAGGGAAAAGAGCGTTTATTTTGCTTGATGAATTTATTATTGGCAGAGATAATGACAATTCAGATCTTCTTCTGGACAGCAAAACTGTGGGTCGACAGCATGCCCGCATCAGCAGACATGAGGGTTCATACTTCATTACTGATCTTGGTTCAAAAAACGGCACCCGTTTGGACGGACGCCGCTTAAATCGCAACGAAGAATATCTTTTACCTGACCGCTGCAGACTTCAATTTGCTGATCATGTGTTTTTCTTTCAAAACGAGGAGCCACTATAGGATTTATCCTGATATTTTTTAGCGATTTTTATGCGGGCCTTTGCTCGCTCAATACCATGTCTGGCATGATTGCGCTCTTGTGGATCAGTCTCGGGGTCATGAAATCTCTTATCAGCCCTTGCAAGTGCTTTTTCTGCTCTGGCAAGATCAATATCCTCAGCCCATTCAGC
>CAZHQX010000096.1:0-4061 GCA_964534195.1 uncultured Oscillospiraceae bacterium
AGGATTATTTTTACAGATAAACGGGGTTTCGAGCAATCGTCGGAAGCTCCTTTTTTCTTACCAAAAAGATCATCGAGAGTTTCATCAAAGAGCAGGAAGGATTTGTTCATAACCTCTTGTTTGGATTGAAAATGGTGGTAGAAGGCACCCACAGAAACACCTGCTTGTTTGCAAATTTCCTGGATTCCTGTTTTTTTCCAGCCGCGTTCGCGCGCGATTATTATTGCCGCTTCCAATATTGCCTGCTGCGTTTTCTCAGATCTTTCTTGTGGTTTTCTCATAATATCCTCACATAGGTTTGATTTGCCCTAATTAGTATGATAGATTAAAAACAGAATCAAATTCGGTTTATTGCAATTATACCATAGGAGGTTGTATTCATGAAGACAGACGTAATGATTCAGGAACTTATTGACAGCTATGGCAGTTGGGTCAGAAGTGAGGCCGACAATCAGGCGGGCAGTACCGGTCGTATGACTAAGGAGCTTTATCCTTACGATCGCATGTTCTCGCCTATTCAAGTAAACAGCATTACGCTCAAAAACAGAATCGTAATGGCTCCTATGGGCAATATCGACATGTGTGAAGAAACCGGCAGGCCGAACGATAAAATGCTCCAGTACTTCTTCGCCAGAGCCAAGGGCGGTGTTGGGCTGATTACTACCGGTCTGGTACCGATCAGTCATGGAATTGACAATTCGATTACGGAAACGGACGATCTTTCATACTTCCCGCGTATCGATCGCAGCCGCACTGTTTTTGCCGGTTGGCGTGATTTGGCTCAAGGTGTTCATGCTCATGGCAGCCGAATCTTCATACAACTTACACCAGGCCTTGGACGAGTAGGTAACCCCCAGTGCCTGATAAATGAAATGAAATTTCCGGTATCAGCTTCGTTTAATCCGAACTTCTATATTCCTCAGATTCCTTGCATGCGTTTGTCTGATCGCAAGCTTAAGAAGATCATCAAAAATGCCGGCCAGGCCACTGCCGATGCCAGAGCTGCTGGCATCGATGGCGTATATCTACATGGTCATGAAGGCTATCTGCTCGAGCAGCTGACTAATCCGGCATTCAATCGCAGGTCGCTGGGTAAGTACGCTGACTGGCAGCGCTTCGGCATTGATCTGGTCAAGGAGCTGCGCCGCAGAAGCGACGATAAATACCCGATCATGTACAGAATAGACCTCTCACTGGCTCTCAATGAAACGTACGGTGAACAAGGTATGAGCATATCTGCTCTCAAGAAGTTTAAAAATGGAAGAACGATTGAGCAAACCTTAGACTATATGACCAATCTGGTGCAAGCTGGCGTCGACATGTTTGATGTTGATCTTGGCTGCTACGATAACTGGTGGCTGCCGCATCCCCCGGCCGGTATGCCAGCTGGCTGTTTCCTAGATGTTTCCAAACTGGTAAAAGACTACTTCGCCAAGAATAACATCAAGTCAAACGCAGGACTTGATGTTCCGGTAGTAGCCGTTGGAAAACTAGGCTATCCGGACATTGCTGAGCAGGCTTTGCGCGATAGTAAGTGTGACATGGTCATGCTTGGCAGACCGTTGCTTGCCGACCCGGATTGGCCGAATAAGGCTTATGCCGGCAAGGTAGATGAGATCAGACCGTGTATTGGCTGTCAGGAAGGATGCATTAATGAATTTGTTGAGGGTGGTCATCCACAATGTGCTGTTAATCCAAGAACTGGATTTGAGCATAGTATCGAAGAGCTGCCAATGCCTGCTCCCGTGAGGAAGAAGATAGCTGTTGTCGGATCAGGTCCCGCGGGCATTACTTTTGCCAGAATAGCTTCAGGCAGGGGTCACGATATCACCATTTATGAGAAGAGTGATCGCGTTGGTGGACGAGTGATCCCTGGAAGCATTCCGAAAATCAAGTACGAACTTGATAACTACCGTTGTTATCTGGAGAGACAATTGAAACAGGATGTAGAGCAGGGAAGAGTAAAACTGCAGCTGAATACAGAAGCTGACTTAGAAGCCTTGAAGAACGAATCTTATGACAGCATAGTCGTAGCAGCGGGTACAGCTAACGCGGCGCCTAAATTTGACGGAGCAGAGAAAATTCGCACTGTTCAGGCAACCGACCTGCTGAATGACCCGTCTCTGATTGGTGATGCTGCCAATATAGTTGTTGTCGGTGGCGGCGTTGTCGGTTGTGAAACAGCTTATTGGCTAAAATATGAGTATGGGCGCGATGTTAAGGTTGTGGAAATGCTGCCATATTTTATGAAAGGTATTTGCACAGCGAACCGTGGTCATCTTATCTACTACCTAAAGAAGGAAGGTGTTGAGCTTCTGAACTGCGCGCGTGTAAACGGGTTCGATACAGGCAAGGTCAAGATCAGTCGCAATGTCTCAAAAGGCGTACCGAACCCATACAATACATGGCAGCCGATTCTGCCGGAAAATATAGAGAATCCGTTGGCTCCCAAGATCGGTAATGAAACAGTTGAAGAAACATTAGCAGCAGACCTGGTCGTTCTAGCTCTCGGTGGTAAGCCGGAAAATAAAATGTACTATGAAGCTCAGGAGCAGCGAGCTGCGGCGGAGATCTTCAATATCGGTGACAGCTTCGATGCCGGCAAAGTGCTTGAGGCAACAAGAGCGGCTCAGGCTCTGGCCTACTCCATTTAAGAGAGGAGAGATGATAAGTGCAGCTAACTAATGAACAACAAGCAATACTTGATGGCAGTCAGGGAGAAGCAATGGCAAAGGTCATGAAAACTCTGGTTATGTATGGAGAGACCTTCGGTGCTGAGCGTATGGTGCCGGTAACCGGGGATAAGGGACATCTCGTGACAAGCTTTGGTCTGTCTGTTATGAAGCCCGTATATTCTCTTATGCAGCAGCTTATCGATGCAGGAGTAATGTCAAAACAGCATTTCAGTGTCGATCCCAGACCGCTTGATAAAAATGTACCGGCTAACCTCCTGCAGAATATTGTGTTCAAGGTTATGTATTCAAAACAGAAGCAGTACGAGAAACAGCTCAAGTCTATGGGGTTGATGTCAGATGATGCATTCTCCTGCACCTGCTATATGGAAGAGATTGGCAATACACCCAAGCAAGGAGATGTCTTAAGCTGGGCTGAGAGCAGCGCCGTAGTTTTTGCTAACAGTGTTCTTGGAGCCAGATGTAATCGCAATTCCGGAATAATTGAAATGTTCGGCAGTATAGCGGGCTTCGTACCATATTTCG
Organism: uncultured Oscillospiraceae bacterium; assembly: GCA_964534195.1. Classification (GTDB taxonomy): domain Bacteria; phylum Bacillota; class Clostridia; order Saccharofermentanales; family UBA5734; genus JAAYFZ01. Next base: position 3,219 of record CAZHQX010000096.1, read on the forward strand.
GCTTATTGACTGATGATGGCCGCAAAGCATCATGGGTGGTGGAGATCAAAACATCCAAGAAGCCGGAGGCTCAAATTCTAGGCAGCGCAATCGGTATGAAGGTAATGGAAGAGGTTCCTTATATCAGAGGACTGGATCAGTTTATTGGCAATGAGCTGAATCAGCAGGTCAAGGATTATCTGAAGGACATGGGCGCCGCCACAGCGTCCAATGGAGCAGTTGGACTTTATCATGTTGATGGGCTAACTCCTGAAGCCGTGGAACAAAAGGATGCTCTGATACGTGACGATGCAAAAACATATGTGATCGATGATGCAGAGCTGGAACGTGTAAAAGCTTCCTATCCTTTGATCTGGGAGGATCCGTCCGCGAAGCCCAAGCTATGCTTCGTTGGCTGTCCGCACTTGTCGCTCAGTCAGCTCGGCGATTGGACCGACCGACTGGAGAAGGCGCTTCAGGCTGTCGGACGCAGCAAGGTGGGTATACCAGTTGTATTTACAGCTGCACCACTGGTAAAAGCCAAGTTCGAGCAAACTGCTGATTATCAGAGGCTAAAAGCTATGAGGGTCGTATTGTCAGATATTTGTCCGCTTATGTATATGAATAATCCGATGTGCCGCAAGATGCCGGTCATAACTAATTCTAATAAGCTGAGAACTTATACTACGGCGAGATACTGCACTGATGATGAAATTGTCGAGGCGATAGTGAAGGGAGGACTGCCATCATGAAGACTTTTAAAGGTAGAGCAGTTGTTCCTGGTACAGCAAGAGCAGAGGCTCTTGTTAGTCGATCAGGCTTCAATACCCTTGCCAGCTTCCAGAAGAGCCTGATGTCAGGAGA
>CAZHQX010000096.1:4161-5956 GCA_964534195.1 uncultured Oscillospiraceae bacterium
TGCACTTGAGTAAGCGGCGGTAATCTGTTAAAATTCATGCAGGAATAGCTATGAACGAGAGAGTAGGCAGAGTACTGTGCGTCCAGAGAGGATCCGCCATCGGCTGAGAGCGGATCACGAGACAGTCTGACTGAAGTTCACTCGGGAGCTGCGCAGGTGATATGTAGTCTGTGCCGGGCAAGACCGTTATATCTGCAATGAGTGGCGGGATAAGTCTCGCAAATTGGGTGGTACCGCGATTATTCGTCCCATGTCGTATGACAGGGGCTTTTATTTATTTTATGGAGGTGCAGCATGAAGGATAAACTGATGACTATGCGCGATGAGTGTCTTGAAGCGATCGCTCAGGCTGGATCAGAACAGACTCTGGAGGAAACCAGGCTTAAGTTTCTGGGTAAGAAGGGCGAGTTAACATCGATATTGAAATTGCTGGGCAAACTGCCGCCTGAAGAGAGAAAAGAAACAGGCATGCTTGCCAATCAGGTCAAAAATCAACTTGCGGAAGCATTAGAAGCGAGAGAACAAGCCCTGATCGCTGAGAAGTCTGTAGTTGATGGTGAGTTTGACCTGACAGTTCCAGGCATCATGCCGGAGAGCGGCAGTCTGCATCCGATCACGCAGATGTGCTATGACTTAAACGACGCTTTCCACTCAATGGGTTTTGAGGTTTTCTCCGAGGATGAGATCACCAGCGAGCTTTATGGTTTCGATCATCTTAACTTCCCACCGGCACATCCTGCCAGAGAGTCAATGGATACATATTGGCTGGAGGGCAGTGAGAATGAAACTGGTGCCAAGCGGCTCTGCCTGCGTCCGCATCTTACTGGTGCCAGCGTCCGCTATCTCAAAGAGCATGGCGCCCCGGCCCGTTTTGTCTATCCGGGACGAGTCTACCGTAATGAGAACACCGATGCCCGCCATGAGCGTGCCTTTTTCCAGTATGAAGCTCTGATCGTTGACCGTGACTTCTCATTTGCTTCGGGCAAGCTTCTGGTAAAAACCATCCTGGACAAAGTCTTCGGCCGTGACGTTGATGTGCGTATGCGTGCCGGCTTCTTCCCATTTGTTGAGCCTGGTTTTGAGATCGACATGAAGTGTCTGGTCTGTGGCGGCAAGGGCTGTCGTGTATGTAAGCATGTCGGCTGGATCGAGGTCATGCCGGGCGGAACTCCGCATCCGAATGTGCTTAAGGCCGCCGGTCTTGATCCGTTGGAGTGGTCCGGGTTCTATATAAATGTCGGTTTGGACCGACTGGTAATGATGAGAACCGGCGTAGATGATGTACGAATGTTCCACAGTGCGGATCTTCGTTTCCTCAGTCAATTCAAGTAGGGGGTAGCATAAAATGAAATTTTCCTATAATTGGATCCGTGAATATGTTGATCTGCCGGCTGATCTTAGCATGAAGCAGCTGTCATACGACCTGACGATGAGAACCGTCGAGGTCGAGGGCACTGAAAATCTTGCTGAAGCGCTTGATCAGGTCGTAATCGGAGTGATAAAAGCTGTTGAGCCGCATCCGCAGGCTGATCGTCTGGCTGTCTGCAAGGTTGATGTCGGACTGCCCGAACACGCTGTTATCGTCTGCGGCGGCATCAATCTGGCTGTTGATCAGAAGGTTGCGGTCGCGCTTCCCGGATCAATGGTACGCTGGCATGGTGAGGGTGAGCCTGTTCAAGTTAAGAAGGCTAAGCTGCGTGGTGTTGAGAGCTATGGCATGATCTGCGCCTCCAGTGAGATCGGTCTGAAGGACCTGTTCCCAAGCAGCGATGAGCGCGAGATCATGGACCTGAGC
>CAZHQX010000097.1:0-1821 GCA_964534195.1 uncultured Oscillospiraceae bacterium
AAAAAATGGGGGACGAACAGCCTGGAGTCTGTTCGTCCCTTTTGCAAGAAAGATGTAACCTGTACGGTCACGGAGATAGGAGGGGAGAAGCTGCTGCCACCCATGTTGTCTAATCTGAATTGACCATGACAGCAGCTTCTTTTTTGCGATTTATGAATGTCTCAGCACTTCATAACTTAGTCAGCAGCTAATCATTGACAGGTTTTTTACGTCCTGCAGACCAGACGACCAGTCTCTGAAGACCGATAAAAGCCAGCAGCAGAACACCTATGAAGATTTTGCCCCACCAGGAGTCAAGCTTGCCGTTGAAGGTGATAAATGTTGGAATAAGCGACTGCAGCATGACTCCGAACAGCGTTCCGAAAACATAGCCAACACCGCCTGTCAGCAGCGTACCACCGATAACAGCAGCTGCGATAACATCAAGCTCCATACCCTGCAGATTGAGCGACCAGCCCGATCTGGTATAGAAAGCGAAGGCCAATCCGGCCAGAGCGGAACAGAAGCCGTTGAAGGTATAAACCATAACAATAGTTTTACCAACAGGCAGGCCCATCAGCTTGGCTGATGTTTCATTGCCGCCGATAGCATATACGTTTCTGCCGAACTTAGTTGAATGCATAATAAATACACCAACTATGATCATTGCGAAAAATATAAGCACTGCCAGATTGATTGCAGCCGGTGGCTTACTGAACTTAATTTTCCACTTGGCGATCAATTCGAAGGCTTCATGTCTGATCGGTATGGATGAACGGCTGATGATCGCACATAAACCTCTGGCCATAAACATACCAGCCAAGGTAGAAATAAATGGCGGAACCTTGAAGTAATAAATCATTGACCCCATCAGGAAGCCGAACAGGCAACCGACAAAAATACCGATTACTATGCAGATATAAGGGTGTATTCCCAGGTTCTCTGAACCGAAGGAAATAATCATGGTGGTAAGTGCCGCCACAGCTCCAACTGACAGATCGATACCACCCGATATCAAAACTACAGTCATACCAACAGCGGAAATACCAAGATGAGCATTGTCGATAAAAATATTGAAGAAAGTACGCAGCGTTGAGAAGCCTTTGTCACCATATATGACTGAGCCTGCGATGAAGGCAAATATGAATAAGCTTATTGTCGCATAAACAGTCATATACTTAGGATTGAGAAGGCTGCTCAGCTTGCTCTTTTTCTTCAGAGATGAGGTATTGTTGGTCATACTGAAGCACCTCCTTTGTCTACGATCGCTTTTCCTTGTTTTCTGCGTGACATCCTCGCTCTAACAGGCTCAGACTGCAGAATGATAACAACAACAACTATCGAAGCGCGGAAGACCATGGTTGCTTCTGCCGCGATGCCGAAGTAATAAACTGTTGTGATGATCGTTCTGATTATCAGCGCACCTACAAGTGATCCGGCCAAACTAAACTTGCCGCCAGACATGCTGGTACCACCGATAACGACCGCAAGAATTGCGTCAAGCTCATAATAGAGACCCGCATTATTAGCATCAGCAACACCGATACGCGACGCGTAGATCAGACCGGCGATACCGGCGCATATACCAGATACCACGTATGCCAGAAGAATAACGTTCTTGGAATTAAGTCCTGAGTAACGGCTGGCACTCGGGTTTATACCAACTGACTCAATAAACATGCCTAGCGCCGTTCGCTTAGTAACAAACCAGATTATCGCGAATACACCGATCCAGAGAAATACCGGCAGCGGCAGACCCAGCAAATAACTACGGCCAATCGCCAGAAATGGCGGGTAGCCTGTTGTCAGGAGTCTGGCACCTGTTATCAACTGCGCGATTCC
>CAZHQX010000097.1:1921-5922 GCA_964534195.1 uncultured Oscillospiraceae bacterium
TCAGTCTGAAAATGAATCGAGAAGAAGTCCGGATTGAGCAGGAAGCTGCCCAGAAGGATAAGTCCCCAGGCGACAAGAGCCCAGAACACCTTCGATCTAAATAGTTTATCCTTATTCATTGTGCTTCACCTCCTGCGATAGTACTAAGGATCATGTCCTGACTGAAGTCCTTACTATCGATCTCTCCGACCTTTTTTCTGTCACGCATAACAACGATCTTATTTGAAACACGCATGACTTCGTCGATCTCAGATGAGATGAATACCAGCGATAGGCCATTCTCACATAGCTTGAGCGTTAATTTCTGAATCTCAGATTTCGCGCCGACATCAATACCTCTGGTCGGTTCGTCCAGAATCAGAACCTCCGGCTCTGTCGCCAGCCATCTGGCCAGAATAACCTTCTGTTGATTTCCGCCTGACAGTTCACCAATTTTTTTCTCGGCATCCGGTGTAGCTATCCCAAGCAGCTTAATGTATTTGTCCGCGATTTCCTGCTGTTTTTTCAAAGGAATCTTCTTAAGAAGACCTTGTCTTGCCTGAATCGCTAGAATGATGTTTTCTCTAATCGTCAGATCTGCGATAATACCATCTCTTTTTCTGTCCTCCGGGCAGAAGGCTATCTTATGTTTGATCGCATCTGAAGGTGATTTGAAATTGACCTTCTCATTTTTTACTTTTATTAGTCCCGTGCTGGCTTTGTGAACACCAAACAGGAGTTCAGCACTCTCAGTTCTGCCAGAACCAAGCAAGCCGGCAAACCCTAAAACTTCACCGGTTCTAAGAACAATGTTTACATCAGAAATCGAACCGGCGATGCTGACATTGTCAGCTTCTACAATCACCTGCTTCTCTTCTTCTTTCTTCTCTACCCTGCTTATAGCAGACAGATTAGAAAGCTCTTTGCCGATCATTTTCGTAACCAGTTCTATTTTGGGGAAATTTTTAACTTCATATTCGCCGATCAGTTCACCATTTCTCAGAACAGTGATCCTATCGGAGATCTCATAAACCTGGTCAAGGAAATGGGTTATGAAGACTATAGCCATACCTTCTGATCTAAGCTGTCTCATGATGTCAAATAGCTTCTTAACTTCATTCTCATCAAGACTCGAGGTTGGTTCGTCAAGTATAAGTATTTTTGCCGAGACATCTACAGCTCTGGCAATTGATACCAGCTGTTGAATCGCTACTGAGTAGCTCGCTAGCGGCCTTGTGACATCGATATGAATGTTGAATCTGGCTAAAACATCCACAGATCTTGTGTTCATTGCCTTCCAATCAACAAGCTTGCCCTTCATAGGCTGCCTGCCGATAAAAATATTCTCAGCTACTGTTAGATTAGGACACAGATTGATTTCCTGATAAACGGTACTGATTCCCATTTCAACCGCAGCTTGCGGCGTAGTGGGTTCGATTTTTTTACCGTCAAAAATGATTTCGCCAGAGTCCTTATGATAAACGCCCGTTAAGCATTTGACCATTGTCGACTTGCCGGCACCGTTTTCTCCCATCAGAGCGTGGACCTCTCCTCTTCTTAGAGTCAAGCTGGCCTGCTTAAGCGCTCTTACACCAGGGAAATTCATTTCGATATCTCGCATAGTCAATATAATATTATCATTCACGAGAACCCCTCCTAATTTGCATTGCCGTGACAAAAGGGTTACATGGTCAGTCCTGCGGGGAATATTTCCCCCGCAGGACTGCTGTTTTCATGCTACCCGATCAGGGCAATAATTCTTAATAAACGCGGTTTGGCAGTTCCTGCTCAGCATTGGTGGCATCATAGAGACTCTCAATTGTATTTGTTCTCTTATCGAGTGTTTCACCAGCCATCAGCTTGTTGATGTTGTCAACCAATTGTGGTCCTAGCAGCGGGCTGCACTCTACTGTACAGTTCATCTCGCCGGCTACGATAGCTTCAAAAGCCTTCTTAACAGCGTCAACACCAATTATGATGATATCTTCGCCTGGCTTCAAACCAGCGGCTTTGATAGCGTCGATGGCACCAAGAGCCATATCGTCGTTATGAGCATAGAGAACGTCGATCTTATCAACTGATTTCAGGAATGATTCCATAACTGTCTGGCCTTCAGCACGTGTGAAGTTACCTGTCTGTGAAGCTACGATCTCATAATTAGGATGATCCTTCAGGATGTTGCGCAGACCAGCTGCACGGTCATTGGCAGGAGCTGAACCAACGGTACCCTCGAGCTCAACGATCTTGATGTCTTCGTCGCCACGGCCTTCTGCTTCCATGAACTCAACCAGCCATTTACCGGCCTTCTCGCCTTCTTCTACGAAGTCTGAACCCATGAATGTTTCATAGTATTCGTCGCCTTCGATATCAGTAGCACGATCGATCAGGATCAGAGGTATACCTGCATCATTGATTTCCTCAATAACTTCGTCCCAACCACTCTCAACAACTGGGCTGAAAGCGATAACATCAACATCCTGGGTGATGAAGTTTCTCAGAGCTTTGATCTGATTTTCCTGTTTCTGCTGAGCATCGTCGAAGATCAGGGTGAAGCCAGCTTCTTCAACTGATTTTTTGATGCTGTTTGTGTTAGCAACACGCCAGTCAGATTCTGCACCGATCTGTGAGAAGCCAACTACGATATCACTTGCGTCGCCGCCGTCTGGGGCCGCGGTCGTGGTTGTCTCATCGCCGCCATTATCAGCAGGAGCTGCTGTGGTGGTAGTAGCAGGTGCTGCGGTCGTTTCTGTACCGCCACATGCTGCCAATGACAGAACCATGGCCAGAGCCAGAACTACAGTCAAGAATTTTTTCATGTTCAATTCCTCCTATGATATGTCTTGTGTTTTGTCAGCTGTTTTTAAGCCAGCTGCAATTTCTGACTTGATTCTAATCCCTGGCAGATTTTAATTGAATTAAGATGATTTTGCCGTTCGTGCGTTAATTTCGCAAATTGCCCGATTTTTTGTTTATTATTACCAGACTTGGTGGGAATTATTCAGCGCAAAGGTTAAAAAAATACTCCCGTGCTAAAAACGGAAGTATTTGTATGAGGCTTATTTGTCAGATTTATTCTCTCTTCATGGGCATTTGTCGGAAAATAATGACTCTTACCGTAATATTTTTACTATTTCAGTGGTTCACATTTGATTGCGGTAATCTCTTGGCGGTATGCCGACATTTTTCTTGAAAATGTAGCTGAAATAATGCGGATCATTATAGCCCACTGCATATGCGATTTCTGATGCCAGCATTTGCGTTGACCTCAGGAGCTCAGCTGCCTTATTGATCCTTAATCTGGTCAGATACTCTATGAAGGTCTCACCTTTTTCCTGAGCAAATACAGTACAGAAATGATTATTGCTCAGAGACACATGTGACGCCACCTGATTTAGCGACAGATCTGTTTTGCTGAAATTCTCTTCGATGAATGAGCAGGCACGCCTGATCACGTCGGCATATCTGCTGCCAAGCCTGCTGTCTCTATAAGCAAGAGTTCGGTCAAGTATGTCCATTATTTTTGACCTTAACATGTCTCTAGACGATGCTATCGCGGTCAATTGCTCAGAGCGGGCAGTTTCCGGTATGATTTCTGCCGGCTGACCGCCATACTCCTCGATCATACGCGAGGCAACTATGAGCACGTCCATCAGAATATAATACGATAGAAGAAGCGACTCCAGCGGCTGCGCGCCTATCTGGCGGAAGTGCTCATCAATAATGCCAGATAGCTCTTCTCTGGAAGCGTACTTGATCTTATCGCCAAGAACCTGGCTGCTCAGCTGTTTCAAAGCAGTGTCACCAGGGACGACCATATCACGCGAGCTATATGTTTTCCCACTGCCAAGAGCACCCATTCTACGCAGGATCAGGTCCGCGTCAGCATATGATATCTGAATCTCGGCGATTCGATCTACGACTGATCCTATTGAAATCGTAAGCTCACAGCCAAGCTCAGTCTCAATTGTATGCCGCAAGCCCTGTGCCTGGATATATGCTTCCTCCTCAAGCTCCTCACTGTC
>CAZHQX010000098.1:0-5811 GCA_964534195.1 uncultured Oscillospiraceae bacterium
GCACTGCCGCCGATCAGGTTCGGTAAACGCTCAGCAAGTTTGTTAAGGACAACACCACTGGTTGAGCGTGTTGCCTGTGAGCCTTCAAAAGCCCAGAAATCAGCGTCGTTAAGCAGATCTGGCAGCTTGTCGCTATTGCAGGCAGCAAATTCCTCAGCGAGCTCAGGATACTTTTTCTGCCACTGCTCAAATTTCACCTGCCATGCTTCCTGCTTAGCAGCAAGCTCGGCCTGCTTCTGATTCATCCAGTCAGTTAGCTCGGCTGGAACGCCAAAGGGCTCACTTACCGGCCAGTTGAGGTTTTCCTTGGTTTTCTGAACATTTTCAGCACCCAGAGGCTCACCATGAGTTTTGGCAAGACCCTCAAGAGGTGAGCCATAACCGATTTTTGTCTTGACGATGATCATTGAAGGACGTGATTTATCAGCCTTGGCTGCTTCTATCGCAGCTGCGATAGCGGCACGATCATTACCGTCGGCAACATGCTGAACATGCCAGCCGTATGCTTCGTGACGGGCGCCGACATCCTCGGTGAAGGATACATCAGTATTACCCTCGATAGAGATATCATTATCATCATAGAATGCGATCAGCTTGCCTAGCTTAAGAGTTCCGGCCAGAGAAGCTGCTTCACTGGCGATACCTTCCATCATGCAGCCATCGCCGACAAGTGTATATGTGTAGTGATCAATTATCTCGTCACCCTCGCGATTGAAGCGGGCTGCAAGATGTGCTTCAGCCATAGCCATACCAACAGCTGTAGCGATACCCTGACCCAGAGGGCCGGTCGTTGTTTCAATGCCTACGGTATGACGATATTCCGGATGTCCGGGGGTCAGGCTGTTCCACTGACGGAAAGCCTTAAGATCATCGATCTTCAAGCCATAGCCGAAGAGGTACAGCAAAGAGTAGATCAGCATTGACGCATGACCTGCGCTCAGAACGAAGCGGTCACGATTGACCCAGTTCGGATCCGCGGGATTATGTGCCATGTGATTAGCCCAGAGCTCGTATGCTGTAGCAGCTGAGCCCATTACAAGACCTGGATGTCCTGAGTTGGCTTGTTGGATACTTTCAGCAGACAGAATGCGGATGGCATTTACTGCTAGCTGGTCTAGACGTTGTGTGTCTGACATAGGGTTCACCTCCGAGTATTTTAGATAAACATCACATCGTATTATACACGAAATCCAGGCGTGTAAAAACAATAAGAAGCAAAATCTTCTAATCTCTGTGCTAGAATATGCATGAGGGTGAATCATTATGACTAATAACAGACTAACTCTGGAATCTGCCTGTGATTTTTACTGTATCCGCCATCTGGACATAATGCGCAGTGTGGTGGGGCTTATTCATTCTGGTGATGACAGCAGCGCTGATCAGACAGAGATGCTGCATCGAATGAGGACCTCGTCACGAAGGATCATTGAGATCTTATCCGCTAAAAACAGGTTTTTACAGCGTGATACCGGTAAAAGTCTACAAAAACACAGTCGGAAGCTATTGAAAATTAGTGGTCGGCTGAGAGATCTTGATGTGCAGCTAAATATATTAAATGAACTGATCGATCAAGAAAATGGTGATAAAGCAGGTTGTGCTCTGCGGGATTATCAGAAATGGCTTGGTCATCAAAGAGATATGAGTCAGCTGTATTTGCATGGGCGTCTTGACAATGATCTAAAAAGTAAGCTCGACAAGGAGGCCGAGAGCTTAAGCACCAGATCAAGCATCGGGTATGATACTGAGTCATGTGAAGCCTACACTCTGATAGAAGCAGGTCCTGCCATTTTCTATACAGCTGCTGCTGACATCATTGCCGCGGGACGAATGCGCAGTCAGCTACACGAGCTTCGTGTCAAATGCAAGGGCTTCCGCTATATTCTTGAGCTGTTCGAGCTTGCAGGCATTGACTCTGCCGGTTTCCAGGCAGAATTCAAGGAGCTCCAGGACATTTTTGGCTCCTGGCATGATGATCATGCCCTGCTCAAACAGTTGAGAAAATTCAGCCGGAGCTGTAAATGCGACCATGATGCTGTAAACACAGTTGGAACTCTCCTGGCAGAACGCGAACGATCATCCCGTAAGCGTGCTGAGGAAATGGCCGGAAAAATGGAACAGAGCTGGTTTGACTCGGCTTTTGCCAGTATGTTTTTAGGGAATTGATTAAGCATAAAAAAGTGACCGGTCAAAAAACCGATCACTTGTTATTATTAGGGGTTAGCAGCAGCGCTCAAACCGTATGAGGAATTACCGGGGCTGCGAATACTCTTGCACCAAGCTGATCATCGATGTTAAGAAGCGCGTTGGTGTTATCTGCTGCCAGAGTCAGTCGGTCGATCCAATCATTGGCGTTGCCTTCTTCCTCGACCTGCTCGGTTACATACCACTGGAGGAAAATATAAGCAGCGTGATCATTGACCTTCATTGCGATTGTCGCGAGATTGTTGATGGAATCAGTAACAAATTGCTCGTGGGCCAGTGTTTTCTTGAAAACATCCAGCAGATCGCTCCAGTCACCACTTGGATCATCTATTGCAGAGAATGAGACAGGCTCACTTCTGGTTTGCATGTACTGATATATACCCTGGGCATGCGAGAGCTCCTCGAGATACTGGACATACATCCAGTTGGCCGCGCCCTTGAGGCCCTTGGCGGTGCACCAGTTAGACATTGCCAGATAGAGAAATGCCGAGTAATATTCCTTATTGATCTGAGAGCTCATTGCTTGTGATAGTTCAGCGTTCATATGTTTTACCTTCTTTCTTAAATTGTGTGCCTGCTTAAGCATATTGATACTTAATGGCTGATGGCACTTAAGTTCATTATATACTAACCTTCATATGTATATGATAACTGAGTGGTAGAATATATCCAGTGAAAAATGTTACCGAAAGCTTGATTGATCAAAGCTATTATAGATTTTTAATAAAAGCAGATCGTTTTCTGACAGATTTTGCAATTTTATCTCAGTAAGATTGCAAAATAAGTCAAACTTCTTATAATAGAGGGAGAAAATGCTCAGATAAGGCTTATAAGGAGGCTGACCTTTTGTACAAAATAGTTAATAAACAGGATCTTAATCCTACTGTCTCGCTTCTAAAGATAGATGCTCCTGAAATTGCTAGAAAAGCTAAACCTGGCCAATTCATCATTCTTAGAGTAGATGAGGAGGGTGAGAGAATACCTCTCACGATCGCTGATCATGATGATGCCGCAGGCACTGTCACGATAGTTTTTCAGCTGGTTGGCAAAACCACAAGGCAACTCTCGGAAATGAAGGAGGGTGATTACCTTCTGGACTTTGTAGGCCCACTGGGAAAAGCCACAGAGCTTGATGGTTATAAAAAGATCGCGGTCATTGGCGGCGGATTAGGGTCGGCAATTGCCTGGCCACAGGCAAAAAAGCTTTTTCAGGAAGGGGCAGAGGTCGACATGATCTGTGGCTTCCGTAATAAGGATCTGATCATTCTTGAGGAAGAGATGAAGCATTCTTGTACGCGCTTGATCGTTACAACTGATGACGGCTCCAATGGTCGTCAGGGTTTTGTAACTGATGTGCTTAAGGAGCTGATTGAACAGGGGAACAATTACGATCTGGTTATCGCGATTGGCCCGCTTATCATGATGAAATTTGTTTGCAAGCTAACTCTTGAATATGAGATCAAGACGATCGTTAGTATGAATCCAGTTATGGTCGATGGCACCGGGATGTGTGGAGGCTGCAGGGTTACCGTTGGCGGCGAGACAAAATTCGCCTGCGTGGATGGTCCTGATTTTGACGGGCATCTTGTTGATTTCGATGAGGCCATGAGAAGGCAGCAATTCTATAAGAAGGATGAGAAGGAAGCTCTTGAGAGGCATACCTGCAGACTGACCGGGGAGGTGCATGAGAATGGCTAATTTATCACAGCACAAAGTTCCCATGCCCGAGCAGGAGCCTGAAGTAAGAAACAAGAATTTCCGTGAAGTCGCTACAGGCTATACAGCTGAAATGGCCATGGAAGAAGCTGAGCGCTGCCTTCAGTGCAAGCATAAGCCTTGTATGAGTGGATGCCCTGTGAGAGTTAGAATTCCGGAATTTATTGAAAAAGTTGCCGAAGGTAATTTCGGCGAAGCCTATGATATTATCGCTAGCACAAACAATCTGCCCGCGATCTGCGGTCGTGTTTGCCCACAGGAGAATCAGTGTGAGCAGCTTTGCGTCAGGGCCAAAAAGGGTGAGCCTGTGGCGATCGGACGACTTGAACGTTTCGTCGCTGACTGGTATATGTCAAATCGTCAGCTTCATAAGCCTGATGTTGAGAAGAAGGATCAGAAGGTTGCTGTCATCGGATCAGGTCCTGCAAGTCTTGCCTGTGCAGGCGATCTTGCCAAAATGGGCTACGAGGTCACGATATTCGAGGCTTTTCATGTTCCCGGTGGTGTTCTGATGTATGGTATTCCTGAGTTCAGATTGCCAAAAGCACTTGTACAGATGGAAATAGCAAATCTTAAGACCCTTGGTGTTGAGATCAGGACCAATATGGTAATTGGCAAGATTTATGATATTGATGAGCTGATGCAGGAACAGGGCTACAGCGCTGTGTTTATCGGAACAGGTGCCGGGCTGCCGTCTTTTATGAAGATACCTGGAGAAAACCTCAATGGTGTCTATTCTGCCAATGAGTTCCTGACCAGAATAAATCTGATGAAGGCATACAAATTCCCTGACTGTGATACGCCGGTCAGAGTCGGGCGTAAGGTTGCGGTAATTGGTGGTGGTAATGTCGCGATGGATGCTGCCAGAAGTGCCAAGAGGCTTGGAGCAGAGGAAGTCTACATTGTTTATAGACGTTCAGAGGAAGAGCTTCCAGCCAGACTTGAGGAGTACCATCATGCGTTAGAAGAGGGAATCAAGACAAAATTCCTGACCAATCCTACTGAGATTTTAGGTGCTGATGATGGTTATGTTAGAGCGCTGAAATGTGTTGAGATGGAGCTGGGACAGCCTGATGCCAGTGGGCGCAAGCGTCCGGTCATCAAGGCGGATAGTGAGTTCGAGCTTGATATTGATACGGTCATTATGGCTATCGGACAGAGCCCGAATCCGCTGATCAGATCAACGAAGGGACTTGAAACACAGAATTGGGGTGGTATCGTTGTTGACAGTGAGACCATGGCAACCAGCAAGCAGGGTGTATTTGCCGGTGGCGACGCTGTTACAGGTGCGGCTACAGTAATTTTAGCTATGGGTGCAGGCAAGCAGGCAGCAGCGGCGATCGATAAGTATCTGCATGGTTTGCTGGAGGATCCGGATAATCCGGCCTGCTTCTTCACAGTTACAAGGCCTGATAACTAATGATCTCACAGAATGAGGATTTGATATGAAATATATCAGAGTAGAATACAATGGCGAAGAATTCTGGGCTGTACCGTCTGACGGTACGGCTCATCTGCTTGATGGAGCTCCTTATGAAAATGGCAAATTAACAGATCAAGAGGTTGATCTGGCTAAATGCAGGATCCTTGCGCCTTGCAAGCCTGGTAAGATCGTCGCAGTAGGGAAAAATTACCTGGACCATATTACTGAGCTTGCAGGTGATGCTAAGCTCCCGGATAATCCAATACTATTTCTTAAATCTCCTGGTACAGTAATTGGAACAGGCGATCCGATAATTCTGCCTTCTGAGGAAATTTCGCAAAGAGTCGATCATGAGGCGGAGCTTGCTTTTGTTATCAGCAGACGTGCCAGGAATGTTGCTGCCGCAGATGCAATCGGGTATATTTTGGGCTATACCTGTTTGAATGATGTTACGGCCAGAGATATACAGA
>CAZHQX010000099.1:0-5809 GCA_964534195.1 uncultured Oscillospiraceae bacterium
CAACATCAACAAGTCCTCATTTAGCACTTTACATTTCCTGTCCCTCTTGTTACTTAGAAATTGTCAGCAATTGGTATAATTGAACCAAGAGTTAAATGTTACGTAAATTGTGTTCTGATCGATGAAGAAATCATAGTCACAGATCTGAGAACACTATTTTGAAAGGTGGTCACTAATATGGATGTTATTAAGGTTGGAGCACAGGCTCCTGATTTCAAACTAGAAGACAACAAGGGCGGAGAGGTCAGTCTATCTGATTTCCGCGGCAAGAAGGTGCTGCTGTCGTGGCACCCATTAGCCTGGACATCAGTCTGTACAGATCAGATGCGGGCACTCGAAGCCAATTATGATCGCTTTGAGGAGCTGAATACGGTACCTCTAGGCATGAGTGTTGATCCAGCGGCCAGCAAAAAGGTCTGGGCAGCAGTACTATCGATCCGCGAGACAAGCCTGCTCAGCGACTTCTGGCCACATGGCAAGACAGCTGCAGACTATGGCATCTTTATCGAAGAGGATGGAATCTCACAGAGAGCCAATATTCTGATCGACGAAGAAGGAAAAGTACAATGGGCAAAAGTCTACCCGATTTCGCAGCTACCTGATATAGAAGAGGTCTTCGCCGCGATCAAGGGCTGATTTGATTGCTGCTGAATTAATCATATGATTTCCCCTTGAGCCTGCCGTCTTTTACCAGAGTCGGCAGGTTTTTTATGACTTAAAGAGTGTCTGCCAGTATTATCGAAGCCACCATCTGTCTTAATTCCCACATACTGTTATAATGATTATAAAAAATCGTGTTTCTATCAGATCGGGGGGAGGGGTGATGTTATGGGCATGAGAGAAGAATTTACTGACAAATGCAAAGCACCAAGCGCAGGGTTGGACGCGGAGACTATAAAACGACGCGAACAGGAGCTGGCAGCATCTCTGACGGCTGATAGTACTGATCTTCTACCTTATCTGCCTTATCTGCTCCAGGATATATATGAGCTTGGATCATCACCTGCCGACATCGAAGAGCTGCTACGCAATAACACCGATTTCGGCCCCTGGTTTCGTGTTCTTGATCTGGCCTGCGGCAAAGGTGCCGTCAGCATTCATCTGGCTGTGAAATTCGGCTGCTCGGTAAAAGGCGTGGATTTCATGCAGGCTTTTGTCAACGATGCTATTCGCAAGGCAACTGAACGTTTTCTCGATCGTCTCTGCCGTTTCGAATGGCAGGACGCGAACATTTCTGTTGAATGCGAACGCGGCTATGATCTCGTCATACTTGGAGCTGCCGGAAGTATTCTTGGAGATATCGATCAGACTATTCACAAGCTGCGTCAGACGATCCGACGCGGTGGCTATATTATTATCGATGACGCCTATACAACTAACAAAGAACGAACACCTCATTACACCTGGCAGGATTGGATCGAAGCTTTTGCCAGAAACAATGTTAAATACATCGCTCACAAGACATTCCAAGGTGATGATCTCGAGCACATAAATGCCAAAAATCAAAGCATGATAATTCAGAGAGCTGATGAGCTTAAGCAAAAACACCCGGAGCTAACGGACCTGTTTGATAGCTATGTCCGGGCACAGCAGGAAGAAATCGACGAATTAGAAGGCGATCTGGTACCGCTTACCTGGCTCCTGATGAAAGAGTAATTCATAGATTCTATTGCTTGACACCGGCTAACGCCGGTTATATTATTGTCTTTAATTATTCTTAGTATTTCTATGGGAGATTGGAGGTATGAGCTATGAGCTTTGAGACACTATGTGTTCACGGCAAGAGCGACTATGTTGATTGTACCGGAGCTGTTTCAGTGCCTATTTATCAATCGGCGACCTTCGCACACCCAGGCGTCGGCGAATCAACCGGCTTCGATTATACTCGTTTGCAGAACCCTACACGTGAGAGGCTGGAGGAGGTTATGGCAGCGCTGGAAAACGGCAGCGAGGCGATAGCTTTTGCCAGTGGCATGGCTGCAATAACGGCCGTGCTCTCGATCTTCGAGCCGGGGTCTGAGCTGATCGTTACTGAGGATCTATACGGCGGTACAGTCCGCCTGTTTCATCAGCTGGAGAGGTTCTCCGGCCTCAGCTTTCGATCGATCGATACGACTGACAGCAATCAAATCGAAGCGGCGGTCTGTTCAAAAACTCGCGCATTGTATATCGAGACCCCATCCAATCCCATGATGCAAATAACTGACATATCCGAAGCGGCTGCTATAGCCAGGAGACATGGCCTGCTGCTGATAGTTGATAATACTTTTCTCTCACCTTACTTCCAGAAGCCGCTCGATCTCGGAGCGGATATAGTCATCCACAGCGGCACGAAATTTCTCTCCGGCCATAATGATACCCTCTGTGGCTTCGCTGTCACGCAAGAAGAAGCGCTGGCTGAAAAAATACGTTACACACTTAAAACGACCGGCGCTTGCCTCTCTCCCTGGGACAGCTGGCTGACTCTGCGCGGCATCAAAACGCTCGCCGTGCGTCTGGATCGACAGCAGCAAAACGCATCAATATTGGCTGATTGGCTTACCCGGCAGCCGGAAATCACTCAGGTCTATTACCCCGGTCTTGCGACACATCCGCAGTATGATATCATCAAGAAGCAGTGTTCAGGCTTCGGTGCCATGATCTCCATGCGCACTGACACACCAGAAAGAGCACGAGCTATCCTGGCAAAAGCCAAGCTGATTCTTTATGCTGAGAGTCTTGGCGGTGTTGAGTCACTGATAACCTATCCAATCCTGCAGACTCATGCCGATGTATCAGAAGAACAGAGAAACAAGCTCGGTATTGATGACTGTCTGCTTCGCCTCTCTGTCGGGCTAGAAAATATTGATGACCTGATCGCCGATCTCGAGCAGGCGATACGAAGCAACTGATATGACTTGAAATTGAATCTCGAACAGGCAATTTGGAGTAACTAATATGAAATATGATTTCGATAAGATCATTGACCGCACAAATACAAATTCACTGAAATACGATTTCGCAGCCGAACGCGGAATGCCTGAGGATCTGCTTCCCCTCTGGGTCGCTGACATGGATTTTCAGGCACCACCGCAGGTACTCGAAGCACTGCAGCAAACGGTCAGCCATGGCATATTCGGCTACAGCGAGCATAAGCAGGACTACATTGATGTCCTGCACAAATGGTTTACCAGCCGTTTTAACTGGAATTTCGAGGACAACTGGCTGGTTAAAACACCTGGTATCGTCTACGCCATCGCCACAGCTGTTCGCGCCTTCACCAGCCCGGGCGATTCTGTAATCATACAGCAGCCCGTCTACTATCCTTTTGCCGGTGTGGTAAAAGCCAATGATCGTAGGCTAGTCGTGAATAGCTTGTATCGAGCAAGTGATCGCGAGAATATCGGACATGATTCTTCAGCAATAGCTAAAAGATCTGCTCATGAAGAGAGATCATTATCGGAAGGCGATAATGACTATATGATCGACTTCGAATTATTTGAGAAGCAGATAATTGATAATGACGTCAAGCTCTTCATATTTTGCAGCCCGCATAATCCAATTGGACGAGTTTGGAACGAAGCTGAACTCGTTAAACTCGGCGAAATATGCGAGCGTCACAATGTACTAATAGTATCTGATGAGATTCACGCTGACTTCATCTATCCTGGTTTTAAACATACAATTTTTTCTTCATTATCAGCCGAATTTGCTGACAGGACTATACTCTGTACCGCCCCGAGCAAAACTTTTAACCTGGCAGGATTACAGGCAGCGAACATTTTTATCTCAAACGATAAGCTCAGACGGGAGTTCAAAGCAGAGATCAATCGCAGCGGCTACAGTCAGATAAGCATTACAGGCCTGCGAGCAGCACAGGCAGCCTATGAACACGGAGCAGACTGGCTGGATCAGCTGCAGGAATATCTATTTGGCAACTTGAACTGGCTTGAGCAATTTCTTGTTAATGATCTGCCACAGGTCAAGCTGGTCCGACCACAGGGAACTTACCTTGTTTGGCTGGACTTCCGCTCCATACTGCCTGATGACAAGGAGCGTAAGAGCTTCATGATCAATGAAGCTAAGCTCTGGCTTGATGAAGGCACGATGTTCGGGCCAGAAGGCTCCGGCTATGAGAGAGTCAACATCGCCTGCCCGCGGGCAACACTCGAAGAAGCAATGCACAGGTTGAAGGTAGCGCTTGATAAGAGGCTTGGGCGGTAGGTGGCAACCTAGTGCAGGGCGACACCAACCTTATTATACCCTTAAAGGTATAACAACTGCTTCATTTAACAATTTATACCTTATAGGGTATATAATACTATATTTTGTTGATATTACACCCTATAAGGTGTAGTATGTGTTCATGAGTAAGATTGGTGATTATATTAAATTTAAGAGAAGAGAAGCTGGACTTACGCAAGAGGATTTTGCTATTCGCTCAGGTCTTGGTTTGCGCTTTGTTCGTGAGCTTGAACAGGGCAAGGAGACTGTAAGAATGGATAAAGTGAATCAGGCTCTTGCGATGTTTGGTATGGAAGCTGTACCTGGCCGGAGAGATGAGAAATGAACGCATATAGAATTGCCTATGTTTATGTGAGGAATTCTTTTGCCGGGATACTCCGAGAAACCGAGTCAGGATATTCTTTTGTTTATGACGCTCAATATTTGACAAGCGCTAATGCATCTGCCGTTAGCTTGACACTTCCTTTGCAAAAAGAAGAATACCAATCAAAAACTCTATTCTCCTTCTTTGATGGATTAATACCTGAGGGTTGGCTGTTGAACATTGTCAGCCAGAATTGGAAAATTGATCTCAGAGATCGCTTCGCTATTCTTCTTGTGGCATGCAAAGATCCTATTGGCAATGTCAGTATCAAGGAGGCTAGAGAATGAATTGCTTGCATTGTGGAAAAGCGATTAATCAGTCTGCAGATGTTGTCGAAATCGAAACATGCTGGCACAGAAACTGCGTCTATAAATTTTTCGGCACAAGAAAATTGCCGAGTATTAATGTAACAGATGAAGTAATTAAGCAGCTAGCAACGGATAGTGTGAATAGAGGTCTTACTGTTCCTGGAGTTCAGAAAAAACTATCGCTTCATCTAACTGAAGAAATTGAGCCTCGTTTGACCCTGGTGAATTACCCTACAGGCTATATTCTCAAGCCACAAGCGGATGAATACACAGCACTTCCAGAGCTCGAATATCTCATCATGCAGATGGCATCAGCTTGCGGTATTGCTACAGTCCCGTTTGCTTTGATCCGGATGGCTTCACAGAATGCTTGTATTGCCTATATAACAAAAAGAATCGATCGAATCTCCCAGAATAGCACACCACAAATGCTTGCTATGGAGGACTTTTGCCAGCTTGATGGCAGATTAACAGAAGATAAGTATCGCGGATCTTATGAGAGGTGCGCGAAAATTATCAGCAAGTATTCACAACAACCGGGGCTTGATCTATCTGAGCTCTTCTTAAGAATTGTGTTTTCATATGTCGTAGGAAACTCAGACATGCATCTTAAGAATTTTTCTCTAATCGAGACAGCCGTTGGCAGCGGCAGATATGTTCTTTCTGCCGCATATGACATGCTATCCACAAATATTGTTATCCCTGCCGACAGGGAGCAATTTGCTCTGACAATGAATGGTAAAAAGCAAAATATACGACGTAAGGATTTCATTGTTTTTGCTGAGTCGATCGGTTTACCCGATAAATCAGCAGAAAAAATGCTGGCAAAAGTCTGGCTTTTAAGGGAAAAGTTCTCTTCTATGTGTTCTGAATCCTATCTGCCTAACGAGATGAAAGATTCGCTTCAAAGTCT
>CAZHQX010000100.1:0-5732 GCA_964534195.1 uncultured Oscillospiraceae bacterium
GGTGTACACCCTTCAATTTTCTTAAAAACATTCTGAAAATAGCTCTGTGAAGAGAATGCGAGATAGTCACTGATCTGCGCGATCGTGTGATTTGTGATTCTCAGCATTCTCTTCGCCTCGTCGACTTTTACCAATGTGATGAACTCATTAATGGTCCTGCCGGTATCCTGCTTGAAACGCTCGCACATATAAGATCTGTTGATGTCGAGAGCTTCAGCAATATCACTAAGCTTAATTTTCCTGTTGATATTATTGTGAATGTATCGCTTGATATCTCTGGCAAGCCGCGAATTTCCCTCACCGCATTTGATGGCCTCAACCCGCCTTGTGTAATCGAGCATCATCTCCATGCCAAGCTGTGTTATATCTCGCCCACTGCTAAGCATTTCCACCTTCTGAATATATCTGTCACTAATGGCAAAAGCCGCCTCCGGCGTCATTCCGCCGGCGATCGCTGCCCTGCTCATCAGAGCCGCCGCGATTATGTGTGTGTTGCGGCGCTGACGCAGCTCGTTAAGAGCAATCGGTCCGATACGACCTGTAGGCGGTTTCTCAAAGAAGGCCTTAACTGCTTCAACATCTCCGGTCGTTATATATGACATCATAATTTTCTCGGCTTCATATGTATTATGCGGCGGAGCTTCCTGCTGCTGATTATTTTCATACCATTTATCAGCTGCCTCAATTTGGCTGCTCGTGCTGAAATTGAAATCATCATTGCGTCTTATCAACTGAGAAACTGTCAGCTTCTCTTCATTGACCGCATAATTTACGAAGCAAAGGATCTCGAGAAAATTCTCAAAGGGATACGGCACCATATTGGCAAAATATTGTTCAAGCTCCGGCAACTGCTGATGCGAGCCGGCCAGTTGATACAAAATCGAGAGCATTGCCTGTTTGCCTGGCCGGATATGTGAGGTCGGGCCAATGATCAAGAGCCTGTTGTCCTGACGCGCTCTTATAGCACCGAACACTAAAAGCTCCTCTGTTTCGACATAGAAGGCATTATCTCGATTCTGACTTGCCCTGTCACTTATGATTCCTGCAATATCAGGTTCAAAAGGATAATGCGCATAGTGTTCAATCAATTCTTGTTCCAGATATACCCTGATCTCAAGACCAGTTAGATGGCCCAGCCCGTGGCAAAGATACTTGTAGTCAATCTGCACAATAAACACCGGCCTCTCTTTTTATGACATTTTACAACATATGCGACGATTTTATAAGATTGCTGATTTGATGAGCAATATAATGTAACTAAACTAAGTACAAGCTTCGGATCTCTCATTCATTAGTAGTTCGTCTATAGGAATGTTTTTCAGGAGGGGCAAAAACGTGTTAGAAAAGCTATTAAGAGGTTCTATCTTCAACAGTAGAACAAATGGAATAGAGGTAAACGGCCGCGAGCGCTGGTTTGGCTATTTGCTGGGACCGGCGGGAGCACTGCTGCTTAACGCTGTTCTGGCAACTTACTTAAATGTCTACTATACTGACGTTCTCGGTCTTACTTCTATCTGGGGCGGAGCATTCCTGATTATTTTCCCCATCGTTTCAAAGGCAATTGATGCCGTCACCAATATTGTTATGGGCTATATAATCGACCGCACAAAAACCAGACATGGCAAAGCAAGGCCATGGTTGCTTATCTCAGCGCCTATGATTACACTTACCGGCATATTGTTGTTTCTTGTACCGAACGCAAGCGACTCCTTCCAGGCAATATGGGTTCTGCTATCCTATAATCTCTACTATTCCTTCGCCTTCACGATCTTCAATATGAGCCACAACCTGATGGTGCCACTCTCAACACGTAACAGCGCAGATCGCGGTAAGCTCTCAGTTTTCAATCAAGTCGCAACCATCATGATGAGCGGAATCATCGTTGCTCTGATCTTCCCAATGCTGATCATGCCGGCCATCGGGCTCGACAAAGTTCGCTGGATAACAGTGATGGGCATCCTCTCCATTCTGGCCCTGCCTCTGACACTGCTCGAATACTACTTCACTAAGGAACGCGTTACAGAAGAAACTGTCAGTGAGCATAATGAGGATATACCTTATCTTACCCAGGTAAAAGCCGTCCTGACCAACAAGTATCTCGTTTTAATCTTCGTCTATTTCCTAATTTATATGCTTGGTATGAATATTAAAAATATCAGTCTGGTCTACTACTGCAACTATGTGCTCGGCACCTATAATGATGGCATCACTCAAACTCTGATATCTGCTATCGGCGGCATTCCGATGGGTATTGGAATTTTCCTGATCTGGCCGCTGGCTAAGCGCTTTGGCAAACGAAATGTCACGATGGCTGGATTTGTACTTTATGCGCTTGGCAGCGCGATCGGCTGGATCTTCTCAACCAATATGGCACTGGCCTTAACTGGTCAGATCATTAAGAATTTCGGCGGACTGCCCAGCGCCTATGTTTTCATGGCCCTGTTTGCCGACACACTTGACGATGCTGAATGGCGTTCAGGCTTTCGCTGTGACGGCGTCGCCATGTCTTTTTACAATGTAATCGCGGTGACAATAACCGGTGTCAGTGTTGGTATCTTCAACGCCCTATTATCGGTCTCCGGCTATGTCAAACCATTCACAGATGAGCTCGGTAATCTGATAGCGGTGCAGTCACAACCGGTTCGGAATATGATCACCTTCTCGTTTGTTGGACTGGAGACGATTACAGGTCTGGTTCTTGTTGCACTGCTGTTTTTCCTGAATGTTGAGAAGAATCTTGATAAGAAGCAGGCAGAAATCAAGGAACGCATCGCGAAGAAATAAGGAGTAATTTTGACATGCTTAAGATAACGGATTTGAAAGTAAATAATCTCAGAGAAGGCTGCATAACAGACAGTGCTCCATATATTTCCTTTGCGCTGAAATCAGATATACAAGGTGAAGCGCTTGGAGCTGCAACGATCAGCTGCGGCAGCTGGAAGATAACGACGACTGATCAACTCGATATACGCTGTGACGTTGAGCTCAAGCCTTACACAGGCTATGAGGTTTTTGTGGAAGCTACTGGTACGAGCGGCGAAACCGCCAAGGCGGCAGTGCGTTTCCAAACTGGCAGACTTGATACCCCCTGGACAGCGAGCTGGATAACTGATGGCACATATGATTTCGCGAAAAAAGTCTCGCCTCTACCGATGACCTTCCGTCATCGATTTGTGGTAACCAAGCCGATCAAGAGAGCATGGATAAATTCGACTGCGCTCGGAGTTTATGAGCTTATGTTGAATGAGTGCAAGGTAGGTAATGATTATTTCGCGCCTGGCCTTACATCCTATGAGCATCAGATCCAATATCAGACCTACGATATCTCAAAACAGCTTAATCAAGACAACACATTAATAGCCATAGTGGCAGGCGGTTGGGCGGCTGGTTCGTTCAACTATATCCGCAAGAATAAGATCAGCGCTGATAAGCAGGCGCTTTTACTAGAGCTGCATATTGATTATGTTGATGGCAGTACAGAAATCATCTCGACAGACGAATCCTGGGAGGTCACAGAGGAAGGCAATTTCCGTCAGGCTGAATGGTATGATGGTGAAGAATACGATGCCAGTATAGGCCTGGCAGCTGCAAGCTGGAGGAAATGCAGCATCACCAAGCCTCGTGGTAAGCCGGCCCTGATCGCCCAGTATGGCAGCCCAGTTCGTGTTCAGGAAAAACTACAGCCAATAAGCTGTACTCGGGCTGATAGTGGAGAGTTAGTTTATGATTTCGGCCAGAATTTTGCCGGGGTTATCTACGCAAGGATAAATGGCAAGAGCGGACATAAGATCGTCTTCCGTCATGCGGAGGTTCTGGTTGAGGGAGAGCTCTTCGTCAAATCCCTGCGAACCGCAAAAGCTATTGCTTCTTATACGTGTGTTGATGGGGAACAAACTTATTCGCCGCGATTGACCTATATGGGCTTCAGATATGTCGGTGTCACAGGCATAGATGCCGAGGACCTTGAGCTGTCAGCTCTGGTCCTCCATTCTGATATTGAGGAGACAGGCAGCTTCGAATGCTCGAACGCGCTCATTAATCAGCTACAGAGCAATATACGTTGGGGCGGCAAATCAAATTTTGTCGACATCCCGACTGATTGTCCGCAGCGTGATGAACGTCAGGGCTGGACCGGTGACATAGCAGTTTTTGCAAGTACTGCCTGTTTCAATTTTGATATGAGCAGATTTTTTGATAAATGGCTGCTGGACATGCGCAGCGAGCAGAGTCGAGGAGGCGGTCTGCCGATGGTTATCCCTCGCGCAGGTGATTCATGGCCAGCAATGACCACAGCCTGTTGGGGAGACAGCTGTGTTCTTGTCCCCTGGGCTGAATATCTGGCACGCGGTAGTAAATCTCTTCTGCAGAAGCAATATCCAACCATCAAGCGTTTCTTGAAATCAGTCAAGCGATGGTCCGGTCTCTTTTCACTTACGCCGAACAGCCGTCATATTTGGCGATTCCCTTTCCAGTTCGGTGATTGGTGCGCACCAGATGAAACTGTACGCCAGTGGATGGCCAAGGGCAAATGGGTAGCAACTGCCTATTTCGCTAATTCCTGTAATATCACAGCACAGATTGCTGAAATACTAGGTGAAACAGAGGATGCGGCCTATTATCGAAAACTGCGGGATAAAATAATCCGAGCATATCGCGAGGTCTTCACGGATGGAGAAGGAAATCTAAAAAAGGAATTCCAGACGGCCTATGTCTTGCCTCTTCATTTTGCCATGACTGCAGCTAACAATACCGAGACTAAAACAATGGCAGATAACCTTGTAAGACTGGTTCGTGATGCAGGTAATCACCT
The DNA here is from genome assembly GCA_964534195.1 of uncultured Oscillospiraceae bacterium. Taxonomy (GTDB): domain Bacteria; phylum Bacillota; class Clostridia; order Saccharofermentanales; family UBA5734; genus JAAYFZ01. The sequence goes on from CAZHQX010000100.1 coordinate 4,811, forward strand.
GACAACAGGCTTCACCGGTACACCTTATCTGCTTTTCGCTTTGTCTGATAATGGTCATCCGGATGTGGCCTTCGACCTGCTGCTGCAGGAAACTTGTCCCTCCTGGCTCTACGAGGTTCGGGCCGGCGGCACGACAGTCTGGGAGCGTTGGGACGCGCTAAGACCGGATGGAACCGTAAATGTCGGTGATCTGTCCGGGGGCAAGTCAGAGGAAGAGTCCAGCGGCGGCATGGTATCCTTCAATCATTATGCTAACGGCGCGGTTGGCGATTGGCTCTATCGGCGAATCGCCGGAATTGAAGCTATCAGCGGCGGCTATCGCAGCTTCCGGATCAAGCCGCTGATCGGCGGCGGCATAACCTCCGCACGTGGAGAAGTGAATTGTCCATATGGTCGAATCGTTTCCGACTGGCGACTTGATAACGGGGAGTTCCTGATAGAAGTGGAAGTCCCGGTTTCATGCGAATGTCTGCTGACATTGCCAGACGGCAGCGAGAGCAGACTTCTCAGCGGATCGCATTCACTGAGATGTAAGCTTGATTGAATTTAATGGTCAATTGTAAGCTGCAAAAAATATCCTGGTAAAAGGAAAGAGAATTTTGCCATTACTGCTTGAGGTCTCGTAAGAGGCTTCGAGCATTTTTTTATAGTCCTGCAGGAAGTGAATGGTTTGGATTCCAATCTGACATATAGATGCCTCCGAGTTTATTCTGCTTCAAGATCTTCTGTGATGCTGTGGAAGAAATCTTCCTTCCAAACATGTTTTACTATATTTTCACCACCTAAAGCAATTTTCTTGCATTATTTGGAGATAAACAATGTATTATAAATTAGCTGAGGGATATCAATATAGTATAATAGCACTAATAACCTGTCTATTATCAACTAGCGTCAGCATCGGAGGATCAAAATGAATGCCAGC
>CAZHQX010000101.1:0-5717 GCA_964534195.1 uncultured Oscillospiraceae bacterium
GAAGACCAACGTCTTCTGGTGAAACGCATAGAATCCCAACTGAATGGCAGACAAAAAGGTGTGTTCAGAGCGTACTTCCTGAAAGGACATTCAATCGATGATATAGCAAAACGGAATAACACCACATCTCAGGCAACCAAAGGGTTCATATACAGGATAAGAAGTACCATTCGAAAAATGACGACACATAATCAAAGGGGAAAGCAGTGAACTGGCCAGTAGTCTTTCTTCTTGTTGGCTAAGAATCCCCGATTCCCCAGTTCTATGGTGGCTGTTTTTCGCTAAAGCTACAAAAGGGGGCTGCCACTACTGCGGCAGCCCCAGTTGGTCAGTTAATTAGCTAAGGTCGGCAACAAGTGCTGCTTTCGTTTGATCGCCAACGATACCATCCGGCGTCCAGCCTTTCGAGCGTTGATAGTTCTCGACAGCAGTAAGAGTACCACCACCAAATATGCCATCAATACCGTTAGGGTCGAATCCAAGACGCTTGAGAGCCCATTGTAGATTGAAAACGACTGCTTTTTTGGTACTACTTTGGCGGATATTATTGCTTGAACCTACTCCACCAAACAAATTTGCAGCAGAAGGGTTAGAAATCGTAGAAGTGTCAATGAATTTTCTCATTCCATAACAGGTTTGAGCCATGCTTGTAACGGTGATCCACTCCACATTGCTTATGCTGGAATCACAGTTTAGTGAAGTGCCGGAGCTTGGCCTATACAAAACTGTAGCGGCTGCGTTTGCTTCCTTCCTAAGGTTAAGAGTCTGACCTGCTGGCACTGCGACTTTAGCGCCATAAATTGTTGCCATCTTTTTACCTCCATTTCTTACACTTGAGCTGGTGGCCACCAAATTCTCTGTGTAGATAAATGATAGGAGAAACATGGTATCAAAGGAACTGACAAATTCCAGTCAAAATAATAACAATATGCAGCCAACAACACGGGCGCTGGAATGGACTCATTCTAGTTATCCATGATTCTTGTCCACACCCGGACCGTGAATGTCTAATATCACTCCGGTTTTAGGGTCAATCAACACACTGAACACATCAAAAGGCTCTTCAATATTGTCGATAAAAACTATCAAGTAAAATGGCGATTTTGGAGAATTGCTATCAGCATAGTAATCAAAAAGCTTGTACCATACACTTATCGTATGGTTGCTTGGGTCTTTGGCAACTGATTCTTTGAGCGCATTGCTAGCAATCAAGACAGCCTCTTCCTCGCTGATCTCGCCAGGAGCCGGCAGTCCATTATCTGAGCCCAGATACTTTGCTTTGTCCTCCAAGGACCAAGTTTCACTTGGACCTTTAGCTTGTTCCAGCAAAGTCTTTTCATCAAGCATTTCTGCATCTGATTGTGTAGCAACGTGTTCTGGCAAGTATATTTCCATTTGCTCATCTGCAGTGACTTCACCTTGTCGAGTCAGCAACACAGAATATGCGGCATTCTCCGACGCATTCAATCTAAAATCCACTTTCCATCTTGGTTCATCCTTAAGGTCGTAAGTAAAAAATGAGAGATCAACCAGGTAATCATCCAGAGCAGCCTCTTCCAGATTAAAAGATGCGATAATCCGATTTTTGGCAATCTCAATGATTTGTTCTCTGGATATATCGCTTTCATCAGGCAGAACATCGTGCCAGGAATCCCTTAATAGTCCGTGTGAACGCATGTAATTATCGTACCAGGCCTTATCCTCTAAAGACCAACTTGTCATAGGGCCTTTAACATGTTCAATAATATCCATATGCGACACAGCATCAATTCGTCCTAAGTGCTCAGCAATTAATGCAGCAGATAATCTGTCCTTATCTTTCTCACTGGTCGTCGGATCTGTTAGTATATCAAGCTCTTTATCCGGAAATTCCCAGCCATTTTCAGCCAATAGAACAAGCAAATCAATCCTTTCTTTGGTCGTCCAGGAAGCGATGATTCCGCTTTCTGCCTCCTTTGTTATTACTCTTTCAAACACTTGATTCCATACAATTACAGCCAAAGCTGAAACAGTTAAAAGCATCAGAACAATAGCAAGAATTAACCCGTACGTGAGTTTCCTCTTCACTTTTTTACCTCCGAAAATTTCATCCATAAGTTTGACACGATGCTGAAGAGAGACAGTCACGCCCGAAAGCCCTTGATCAAGACGATGGCGGATAATGTCATTGTTATTCATTCGACTTCCCTCCCTTCAGGTCATCACGCAGAAGTGCATATGCTTTTTGAAGCCAACGATGAATTGTGCTTTTTCCAACGCCAAGAATCGTCGCCACTTCCTCAAGCGTCAGGTTTTGATAATGGTACAGTAGTACCGCTTGTTTCATTTTGCCGGGAAGCTGCATCACATCAATAATCATTTCAATTGATTCGTCCAAAGCCCCATATAAGGTAGTTGGTATTTCATCTATGGCCTTGGCAAGATCTACCCGACGGAACCAGTTCGTCCTTTTGTAATCTTTGCAGGTATTGATCGCAATACGCATTATCCAAGCTTTTTCTGAATTGGGAAACCGTCCATCAAATGAATCCATCTTTCGCCAAACCTTGACGAAAGTGTCCTGCATAGCATCTTCCGCTAATGCCATGTCTGCAAGATATAGAAAACACACTCTGAGGACAGCATCACTATAAGCGGCAAACCATTTTTCAAACCGCTCTTTCCGAACTTCGCTTGGTACCGAAGCGATGTTCATCGTGACCACCTCCTTTCACTTATATAAACGAGTGCGACAAATGTCTCTTCCCACCCAAGATAGATAATGGAGAGTTGTTTTTCAAGCTTGTTATTCATATAAAATAATCAATCCGATGGTTTTCATTGCTCATGACATTCCAATGGCGCGAGACTGTCACTTCTAAAAGTGTGCTTAGAATAATACGCTTTGGTTGGCGAATGGATGTGCTGGCCAGCGAAACAGACGCCATTATAAGAAAAAGGAGAATAAAAGAATGTCTGATAAAATCGAAACAAGCACACGGGGTACTGGTGAAGACAATTTCGTTGATAGTAAAGGCACCGAGAACTATGCTTCCCTCACATCATCATTCATTGCGGGGTACTTTGGAAAAACCACTAAAACTGGAGTTCGAGTTCGTAACACTCCTGGATCAAATAGTTTTACTCAGGTAGTGATGGGCTCCATGTTCTATATTGAAGGCACAGAAAATGGGCCAACAATCTCTGGTAGTACCAGTACACTTTGGGTAAAAGTTCGCTTCGGCAAAGGAGATGGAACTTATGTATCCCGCTATATCCACTCAAGTTGCTTTGGCAACACTTTAACATTACCAGCTTCTGTAAAGACACGTATCGTAACAATAGCGCGGACTCTTGTGTCAAATAACGGCAATGGTTTGGATATGAGTGGTGATTGGTGCCAACGTTTCATTTATTGGTTATGTAGTGCATCTGGTATGACTGTGACCAATATGCCTTATTCGGAAGGTTATTGCGGCCAAGCTCGATTGAAGATGGTCAACTTATATGGCGCTACATGGCATCAACGAGGTGACGGTTACATTCCGGCAGCAGGTGACTTGATTTATTACGGCGACCTTAACTCAGATATTTCCAGTCATGTTGGCCTTGTTGTCACCGGAGGCAGTAGTTTCAGTACAGTTGAAGGTAACATCGGTACAGAAACGAATCAATCATTGCATAAAGTCAAAACTTTTACGGGTTCTGTTAGTACCGGCAAATGCAACAATAAATACTATCAAGGTTTTCTGAAACTTAATATCTGATTATTCGTAATCCCTGGGGCTGTCACTACTGTGACAGCCCCAGCAGGCCTATTTATTCTACATAATAATAAATCGTTAGTGTTGGAAGATTTGTAAAACACGAATCATTATGCCCCTGATGTTCAAGGGTGCATAATACAGCCCTCTATTTTAAGGTGATTTCGGATATAAATGTCGAAGGCTCGTCCAGACGATCCGTTTGATATAAAAGGCCAAATACATATAGGTTACTATCATCACCTGAGAAAATCCCAATGGAATTCATCATGCTTGTCTTGCTTTCTAAGGGAATGGAAATGGCGCCATCTTCTCGAATAATGTATTTACTACTTGCGATCTTTGATTCTCCAGAAGTATTAGCAAGCATATAATAATGGTTATCTTTCTCTACAGCACTTTGAATCCTTACATAGTCATCGTACACTTGATATTTAATGAGATTCAGATTTTTATCAATTTGAATGAAAACGCCTTGAGACATTCCACTATTGGACAATTGCTGCCCGAACAATGCAATTGCATGAGAAGTTGTATCTATGGCAAAGATATCTAATCGCATGTTTTCGATTGATTGAGCTGTATCTGATAGCAAAAACTGCTTTTCTTTTAGCATTTTACCTTCTGTGCTGTATACTGTCACGAGAAACTTCAGCTTATACGGATTATTACTGACAAGATAAACTTTTCCATCATACAAAAAGCAGCCTTGGGGAATATATCCTTGAGGACTTAACCGCTCTTCCCATACTTTTTTCCCATTTTGGGCAATCCGTCCTATCCAAGGCAGAAGTCGTTCGTCTAGTCCCATTAGAAGGTAATCTCCATCCACAATATCGAAATAATGAATTTGTCTGTTGATTATATTGCTATACTGTGGTTGTCTTGCTATTGGCTGCACAATAATATAGCTTTGCTCTATGGAGTGATCAAAAACTAACAGGTAAAAAGCCCCTTCCTTATATAGAACATGATTGACAAATGCAGCGTCTTTTTTAATGTTTGGATGATCAATTGAATGCTGGGAAATGACATTCCATTGTCCATCCACAATAAGGTACGAGTCATCTGAATAAATGCACATTGCATTCTGTCCGGCGGTCATACCCATAACTCCGCCGGGCAGGTCCGAGTGCTTAAAGACTGCCAAGAATTCCGGGTATTCCAGTTTATGATTAGCAAAGTAATGATTATATTCTCCAAAAACATTAAGGGTATCCACCAGTAGGCTGTCGGTCTTCCACATCAATGACTTTCCTTCGACTATCTGATCAATTGTATTGGTGTTAGCTGCTTTGAATGATCTATCAACGAATCTTTGTTTCCATGTCTGTTGATCGTCTGTTAAACATGTTATTGGTAATAGCAAGGATATAATCACTCCACAAATAATTCTTACCTTTTTCATGAGCATACCTCCTTGGTGAGTTATTCCTTCAGTAATAAAATCATTTAACAATACGTTACTATTTTACCAGATTATCTCGTATTATGCTTCATAATCATGACTGTCTGTGTAGGCATTTAGATAGACTTGTTGACATCCAAGCCTGAGTTAAAATTGCAAAACAACATATGTGCCTCTCGCATGCAAAGTGAACTCATCTGATGCTTCAAGCCACATATACATTATGGGTGTAATATACTGCTGTCAATTATCCTTCCTACCCTTTCCACATATCGTTATTCGTTCTGGAGTTGTTGCCATTAATCGGGAGTTAAATGTGTCGTTGTCTTCCTTCTGACACGAGCACTCCCTTATTGTTATAAACGATCAAGAAGTATCACTTTTCCCGCTAGGCGAAAAATCTGGGCAAAAGCGCAGTGAAATGCTTTCGCCCAGGTCGGTCAGTTAGCTATTGGAATGGAATGATGTGGAAGAAGGCTCAGCCTTCCCACTCAGCACCAGAGTTCATGCGCCATCGTCGTTCATGAAGTGAATGATCTTTTCAATCGCTCGCTTCTGGTAACGGC
>CAZHQX010000102.1:0-5699 GCA_964534195.1 uncultured Oscillospiraceae bacterium
CTTCAGCTGGATAGCTTTTGCCAGTGGTACAGCTCTCCTGGCTGCTGTGCTCTTCATTGCGCCGCTGCAGTCAGTTTTTGAAACGGTCGTGCTGACAAATCAACAGTATGGAGCCATAGCTGTTCTGGCATTTGTACCGACAGTAGTAATTCAAATTCTCAGAAGGCTGGGCAAACAAAAAAACGATTTGATCAACCGATAAGAATTTATTCCATATTTATACTTTTTTCACTGAAGGCATGGCGAAACTGTGAGGGCGTCATGCCTTCTAACTTTTTAAACAGACGCATATAATACTTCTCGTCCGAGAAACCGCAGGAATAAGCTGCTTCCCGGACCGTTACGGAGTAATTGGCCAATAAAGTTTTTGAGATGTCGATTCTTAGCTTGTTGAGATAATTGGTCATCGTACTACCAGTTGTTTTGTGGAAGAGTGCTGATAGATAATCCGGATTATAGCCGAACTCAGCCGCCACATCACGAACTGATATAGTTTCATGACAGTTTGCCCGCAGCCACTCAATAATACGTGAAATAGTGGGAGGAATCTGTTTTTGCAGATCACTGTAAGTCTCGATCGCGGCTCTTGAAACCTCCATAAGCAGCAGGCTGAGCGCGTAATCTGTCTGCATGGGAAACTGAACCGGCTGGCGTGATAGATCAAGCAGCTGACCAAATAACAGAGAAGCGCGCGGTGATCGGGCAACATTGCCTGTTTCTGTCATAATAATCTTATCGCTTATTGAAACGCTATCCGTAACAGGACTGACGATTTTAAGTCTGGCTGCCTGCTCTTCTATCTCAACCAGTTCTTTGTTATCATCGAAATGAGCCCAGTAGTAGGACAAGCGCCCGCTCGAAGGCCGACTGCCGAAGTGAACCTCATTGGCGCGAAGTAAAATATAGTGCTGGGGTTCAATATCATGCTCTAAGCCATTTTGAGTTATATGAAGTGTGCCCTCGAGCACAAGTATAAGAACATAATGATCGAGACAGCGCCTCATATGAAGGAAGCCGTCGAGACTTATCAAATTGCCGCAGCTTATAAGCTTAAAAGGTTTTTTAAGATCATTTACAAAATAACGCATATAAGAATTATACACCTGATATCAAAATTTGTGTGTTGTATTATGATTTCATGATACTAGAATTATGTATAGGAGACAAGTTACAGAGTCGAATACGAAATATCGGAATATCACACCACATATTATCAGGAGGATCAGTGAAATGACAGATCTTATGAAAAATTTCAAAATTGCAAATGGTTTCCTTGGACATTATCAGAAACTGGCAAAAGACGTCGTCATCCCGTATCAGGAGCGTGTGCTTCAAGATCAGGTCGAGGGCGCTGAGAAGAGTCATGCGATTGAGAACTTCCGTGCTGCCGCTCAAATGCTGCGTGAGGGTAAGGTCGACAATGAGTTCTACGGCATGGTTTTTCAGGACAGTGATGTTTATAAATGGCTGGAGGCTGCGGCTTATTCTTTGTATCACTATCCTGATTCTGAGCTTGAGGCTCGTTGTGATGAGATCGTTGATCTGATCGGAAGCGCTCAGCATCCTGATGGCTATATCAACACGTTTTTTACAGTTAAGGAGCCGGATAAGCGCTGGGTTAATCTGCAGGAGGGTCATGAGCTATATTGTGCCGGCCACCTGATAGAAGCCGCCGTTGCCTACGCGGATATTACAGGCAAGAGCAGAATTCTAGAAATAACAAATGGCTTTGTCGATCATATTTATGACCGTTTTGTGAAACAAGATACTAGAGGCATTCCAGGTCATCCGGAGATAGAGCTGGCACTGATGAGGCTCTATCACCTGACCGCCAGAGAAAAGGATCTTGAGCTGGCGATGCGTTTCCTGGATGCCCGCGGTGTCGACAGTGACTATTTTATTAAAGAGAGAGAAAACGACCCCTGGACTGTCTGGGGTGCTGATGGTCAGGATAGAGAATATACGCAGAATCATCTGCCTGTGAGACAACAAACAGAAGCTGTTGGTCATGCGGTACGAGCTGCTTACCTGTATTCCGGTATGGCTGATGCAGCCTTGGCCACTGGCGATGAGGGTCTTAAGCAGGCCTGTCAGACGCTTTGGCATAGCATCACTGAACGAAAAATGTATGTAACGGGCGGAATAGGCTCAATCTATGAAGGTGAAGCCTTCTCCAGTTCCTGGCATCTGCCCAACGATACCGCCTATGCCGAGGGTTGTGCCTCCATCGCTCTGATTTTCTTCGCCCGCAGAATGCTGGAGCTTGATCAGGACAGCAAGTATGCCGATATCATGGAACGTGCGCTCTACAATACTGTGCTTGCTGATATGCAGCTTGATGGTACACGCTTCTTCTATGTCAATCCGCTGGAGGCTGTGCCTGGTATTTCAGGTGAAACCAAATCTCATATGCATGCCCTGCCACAGAGACCCAAATGGTTTGCCTGTGCCTGCTGCCCGCCCAATGTCGCAAGACTGCTGTCATCGCTGGGCAAATACGCCTGGAGCGTTAAGGATACAACAGTTTATTCGCATCTTTTTATCGATGGCGAGCTGGATCTGAGCTCTTCGCATGGCATAAGAATAACAGTTGACTCCGAGCAGCCCTATGGCGGCAAGGTCAAATATATAGTTAACACAGCAGCACAAGCCGTTCCACTTACTCTGGCCATCAGATTGCCTCAGTGGAGCGTTAAGTCAGAAATATCGATCAACGGCAGCTTGACCGACTATACAACAGAGAATGGCTACGCTCTGATCGAGCGACACTTCGATGATGGTGATGAGATCGTACTTGATCTCGATATGAACGTTCGCAGGATCTATACCAATGAGCAGGTAAGCGCCAATTCCGGCAGGACGGCTTTTGCCAGGGGTGCCTTGATTTATTGTGCCGAGGGCGTGGACAATAATGGTGCTGTTCTGGACCTGTTCGTTGATCGGAATCTCAGTTATACTGAAACGGAGCATGAGCAGCTGCCCGGCGTCATTAAATTGACAGTCGCTGGTTTCAGAAGCAGTGGCAGGGACTCGCTTTATTCATATGAGCGTCCTGTGCTGGAACGCCAGTTGATCGACCTGATACCTTATTATGCCTGGTCGAACAGGGGCTTGACGCAGATGAGGGTCTGGCTGCCGGAGGCTTAAAAGACAAATATGAAATTCTAATGTTTCTTTAATGTTAGTTAAATTGGCCTCAAAGCTTGTGTTGCTACAATTTGACCATATTAAAAAACAGGAGGTTTTGGATATGGTTACTATTGAACAGGTTACGAAGCTTAGGGAGTATGCAGATATTTCATTCGAGGAGGCTAAGGCGGCTCTCGAGGAAACTAACGGAGATATACTGGAAGCGATCGTTAATCTTGAGAAAAAGGGCAAAATCAAAGCGCCTCAGGGCGGCGGCAATTTCACTACTGCCTCCGAGGGTGACAAGGTTCATCAGGAAGCTGCTGGTGGAGAAGGCGCAAAACAGCAGCTGGAGAAGGACAGTGCTACCTTCGGCGAGCTGGTCGGTAGATTTTTCAGATGGTGCGGACGTGTCTTGCACAGGGGCAATATCAACAGTCTTGAGGTCAGCAGAAATAATGAGAAGCTGATGTCGATACCGGTCACCGTATTGGTTTTGCTGTTGCTCTTCATATTCTGGATCACGATTCCGCTGATGATCATTGGTCTGTTCTTCGGCTATAGCTACCGCTTCGCAGGTCCGGATCTAGGTCGTGAAAAGGTTAACAAGGCCATGGAATCAGTTTCGGAAGCAGCTGAGAACTTCAAAAAAGACGTAAAAGGTGACAAGTCTAATGGAACGCATTCTGATAATTGAGGACGAAGAGAAAATAGCCCGTTTCGTGGAGCTGGAGCTTCAGTATGAGGGCTATGAGGTTGAAAAAGCGTTCAATGGCAGGGATGGGCTGGAGCTTGCTTCGACCCGTCCCTTCGACCTCGTTTTATTGGATATCCTGCTGCCTGAGCTCAACGGCATCGAGGTTTTGCGCCGCCTGCGACGTGTTTCCGATGTGCCGGTCATCATGCTGACGGCGCGTGATGCTGTTGTTGACAAGGTTGCCGGACTTGATGGCGGCGCCGATGACTATATCACCAAGCCCTTTGCCATTGAGGAATTACTTGCCAGGATCAGAGCAGCGCTTAGAAACAAATCGGCAAAAGCGGGAACAAGGCAGTCGGCAGCATTATCTGCCGGGCTCCTGACACTTGATCCTGATACAAGAGAGGTGCATGTAGACGTCGATCCGATCGATCTTACTAAGCGTGAGTTTGATCTGCTGTACTATTTGCTTAAGAATAAAAATATCGTTGTCAGCCGCGATACGATCATACAGGAGATCTGGGGCTACGATTTTTCCGGCGAAACAAATGCCGTCGATGTCTATATCAGGTATCTTCGCTCAAAAATAGAAGAGCCCTATAGTATCAAGCTGATCCATACAATCCGTGGCGTGGGGTATGTGATAAAAGATGAACAGCAAGGATAATAAGAGAAAAATGAACCCGGATTCAGATACCATCCAGGCAAAAGACACGGGTCCGGCCGCGGCAGGAGATTCTGGCGTCAGGAAAAACTCGTCATCTTCCTCGATAGCTGTCAAACTGAATATGCGTATGACCGGTCGATTGTTTGCCGCAATCAGCTCGATCAATATACTGCTTATTATATTCAGCCTGATCTTTATCGGCTGGAACGCCGAGAAGACTGTAAGTCAGGCAGCGCGAGGTATGGCTGAACAGCCTGCTGGAACCGGCTTTTACCAATATGGTATTGACAAGCTGACGATTGCCAAAACGTCTGTGTCGCTTAACGGCGTTACTATAAATGAGAGTATTTATGAGCCCTTAATGCGAGACGGTGTCAAAGGCGCGAGAATGATTGGTCTGTTGCCTGCGGATAATGATCTTCTTAAGGGCTGCAAAAGAGTTTGGGCGCTTAAATATTCGCTGATGACCGATGTTGATGGTCAGAGCTATCGTCTCGTTTACAGTGTTGGCAATGATTTGCGTGCTTTTGTTATCTGGGTTCTTGTTCTGTTTGGCTTGGAGCTGATAATCATAATATCGGAATCCGTTAAAAGCGATAGGATCATCCGCGAAACTCTACGGCCGATTTATGATCTGGCTGAATCAACGAGAGTTCTTAATCAAGAGCTGGCTGCTGTGGGCTCAAAAACTGAGGAGCGGCAGCTGGAAGCGCTGGCTGGTGTTCTCAGCGATATTGATGCCAATAAGCTGGATCGTCAGATATCTGTCGACAGTACACAGGATGAGCTTAAGGGGCTGGCGGCCGCTATAAACGCGATGCTCAGGCGTATTAACGATTCATATCAGTCGCAGGTTCAGTTTGTTTCCGATGCATCTCATGAGCTGCGAACACCTATTTCGGTAATTCAAGGCTATGTAAATCTGCTGGATCGTTGGGGTAAAAAAGACGAGAAGACCATGCAGGAGTCGATCGATGCCATTAAGGCGGAGACACAGAACATGAAGGAGCTGGTCGAACAGCTGCTGTTTCTGGCACGTGGCGATAATGAGACGATTCAGCTGCATCGTGAGAGCTTCGATGCCTGTGAGATGATCGAGGAAATAGTGCGCGAAGCAGAGATGATCGATTCCGCTCACAAATTCGAGCTGGATCTCAAGCCGCCTACAGTGATATCCGCAGATAAGCAGCTGATCAAGCAGGC
>CAZHQX010000103.1:0-5691 GCA_964534195.1 uncultured Oscillospiraceae bacterium
ATCAGATAGATCGAAACCGCTATCAGAACAAAAACAGTAAGCAGAATGCCTCTATTTGCTTTCTTAAGTAGTTTTTTCATGTCATCCCCCCCGACTATGTTCTGTATTTACAGAGCCGGTATCCTCCTTCATTTTGTTGGCGATCTGTGATGGTTCGATCGCCGGTCAAGCTGTCTGCGATTGCTTTGCCTATCAAGATATTCATTTTACATTATTATAGAAAATGTTGTCATTATCCATATAAAAGCTGTAAAGTTTCAAAAGATTTCGTTTTGGCCATAGCCGAAGCTGTTTGGGTTTGCTAATTCAATCAGCCAAAATATGACACAGGATGAATAACATGATCCTGTCTGGGGTTAAGGTCGGTCAGCTCTCTATCTGCCAGCATCATGCCCTTGCAGACTGAAAACCAGCCATAACGTGAGCGTATATCATCTATTGTTCTTTCCAATCTGTCCTTCCTTGGGTCGTCAGCGATATCAGGTAAAAAAGCAAGCTGTCTCTCTTCGTCAGCCGTCAACAGGTCTGTGCCTCTCACGCCGATGCTTCTGACCGGCCTGTCCCAGCTGTAATTAGCGATAAACAGCTCAAGCGCCGCAGCGCCGATTTCAATAGAGAGACTGGTCGGGTGCATAAGCTTCTTCTGACGCTCGAAGGAAAAAAGAGCATTGTCCCTGACACTGATCTGGACGGTGCAGCACTTAAGTCCGTGATCGCGCAGTCTGGCAGCAACGCTCTCAGAAAGCACATAAAGTGTCAGTTTGATATCTTGAATGGTTTTTAAGTCGCGAGGCGTTGTTGTGCTGTTGCCGACGGATTTTATCAGCTCCTTCTGGCCGACCTCTCTGACTGGCTGGTCGTCGAGACCGTTGGCGAATTGCCAGAGCATCAGACCCCACTTGCCCAGATATCCCTGAAGATAGTCGGGATCGCAGCGGGCCAGATCGCCAATGCTTGTAATGTTAACACGGCGAAGCTTCTGGCGTGTAGAGCGGCCAACATAAAGAAGCTCTGATGCCGGCAGTGGCCAGACCATCTCGCGATAGTTGTCCTTCGTAATTATTGTAACAGCGTCCGGCTTCTTCATATCGCTGCCTAGCTTGGCGAAGATCTTATTATAGGAGACCCCGACCGAAACGGTCAGCCCCAGATCCTGCTTGATGCGCTGTCTGATCTGTTCGGCGATCTCCGGGCCGCTGCCGCGCGGGCTTCCTGTGACATCGAGCCAGGACTCATCGAGACCGAAAGGCTCTACCTGCAAGGTGTACTCTTCGTATATCTGTCTGGCCTTGCGCGCATAGAAGAGATATTTTCGGTAGTCGGGGGCAACAACATGAAGGTGTGGACACTTTTGTTTGGCCTGCCAGATAGCTTCGCCTGTCATAATACCAGCTGCCTTGGCCAGCTGATTTTTTGCCAGAACGATGCCGTGCCTGGCCAATGGATCGCCGCAGACGGCTACAGGCAAAGCTCTGATAGCAGGGTCGAACAGGCATTCCACGCTGGCGTAGAAGTTATTCATATCCGAATGAAGTATTACGCGCTCGCTTTGCATATCCACGATAATGCCCTCCGCTAAAACACAAAAATAAAACGAACTATTGTTCGGTTATTCTACTCTCATATTATACGGATAGCAAGAGGGTGCGGTGCACAGGAACATTTGTTGTATTGGTCAAAATGCAATTAAAAACAATATTACTTGCAATTAATGATGCTTTGTGAAGATAGTATTTTATCTGTCATGAGGTGATGGTTGACTACATAAACTTGTTAAATAGGGATAAAATAGACTGTATATGTCCAATATCCCCAAATGTCGTCTTTTGCCAATGTGAAATATTGTATAATAAAACTTGCAAAAACTATTGACTATGTTTGCCTCAGGTAATAAAATAATGACAGCTGAAGAGCAAGGTGCACTGATCAGAAGCTTGAGAACAAACGCGACAAGGAGGAAGGACAATGAAGAAGCTGGAAATTATTATCCGACCGGAGAAGCTTGAAGAGGTCAAGTCGATCCTGCAGAAGTGCGGAGTTACCGGGCTGATGATCACCAATGTTATGGGTTACGGCAATCAGCGAGGCTTCACACAGATGTATAGAGGTACCGAGTTCGAGGTCAATCTGCTGCCTAAGATAAAGGTAGAGACTGTGGTCTCTGACGATAAGGTGCCTTGCATTATTGATAATGTCCGCGGAGTTGTTGCCAGCGGCTCGCCCGGAGATGGCAAAATATTTGTTTATTCTGTTGAGGATGCTATCAGAATTCGTACTGGCGAATCGGGTGGCGGGGCTCTCTAAGGACGCAGCTTAATTCCCGATTAAATTTGAATTATTGAAGTATTATGGTTTTCCGTTATCGAAGGTGATGACTTAGCGCATCTCCTTTTTTTGTATTCAAAAGAGGTGAAAGGTATGGAATTGTCACAGTATTTGAACATAGTATGGGTCATGCTTGGCTCGATTCTCGTTTTCTTCATGCAGGCCGGCTTCGCCATGGTGGAGACTGGCTTTACCAGGGCCAAGAATGCCAGCAACATTATAATGAAGAACGTAATGGACTTCACGATCGGCTCGATCGTATTTTACCTGATCGGGTTTGCCCTGATGTTTGGTGATAGTATAGGCGGTATCTTCGGCTCAAGCGGCTTCCTGAGTCCGGAAAAAATGGGGCTAAGTATTTTTGCTGATCTGACCCCGCCGGTATTCATATTCTTCCAGACTGTATTTTGTGCTACAGCTGCTACGATCGTATCCGGTGCTGTCGCTGAGAGAACTAAGTTCCTGCCCTATCTGATTTTCAGTGCTGTTATCAGCATGGTCATTTACCCTGTGGTTGGCCACTGGATCTGGGGCGGCGGCTGGCTTGGTGAATTGGGCTTCATAGACTTCGCCGGTTCAACAGTTGTTCATTCAGTTGGCGGCTGGGCAGCTCTCGTGGGCGCTGCTATGGTCGGACCGCGTATCGGTAAATATGTAAAAGGCAAGGTCAATGCCTTGCCTGGTCATAACATTACCCTTGGCGCTCTGGGCGTGTTCATTCTCTGGATGTGCTGGTTCGGATTCAACGCCGGTTCAACACTGGGCGCAAATGGTGAACTTGGACATATCGCTATGACAACAAACCTCGCAGCCTGTGCGGCGGCTTTTACCACTATGGTTCTTACATGGGTCCGTTACGGTAAGCCTGATGTCAGTATGACTCTGAACGGCGTGCTGGCCGGTCTGGTCGCAATAACTGCAGGCTGTCAGGTCGTAACCATTAAGGGTGCTATCGCTATTGGCGTGGTTGCCGGATTGGTAATCGTATTCGGTATCGAATTTATTGATAAGGTTCTGAAGGTTGATGATCCTGTTGGTGCGGTTGGTGTTCACTGCATGAATGGTGTTCTGGGTACACTGATGGTTGGTCTGTTCGCGAATTATATGCCAGGCACAGAGGATGCTGTTACAGGTCTGCTGTATGGCGGCGGCGCATCGCTTCTAGGCATACAGGCTCTGGGCGCACTTAGTGTAGCTGCCTGGACCATCACGACATCATTTATCCTGTTTGGCATACTCAAGAAAACAGTTGGTCTGCGTGTCACAGAACAGGAAGAAGTTGTTGGACTTGATATCCACGAGCATAACACACAGGCATATGCAGATTTCCTTATTAAGTAAATCTGTAACCATAATGCATCAGGCCTCTCGCACCCCCGCGCGAGAGGCCCTTTTGCGTGTGCGGGAAGTAAATACAAATGTAAATATTTATTCGATTACAAGCAGTCTCTGGCTTGATATGTCAGATAGAAGCTTCAGGGGGCGGTCGATCGTTTCAATAACGTGAACCACATCCTGGTATTCGGACCACTCAGGCAGCAGGCTGCTAAGCCGATTATCCCTTGACAATAAGAGCTCCGGCCTGTAAATGGTCTCGCCTTTTGCCGGCATGACAGCGATATAGAATATGCCTGTCTCCACCAGATCGAGGAAGAAATGGCTGCCGAAGGATATCTCCGGAATCATACCTGCGGCTTCGAAGGCCGCTTCAACAAGAATGCTGATATCGCAGATCTCTGAGAATCTAACCGGTATGCCCAGCGAAGGAGTCGAAGTTCCCCAGCGTCCAGGCCCGATCAGCATGATAACCGGCTTAGGGTCACCGGACGCGGCCAGCTTCCGGGCTGCCATTCCGATGATTCTTGCTGTTTGGTGACGTTTTTGCTCGCTGAGTCGATTGTATGCGGCCGGGTCGATATAGATAACATAATCAGTGTTTATACTAGTATTGCCGCCCATAAATCCGCCCTGGCTCTGCAACAGGATCCTTGACTTATCATATACATCGGGAAAAGACACCGCCGCGCCAAGTTGTCTGGTTTGAAGCGGACGGCACTGCAGCAGGCTAAGCATTAATCTGCCGTCAAAGCTGCGGTTGATCGTAAATTCGATATCAACAGGCCAGCCATAAGCATCCTCGAGCGCTCTGATGATGCGATGCAGCTCGGCTGCCAGGCTGCCGTCGGCAAGGAGCTTGCGGAAATTGACTATCCATTGCTCGTTATGGCTGATCCGCAGCTCCTTGAGCTGTCTCGTCTGCTCCCAGTCTATATCGGCAACCTCGGACAAGTCATCAGCGCAACCGTTCCTTAACAGGTCATTTAAGTGTACTGTTTTTAGTGAGTTGTCCTCCAGGTCGAGCAAGTCGACCTGCCGCTGTGAATAGCTGCGCTCGTCGTCTCTGCTGCTGTGAACGCTGAGCTGCGGCTGATCGAGCGCTACCATTTTCGGATAATCGCCTTCTACACGATCTACTGCTCTTGTGCCAAGCCCGTAGACGAGCCGGGCCGCGCCGGCGCCGGGATCAAGCTTGCTGTCCCAGACATAGAGATTGCGGGAATGAGCCACGCCTGCCGCAAGCGGGAAAAATGTTCGGCCATGATAGCTGCCTGATACGCGCTGGACCAGAAGCGCCATCTGTTCATCTCTTGTGTCGAGGCCGCGCTGCAAGCGATAGGTGAGTGCGCTCTCGTCAAACATGCTGGCATAGACCTGCCGGACTGCCTGCTCGAATTTCTCTGATCTATCCTGAGGAGTACCCTGACTGGCACAGAAAACACTCTCATACTTGCCCGCGAAGGCATTGCCGAAATCGTCCTCGAGCAGGCTGCTTGAACGGACTATGATCGGTGACTGCCCGTAATACTCCAGCAGTTGCTGGAAGCTCTCGCGAATACTCTCGGGGAAGCTGCCACGTAGAATCTGCTCCTGAAGCTCTGCGGCTTTTGTGAAATAGCCTTCTGGTGTTTTCTGCTCCATGCGCAGCTGCCAGCAGTCATTATGAACTATATATGTGTAGAAGAGATCAGAGCCTAGATAGTATGAATCATGCGGCTCTGGTCTGAGCGGACTGTCCAAGCTTATGAGATGGTCGGCGATCTTACGGGCCAGAAGCATGCCAACTGCTTTGCCGCCGATTTTGCCTGAGGCGATCTGTCTGCGCGATATATCGATCAGATCGGCCAAGGTCAGCCATCGGTGGATCAGATCGTTGATTCTTTCGCTGTCGCCCACTAATAGGCCGCATAGTCGATCGAAGATCCTTTGGCAATAAGGATCGGATTCGGGGTCCTGCTGTTCACAGATCTCGCTTGCCTGCTCTGCGGTTAGAAATAATCGATCCCAAAAATCTATCTGGCGCTCGGC
>CAZHQX010000104.1:0-5444 GCA_964534195.1 uncultured Oscillospiraceae bacterium
GATCAAGGCTGGAATCCGTCCCCTATACAGGACCCGGGCGATTCGACAAAATACTTCTATGTCTATGATCCAGATGGACTATCTGTACAGCTGAGAACCTTCCCGCAATAATTTGATAATTATTCACGGATTTGCTCAATTTTGTGTTGGCAAGAATATAGAGATGTTATAATAAGTTATTGAAGCATAACCCTGTCACTAAGAATACAGATCATCAGAACTCCATGTTTCATCTTGTAAAGTTTGTCTACGTCAATGGAGGACAAAACAGTGAAAAGGACACTTGCTTTATTTCTTATTGTAATTTTTCTGCTTCTGTCTGTACAATCTGTTGTGTTGGCCGAGGCAAAACCAATCAATTTGACAGATGCGGAGAGAGCCTTCATCGAAGAGCATCCGGTTATTAGATTGGGTGTTGATCCGGAATTTGTCCCATTTGAGTTCATCGACAATGACGGCCAGTACAAGGGCATAACAGCGGAATATCTTAAGTTGATTACCGAGCGTACCGGCCTGGTTTTTGAAATCGAGCAAAATTTGACATGGCCACAGGCTTATGAGAAAGCATTGGCCGGTGAACTCGACGCACTGCCGGCAGTATCAAAAACCCAGGATCGTGAACAGCATTTCCTCTTCTCACAGCCTTATCATTTTTTCAAGAGAGTAATTGTCACCAGAGATGATGATTCCGGCATTTCTGGTCTTAAGGATTTGGAGAAGCTTACTGCTGTAGCTGTTCAGGAGAACAGTTCACATCACAGCTATTTGATTTCACATCCCAAAATCAATCTCAGTCTTTTTGATTCTGTGGAAGCGGCACTCACCGCAGTAGCTAATGGCAGCGAACGCGCTTTTGTCGGCAATCTCGCAACTACCAATTATTTGCTCAAAACAAATTCGCTTACAAATCTTAAATTCATCGCCTTCGAGGCAGAGGAGCAGCAGGGCATTCATTTTGCCGTTCGCCAGGACTGGCCAGAGCTGATAACAATTCTCGACAAGGTTTTTGATCAGATAACCGAAGAGGAACGAATAGCGATCACCAATAAATGGATAGATCTTGAGACCAAGCCCGACTATACACCTATCATCAGGGTCATCCTATTTATAGGCGTACTGATCGGTATGGTTTTGGCGGTCTCCTTCTATTGGATCCTGAGAATGCGCAAGGAAATCGCGATCAGAAAACAAATTCAAAAGGATCTTGAGCTAGCCAAGCAGGAAGCAGAAGCCGCTAACGAGTTCAAGTCGAGCTTCATGGCCCGTATGTCTCATGAGATCCGAACTCCACTGAACGCGATTACCGGCATGGCCTACCTGCTTAAGAAAACTGACACTACTCTTACTCAGAGTATGTACATCGATCGAATAACACAAGCCTCCAACAACATGTTGAGCATAATCAACGACATCCTCGATTTCTCAAAAATAGAAGCTGGCAAGGTTCAGCTTGAAAATATCTCCTTCAGCATGGATCAGGTCATACAAAATGTCGTAAGTATCGTATCCTATAAGATCGAAGCACAAGGAATTGGTTTCAAACTGGCAAAAGACCCGCACGTGCCGAACTGGTTCTTCGGTGATCCCAAGAGACTGGAGCAGATTTTGCTCAATCTGCTGAACAACGCAGCCAAATTCACCGAGCAGGGTGAAGTCTCACTTGACTTGCGGCTGGACGCCAAAGAAAATGACAGCTATCACTTATCCTTCTCGATTCATGATACAGGCATTGGTATGTCCAAGGAGCAAATTGACTCCCTCTTCTCACCTTTTACCCAGGCTGACAGCAGCATAAACAGACGCTTCGGCGGCTCCGGACTGGGCCTATCTATCGTTAAAAATCTGGTTGAACTCATGGGTGGAGATGTAAAAGTTTACAGCACCCCTGGCGAAGGCTCGACTTTTATAATATATGTAACTCTTAATGTCGATCTTCAAAAAGAAGCAGAATATGCACGGAGCCTGTCAACCAGACAGTTTGCGAATATCAGGACACTGGTTCTGGAAAAAACAGGAGCCAGCATGAACCTGATCGAGAGCTACCTCGGCTCATTCGGCATCCATTGCGAGCTCACCAGCTCACAAGAAAGCGCTGTAAAAATGCTGGAAGCGGCCGATGGCAAATTTGCCAGACCCTTTGATTTGTTTATCGTAGATTACGACACCCCTCAGGAGGGTGGATTCAGATATTTGCGTGGTATCAGAGAAAATACAAGGATCGCAAAGAACCCCAAAATAATCATGCTGATACCGATGATGCGTGAGGATCTGTTTGATAAGCTGGCCGCAAATGACATTGATGCCGGCGTGGGCAAGCCGATCATTCCTTCTGTTCTGCTGAACGCGATTCAGGACATTTTCAATCTCAGAGCGATATCAGCTTCACATGATACTGGACAAACAGAAATGAGCAGCATTGAGAGCATGAGCGATCTCGATGGACAGTATCGGGTTTTGCTGGTAGAGGATAACAGTACTAATCAGCTGATCGCGAAATCAGTGCTTAAGCAGGCAGGTATTGAAGCGATAACCGCTGCTGATGGACAAATTGGTGTTGAGCTTTTTGAGGAGAATCAGTCAGATCTGGATCTGGTTCTGATGGATCTGCATATGCCTATAATGAATGGTTATGAAGCAGCGCAGAGAATAAGACAAATTAACAGCAGTATCCCGATCGTAGCTATGACTGCTGATGTTATCATGGATGTAAAAGAAAAATGTGAGCAAAGCGGCATGAACGATTATATCAGCAAGCCGTTTGATCCCGAGAAAATGATAGATAAGGTCAAGTTGATCATTCGAAGCAGCAAACATTCGCAGGAAAATCTGCCATTGGATCCGCCGCCTGACCGTGATAATGAAGCAAACAAGTCTGCTGTACCAGTTGTTCTGGACCAAAACGCAGGCCTCAAGATCCTTGGCGGTAATCAGGAGCTTTACCTGCATGTTCTTCAGGAGTATTACAAGGAGAACCTGACTATTCTAGATGATCTATCATCTGCTATACAGGACCAGGATTATGAAAGAGCAGCCAAAATCGTTCATAAGGTAAAAGGCAGCTCCGGCAGTATAGGTGCCACAAGCTTGCATGAAACCGCATCAAAGCTGCAAAAGGCTCTGCAAAACAAAGATGAACAAGGTATAAAGCCGCTGGCTCAAACCTTCTCAACACTAATGAGTCAATTGAAAAAGGAAATCAAGAAGCTATTGTGACATTTTGCATGACATCAGCAGAGGCATTATTGGAGGATCACGACATGATTAAGAAAATCCTGATAGTTGACGATTCAGCACCAGATCGCATGATCATCAAGAGCATGCTGAAGGAATACGAAGTGATCGCGGCCTGTGATGGCGCTGAGGCACTTGCAAAAATAGATGAAGATCCTGAAATTAATCTGATGATTCTCGATCTAAATATGCCGGTAATGGATGGCTTCCAGGTATTGGAGGAACTGCGTGATATTCCTGAATACCAACGAGTCAGGACAATTATTCTGACAAACTATGATGAGCTGGATAACGAGATCAGAGGACTCAAGCTTGGTGCTGTCGACTACATTCGCAAGCCCATCAACATGGAATCGCTCCGGGCGAGAATTGATGTCCATGTTGAGCTGCTTAACGCTCAGCAGCTGATGGAAAAAGAGCTTTATGATCAGGGCTTGACCTTCGACACAGTTTTCACTCAGGCACCAATAGGCATCGCAATAGCGCATAACATGGAGCCTTCTGATGTTGGGCTCAATACCAGTATAAACATAAATCCGATGTTCGAGGCCATTACAGGTTATTCTAAAAAAGATCATATAAAAATGGGCTGGGCTGCGATAACACATCCAGATGATATTGCCCAGGACGTCGCTTATTATCAGGAGCTGTTAGCTGGCAAAATACAATCTTATGCCATGGACAAACGTTATATCAAGCCTGATGGCAGTGTGGTTTGGGTACATTTAGTTGTAGCTCCACTCTGCTTGTCAGATCAGAAGGAGTATCGACATATCAGCCTGATTCAAGATATATCCAAGCGCAAACAAATGGAAAACGAGCTGAAGTACAACAGCGAACACGATACAAGCACAGGACTTCATAACCGAAGATATTTAGAGGATCTGCTTAAAAAGGATGCCAATACTTACGGTGATGTTAAGCGGGCGCTAATAGGTATAAGCCTTAGCTCACTGCACTCACTAAATAAAATATTCGGTTTCCACTATACTCTCAACTTGATCAAGAGCATCGCGGTCACCCTCAACGAACATTTTAATTCTACTAAACAACTATTTAATTTGTATGAGAATCAGTTCGCCTTCTACATAACCGGCTATCAGGACAGGGCCGAGCTTGAGGATTTCTGTCAGAGTCTTACTTCCACACTAAAAGATCTTCTGATGATCGAGAGAGTTGATGCTGGTTTAGGTGTCGTAGAAATCAATAGCACAAACGTAAATGATGTGAACAAGCTACTCAAATGTCTGCTGATTTCTTCGGAGAAGGCTTTGGCATTTCACGATGACTATTCATTCTGCTTCTTCGACGCGAAAATGGAAGAGGAAATAGTTCGTGAAGAGGAGATAATGCGCGAGCTTGCTATGGTCGCTGTTGAAGAAGGTTCAAGTGAGCTTTATCTGCAATATCAACCTATCATTAATCTGCAGAACGATCAAATCTGCTGTTTTGAAGCTTTGGCTAGATTAAAAAGTGATCAATTCGGTCAAATCGTACCACTGGAATTTATCCCGTTGGCCGAAGAAACCAAGCTGATAATTCCAATTGGATACCAGATCATTAATCAGGCACTAGATTTCATGCAGAAGCTTAAGAACAGTGGTCATGGACAGATCGGTGTTTCCATAAACATCTCAGCGATTCAGCTGCTTAGATCAGACTTCACAGAGAATCTCTACAGAATGATCCGAAGCAGAGATGTTGATCCCGCGAATATTATTCTTGAGATAACTGAATCCATACTCGCTGATAACTACGAGGAGATCAACAGTATTCTGGGAGAGATCCAGAAATCTGGCATTCAGATAGCCATCGATGATTTCGGCACCGGCTATTCATCACTTGCCAGAGAGAGAGAATTGAATGTAAACAGCTTGAAGATCGATAAATCATTCATTGACAAGCTACTATATCTGGACCCGAGAAATGCCATAACTGGCGACATCATATCAATGGCCCATAAATTAGGGCATTGGGTAGTAGCTGAGGGTGTCGAATATGAAGCGCAGAAGGAGTATCTAGCTAATAATGGCTGTGACCGAATTCAAGGCTATCTCTTCGGTAAGCCTGTCGACGAGGCTGCTGCTTTGGCTTTGTTAGATAATTCCATCTAAAAATAATACAGCTGAGAAGCAAGTCTTAGCATCTGCTTCTCAGCTGTTATACAATTTGTAAGGGTATATCAATTATTCTCCCAGCTCAGTATAGCGAAC
>CAZHQX010000105.1:0-5430 GCA_964534195.1 uncultured Oscillospiraceae bacterium
CAAGACGATATTGGCAATCTCTGAATTCATCACGTTTTGTCATGAAGGATGGGCATTTTATAGCTGTCAGGTTTATAATGTTTATCTGGGTCAGGTGGAGACTTCACATCAGTAACATATTTCTGGTGTATAAGCTGTACTGTATAGGCCAAATGCTGTAGAATTATTGTTCTGAGCATGTTTTTGACTTATATTGGGCGGGTACGACCGCTATAAGACTAACTTGGCAGTAATAAATTAAACGAATCCCGGAGGATCAAATGAAATCAATTAAAATCTTATTAGCTCTGACGCTTACAATTGCTTTGGCAATAGGAATTATGGCAGGCTGCTCTGACAAGGGCGATGAAACGACTGCAACCACAACTACAGAATCTCAGACTGAAACAACAGGACCTGCATCAGATGATGGCAGTGCTGATGTTGTTAAGTTTGATTATAGTGCCGCACTCGATGAGAAGGGCTTCTGGAAGGATGTCACCGCTTTAGACTTCGTTACGTTGTTCGATTATAAGAAGATCGAGATCGCTGAGGACGTACATGAAATTTCGGATGATGAGCTTAAAAAGCAGATAGATTCGATGGTTAGTTCTTATTCTGAGGATGTTGAGGTCAAGGACAGAGCTGTCGCAGACGGCGATACTGTAGATATTGATTATGTCGGCAGCGTTGATGGTGTTGAGTTTGCCGGCGGCACTACAAATGGTGCCGGTACGGTCGTTACTATTGGCAAGACCATTTATATCGACGATTTTCTGCAGCAACTAATTGGGCATAAACCAGGTGAGACCTTCGATGTTGAGGTCACATTCCCTGCTGATTATGGTGTTGAAGAGCTCAATGGCAAGGACGCTGTTTTTGTTACTACCATAAATCATATAGTTGAGACTAAGATTCCTGAGCTGAATGATGAGTTCGTTGCCAGCAATTTCGCGGAGTCAAATGATTGGGAAACCGTAGCTGAGCTTAATGAGGGTGTTAGGTCCGATATGCAGAGATCGGCGATCTCGCTGTTTCTACAGGATTATGTTATCGAAGCCAGCACAGTTTCGAGTGTTCCTGAGAGTCTGATCGAGTTCCAGGAGAAGTCCATGCTGGATTATTATCAGGGCTATGCCGCATCCTATGGTGTCGAGCTTGAAGAATTTGTTCAGACCTATCTGCAGGTTGCTGATACAGAGGAGCTTCTGTCCACTAACAGAGAGCAGAATGAAGAGATGGCAAAATTCTATCTGATCATTCAGGCGATCGCTGAGGATGCGAAGATCAATTTGTCAGATGATGATGTTAAGGAATATTTTACCAATGAATATTCTGAAGAGGATTACACCTCTCTAATGGAAAATGCCGGTATGCCGTATATGAAGATGATCGTAATTAATCAGAAGGTGCTCGAAATACTTGAGGAGAATGTTATACTGGCGTAAAAGTATATTTTGACCAGATCGTAGGAGGTGAAGAGCATTGACGTCCAGAACAAGATGCGCAGCTTTTTTCGATGTTGACGGTACGATCACCCGGGAGGGCTTGATCAGTGAGCTGTTCCGCAAAATGGTCAGATACGAGCTGATCGATGAAACCAAATGGCAATTTGAGGTCAAGCCGGCTTTTACCAGATGGAACAGGCGTGTTGGTGATTACGATCATTATTTGCAGAAAATGGTCGATGTTTATCTCGATACAGTCAAGAATACAGACTCCAAGCTGATCAGCCATATTGCCCGTAAGGTTGTTGAGCAGAACTACGAGCGTGTTTACACCTATACACGTGATAAGCTGCGCTGGCATCAGAAGCAGGGGCATAAGGTCATCGCGATTTCGGGATCGCCGATCGAACTGGTGCGTGAGATGGCTGAGCGCTATAAAATGGATGACTACAAGGCGACTGTTTACGAGGTCGGCGATGACGGCTTCTATAGTGGTCATATCATTCCTATGTGGGATTCGCGCAGCAAACGAGCTGCGGTGCTCGAGATGGCTGATAAGTATGATTTGGATCTGAATACTTGCTTCGCGTATGGTGATACAGCCGGTGACTATACTATGCTTGATATGGTGGGCAATCCGTTCGCGATCAATCCGACCAGGGAACTGCTTAGCAAAATTAGTGAGAATGGAGAGCTGAGGGGCCGTGTTTCGATCATCGTTGAGCGCAAGGACGCGACCTATGAGCTCGATGTTAACTGTATTAATTTGATCTGAGTTTTTCGTGCAACAGCAGCACGCTTACTCAGGTCGATGTCTACAATATTGGACGGAATAATATGAATGGCAAAAGACGACACAGTTTATTGCGGAGGCTTATTATTGTGATTCTGATCATATCGACGCTGATGGCGGCGGCCATTTTCGGCGTCGATATTTTTATGCGTTTATCGACTGCTGACCGTATACATGCGATCGAAGATCCGCCATCTGCCGATGATTTCGATGCGGCTCTGGTGCTTGGCTGTGGAGTTTACAACAACAGCCTGCCATCGCCGCTGCTGCGTGAAAGGCTGGATGCGGCTGTGAAGCTGTATGAAGCCGGCGCGGTTGACCGCATTATTATGAGTGGCGATCATGGGCAGCCGGAGTATAATGAGGTTAGGGTCATGAAGAAGTACGCTATCGATAAGGGTATTCCTTCTGAAGCGATCTTCATGGATCACGCCGGTTTCTCAACGTATGAGAGTATTTATCGTGCCGAAGCTATTTTCGGTGCCAGACGGCTTGTGATCGTTACGCAGCGTTATCATCTCCATCGGGCGCTCTACATTGCTGATAAGTTTAAGCTTGAAGCTGTAGGTCTCGCGGCTGATCGTTCAAGGCTTAGTGGACAGACCGCTCGTGACCTGAGAGAAATACTGGCTAGAAATAAGGATTTTGTCTATTGTCTGGTTAAGCCTGAGCCGACCTGGTTGGGCGAGACGATTTCTCTTGACGACAGCGGGGATATAACAAATGATGAAGCTATGGAAAATTAATCAAGGGTAGTCCTGTGATATAGCAATGAGAAACTGACATCTTATGGAGGCGAATGTATGAGGGGATCATCTGCCAGGTTCATGTCTTCTGCTGTTGTGTTGATTCTATTATTGTCTATCGTCTTGCTGTCGGCTGCCGGCTGCAAGCAGAGCCTGCTTGATCCGAAGGAGCCGGTTACTCTGGCTATGTGGCATAACTATGGCGGTCAGATGAAAAACCTGATGGATGAGATGATCGATGAATTCAATTCAACGATCGGTGCGGAGCAGGGAATCATTATCAGTGTTACCGCCATTTCCGGTTCGAGCGAGCTTCATGATATGTTGACGGCTGCTGCCGAAGAGGTGCCAGGAGCGATGCCGCTGCCGGATATTACTACATCTTATCCCAAGACTGCAGTGATTCTCAAGCAGCATGATAAGCTGGTTGATCTGAGTGAACATTTCAGCAAAAGCAAGCTCGACGAGTATGTGCCTGCCTTCGTGGATGAGGGCCGTCTGGATGATGAAGGTCTTTATGTTTTCCCGATAGCGAAGTCGACAGAGGTTCTATTCGTAAATCAAACCTTGTTTGACCGATTTGCCGCAGAAAATGATATTGGTTATGAGGATCTGGCAACATTCGAGGGAATTGCGGCAGCCTCCATGGCTTATCTCAATTGGACTGACCGGCAAACACCGGATGTGCCAGGTGATGGCAAAGCCTTTTTCATGGCTGACTCGCTGTTTAATCAGGCGCTTGTTGGCAGCAGACAGCTTAATGAGAAGTTTTTACTTCTAAATGACGAGGACAGCAGTTCTGCCGAGGCGCAGCTGAATATTTCGAGTCCTGCTCATTCCAGGATATGGGGCATCAATTATATCCCATCTGTCTGTGGTGGTATTGCTGCTTTTGATGGCTATAGCTCTGACTTGTTTAAAACAGGTGATCTGGTTTGCGCAGTTGGTTCAACGGCCGGTGTGCTATTCTATCCAGATGTAGTTACTTATCCTGACAACACCAAGGAAGACGCAAGCTATGCGATTTTGCCATACCCAACCTATATAAATGGGAAAAAAGCCGCTCTGCAGCGTGGTGGCGGCATGTGTGTTATTAAGTCTGACAGAGCGCGGGAGTATGCCGCATCGGTATTTTTAGAATGGTTCACAAGACCTGAGCAAAACCTGAGGTTCACGTTATCTAGTGGTTATCTGCCAGTTGCCAAGGAAGCTTTTGACAGCTTGTTGTCTTGCGTAGGTTCTGGAGCGTCTGTGTCTGCATCTGGTACGGCTCAGAGCATCAATATCAAGGTTGAGGACGAGAGGATCAAGCAGCAGCTTAAGACGATTTTGCAGATGTATGATGAGTATGAGTTCTTCTATACACCGCATGCGCAAAACAGTGAGAAGCTTCAGAGCAGCTATCAAGAACAGGTTCTGGCTGTTATCCTGGCAAGCCGCGAGGAGATAGCAGCGTCATATGGTCAGCCTGGCTATTTTTCGATTGAGCCTGCTGATGCTGTCGGGGCAATGTCGGATTCTGCCAGGCAGAGCCTAAAAGTGAAGCTTGGTATCGACTAAATGTATGAGAGGCTCAAGCATTTCATAAAACGGCTTCGCAATACATCCTTAACGATCCGATTAAGGCTGTTAGGCTTCCTGCTTGGGTTGATTCTCCTGCTGTTTCTAGTTGTCATTGTTATTCTCCTTATGACAGGGACTTTGACATCTGGTCAGAGAGAGCTTGACGAGTACTTCAGTATTGAGCTGGAGCGTTTAACTGCCGATATTGAACGTGATTATGGACAGATATCGGCTTCTGCTGTTTCCTTGGCAGCAAACATAGCCGACTCCGCTGAGCAGTTTACGCGTCAGCGTGGCGGTGATATATCTGACTTGCAAGCCAAGCCTGAGCTTCTGCAGGAGCTGTTAGACAGCAATTTTGATCGCTTGATCTTGTCATTGGAGAAAACGCGTGCCAGCGGTGCTTTCATAATTTTGGACGCCACTGTCAATCAGGCGATTGATAGGCCTGACCTGTCGCGTGCCGGACTATATGTCAAAAACATGGAGCCTAATATAGTAAGTGCCAGCACTCCCAGGATGACTGTTCTGAGAGGCTTTGCTGATATTGGCAGGAAGCGTGGCTACGCGCTTCATTCCTTGTGGTCGATGGAATTTGACATTGATTCGTTCCCGGAATATGAGGCAATTAGACAACAGGTTGGGCTTAGTGACCAGCAAGACCTAACGAGACTTTATGTTTGGGGTGGAGCTCGTCCGACAGAGGGCACAAGCGAACAGTATATGCCATGTGTCGTTCCTTTGATCGACAGCAAGGGCAATTTTTTTGGCGTCTGTGGATTCGAGGTCAGTTCACTGCTGTTTAAGTTGAACTATAAGCCGGTGAGCAAGGATCATCAGCGCATTAACTGCCTGATCTCACCTATTGATGATCGTGGTCTTATTCTCACAGGAGCACTTG
>CAZHQX010000106.1:0-5321 GCA_964534195.1 uncultured Oscillospiraceae bacterium
CGGAGGTTCGAATCCTCTCGGGATCACCAGGCAAAATGACCGTGCGCTTTTTCATTAAGTGCACGGTCTTTTCTTGTTTCAAACTCTGATTATTTCACAGGCACCACCAGTAACGCATCGAGGAGAGCTCTCCGTAATAATAAATGTTTCCTCAACGCCCGCCATGCCTATTCCTGTTACACCTCGCTTAGGCTCAACTGCTATAACCATATTTGCGGCCAGCGGCTCTGTGAAGCCATTGGCCAGTACCGGCGGCTCATCTATCTGCAAGCCGACACCATGACCCAGGAATTTTACCTGCCCTGCACCCATCCCCATAAAATTTTCAGACAGCTGAGGTGGCAGATCACTCATTATGTCAGCATAGATTACTGCCGGCACCTCACCAGGCCTGAGTCTGGCAGCTACCTTATCAAGTATATCGATACAGGCACGATGTACTGAAACGATCTCATCCGCAGGCGCGGCACCAAAGCTATACACCTGAGTTTTATCACTATGATAGCCATCAATACCGAAAGCTATATCAAGAAAAACCAGATCACCTCTCTTAAGAAGGCGTTCTCTGCTGCCGACCGCAGGCACGGCAGCGCTCATGCCAAGCATGCCGCCAGGTCCATCGAAGCAGGTAGGATAGAGAGCGTTCTCACCGAATCCAAGCTGTCCGGCCACCATATCAAGCTGAAACATGCCAAATCTTGAAACTCCATGATGGCCGCTCTTGATCATAGCCGCATAAACATCAGCCATAAACTCAGCCTCAGATATGCCTTCACGCATCAGAGCAGGCACTTTTTCTCTAAGAAACCTGTTTTGTGCCTCTCCAGCCGCGCTGATCAAGGCAAGCTCATCAGGATCCTTAATCATCCGCAGCTTCATAATATAGCGCTCGACAGAATCAATTTTACCTAAGCTGAACACCCGCTGGAGACGCTGAAGCATCGCAAGAGGCATGATCGAAGCCTCAAGCAAAACATTTCCAAGATCAGATGGCAGGTACTTAAGCAGGTCACGATAGCTGCTCATTGGCTGGATGCTGCTCAAGCCGGATTCGGCAGCAGCTCTCTCATAACTGCGTCTGACAAAATAACCATATGTACCGTCCGACCTGATCACCAGCAGCGCATCCTGCATCGTACCTGTGAAATAGTACTGATTTATCTTGTCGACAATCAAAATCGTATCGAAACTTCTGCCAGAATCAGCAATCACTTTCAGAAGCCGCTGCATTCTAGCCGCCGCAATCTCCTGATTAATTATTCCATCCATATTTTATACCTCTTTCTAAATGATCAGCCTGCCAGCAGCTGCATCATGACCATATAAGCAGCCGTGCCAATACCAATACTTAAGAGCGCATTGCGTTTCCATGTATGTACAAGAGCTATTACCAGTATAGCCACAGCCTCAGGCAAGCCGTGCGGCCTGGCCATTACATTTACATCCTTCAAACAATACACAACCAGCATGCCGATAACCGGATAAGGCAAAACCCTTCCAAGATAGCGTACAAAACCAGGAGTTCTGCTGCCATCCGGAAATAACAAGAAGGGTAAAAACCTGGTCAAAGCCGTCACCAGAGCCATGACCGAGAAAAAAACAATATTTTGCATAAGGCTCATATCAGCTCACTCCTCTCTCGGTCAAGCAGCTTCCTTCCTGCCGCTACTGCGATCAAAATCATAAAGAGCGCAGGAATAATAAAATGGCCTGGTCCGAAGATCAGAAGAGCAGCAACCGAAGTCACCACACCAATCAGCGCCGGCAGCCTGCTGGCCGTCATACGCCATTGATCTATGAAAATAACTGTAAACAAAGCAGTTAAAACAAATTCAAGACCATGTGTGTTGATCTGCAGAGCACTGCCCAGCAAATTGCCAGCGACCGAGCCGCAGATCCAGTAGAGATGGTCAAGCAGCGTAACAGCCAGAAGGAAGTCGCGTTTTGAAACACCCTCAGGCACCTCATTGGCACTAAGAACCGAAAATGTCTCATCTGTAAGACCGAAAATCAGATAGGCTCTGGCCTTACCCATACCTTCGAATTTACCCAGCATCGAGATGCCATAAAATATATGTCTGGCATTGACCATCAGGGTCATGACAGCGACAGCCAGGGGCCCGGAGCCCGCGGCCAATAGACTTACAGCCACAAACTGCATCGATCCCGCATAGGTCGTCAAGCTTGCCACAAAGGCCCAAAACCAGTTGTAGCCAATACTATCCATCAGCATGCCAAAGGCCGCGCCAAGAACGAGATATCCTGTCATGACGGGAGCAGTTAATGGCAATGCCTT
This sequence comes from uncultured Oscillospiraceae bacterium, assembly GCA_964534195.1. GTDB lineage: Bacteria > Bacillota > Clostridia > Saccharofermentanales > UBA5734 > JAAYFZ01. The sequence continues at coordinate 2,297 of CAZHQX010000106.1, forward strand.
CTTAACAGCCGACATGAAACCTTTATGATTCATGTCGGAAATAAGGCGCGTATTTAGCCGCGAGCTTAACAGCCTCGACCATGCTGATCTCACTGGCAGTACCCTTGCCAGCCAGATCAAAGGCGGTTCCATGGTCAACAGATGTTCTCAAAAACGGTAAGCCATTGGTAATCGCTATCGTTCTATAAAAATCATAGGTCTTAGTAGCTATGTGCCCTTGGTCGTGATAAAGAGACAGTACAGAGTGATATCTGCCCTCGAGTGCCAGATTGAAAACAGAATCAGCTCCGATCGGACCTTCAACATTATAGCCCTCTGCCTGAAGCTGACGCACAGCAGGGATCACATGCTCGACCTCTTCATTGCCGAAGAGGCCATGCTCTCCACTATGTGGATTAAGCCCGGCTATAGCCATCGTCCCTTCAGTTATGCCGAGCTTATTCAAGGCGTCAAAGCAGCGATGCGCCGTCGCGACAATGCGCTCACGGGTAACAAGATCACAGGCCTGTCGAAGCGATACATGGCGCGACAGAAAAAACACCCTCATGCCCGAAACCTCAAACATAGTAAGAGGATCAGCTGTATTTGTAAGCTCAGCGAATATCTCAGTGTGACCTATGTAAGGTACACCTCCGGCTCTAAGACTCTCCTTGTTGATCGGCGTTGTTGAAACGGCGTCAACGACACCGGCATTTGCCAGCTCGATCGACTTCTCGATGTATTGGTAGGCAGCACGGCCACAGGCCGCCGAGACTGCTCCAAGCTTAAAGCTGTCAAGCGAAATATTATCAAGATCGATCAAATTGAGTATCTCGGGCTCATAACGCCCCTGTCCAGGATCGTCAATAACATTGATCGTGACATCCGCCTCCGTGATAGCAACCGCACGCTGGATCACCTGCAGATCACCAATAACCACACATCTTGCCAACGAATCAAGCTCACGGCCGGAAAGCGCCTTTGCGACCAGTTCCGGTCCGACGCCCGCAGGATCTCCAATCGGAATTGCGATAAGCGGCCTCGTTTCTTTTGCTTCTTTGTCCATAGTATATCTAACCTCCTGCGAAAACTGGCAGCGATCGGCTTTTGCCAGAATAATTATTGTTTTATATGATTGATTATACATCATATACCAAGACCTGCAGAATACGTAAGTTTTGATATCGCACTTAGCATATTGTGCTAAAATAAACATATGATATCTAATAAAAACTCCAAACATATCGCCTGACACAAGCGGCAGGACAGCTGCAGCCAAGACTGGAAAGGAGCCACAATGATGAGCAGACAGGATTTCGATAAGCACTATAAAATTGAAGATCTCCATGGCACAAAAGTACCGGTCATCAAGAAAAAGTTTTACGAGAAGGAGCTTAAACGGCTGCAGATCGAACTTGTCAAGCTTCAGGAATGGGTCAAGCACGAGGGATTGAAGGTCGTTGTGATTTTCGAGGGCAGGGACGCAGCTGGCAAAGGCGGCGTGATCAAGAGAATCACAGAGGCTCTCAACCCCCGCGTCTGCCGCGTCGAGGCTCTTCCCGCGCCGACTCCCAAGGAAGAATCACAATGGTTCTTCCAACGTTATGTCGCCAAGCTGCCGGCCGCCGGTGAAATCGTACTGTTTGACCGCAGCTGGTACAATCGCGCAGGTGTGGAACGCGTTATGAATTTCTGTACCGAGGAGGAATATCGCGAATTCCTGCGCTCATGTCCCGAGTTCGAGAAAATGCTGATCCGTTCGGGCATAATCCTGATCAAATACTGGTTTTCCGTTTCCAATGAGGAACAGGAAAAGCGTTTCCAGGACCGCATGAATGACCCGACCAAGCGTTGGAAGCTCAGCAAAATGGATCTTGAATCGCGCTCGCGCTGGGTTGAATATTCGAAGGCCAAGGATGATATGTTTGCCTATACCGATATTAAGCAATCGCCTTGGTATGTGGTTAATGCCGACATCAAGAAGCACGCGAGACTTAATTGCATATCGCATCTGCTTAGCCAGATACCTTACAAGGATCTGACTCCGGAGCCGCTGTCACTGCCTCCGCGCCAGGAGGATACCGGCTATATCCGCCCACCGATCGATGAGCAGACCTTCGTCCCTCAGGTCTACGGCGGAGCTAAGCCCGACTGATTCCAATAAGAAAATAAAAATACAGGGTGATCGTCAACGGATAGTCGATCACCCTGTTTGTTTGTATATCGATTATTTATGCCTGCCCGTCAGATCTTGCAGAAGCGATCAGAGCTCAACATATGACTGCTTAAGCTCGACCAGCATCTCTGTTTCGAGTGGCATATTAAGCGGCAGAACATTTACGCCAACAGCAGAACGAGCCGGCACATTTTCCACACCAAATATGTCGGCCAGAAGCTGACTGCCGCCATTCGCTACTTGCGGCTGCTCATAAAAATCATCAGCGCTGGCCACAAATGTCGTCAGCTTGACTATCGATTCGATCCTGTTGAGATCGCCGATCGTTTGCTGCAAAACAGCAATTGCGTTGATCATAGCGCTTCTTGCCAGAGCTTGGCCCTGTTCAAGCGTGACCTCTCTGCCCAGCTTGCCTAATACCAGGCTTTCATCTCTTATCGGCAGACAGCCTGACAGGTAAACCAGGCGTTCCTCTGCAAACACCCTGGCAGGTGCATATAGACCCGCGGGCGCGGCAGCTTCCGGAAGCACTATGCCGAGATCATTTAATCTCTGATAAATATCCATAAAAATCCCCTTTCTTTTCTTTCAACTGATATAATTATAACAGCAGACCGACGAAGGTTCACCTTTTTCGGGCTGCTTTTTGCATTTATACCGGCAAAAGTCATGACAGCCGGCTTTTGCCAGCGTAAAATTAGTATTATCAGACTCGTATCCTGAGAGGAAAGGAAGCTAAAATGCTGGAAAAAATAAGCACCGGCCACAGTGAGCTTGATCATGTAATTGATCATCTTCGTCTGGGAGATAATGTTGTTTGGCAGATCGATGACCTCGATCGTTATCGCAGGTACGTCAACCGTTTTGTTC
>CAZHQX010000107.1:0-5250 GCA_964534195.1 uncultured Oscillospiraceae bacterium
TCACTCCCGCTGGTCAATCCGCGCAGAGCAATCCAATTTTTGAGCAAAACCCAGGTGGTGCGCCTGCGAACGTTTTAGCGTGCCTTAGCAAGCTGGGCAGAAAAACAGCCTTTATTGGCAAAGTAGGTGCTGATCAGTTTGGTGTAGCTCTGAAACAAACACTTAAGCAGGTCGGAGTATCCACTGATGGACTAATTATTGGCGAGGGTTGTCATACTACCCTGGCTTTTGTTCATCTTAGTGATTCTGGCGATCGTTCATTTTCCTTTTACCGTGATCCTGGAGCCGATTTGCTTCTGACACCAGAAGAGGTCAATAAGCAGCTGATAGACGAGTGTAAGATCTTCCATTTCGGATCTGTGTCAATGACCGGAGAGCCATCAAGGTCAGCGACTATCTCAGCAGTTAAATATGCCAGAGAGCAAGGCCGTATAATTTCCTATGACCCAAATTTAAGAATGAGACTATGGTCATCTGAGTCAGAAGCAAAAGAGGTTATTCTGGGTGCGATGCCTTACGCTGATATCCTGAAGATCTCAGAAGAAGAGCTGCTTTTTTTGACAGGTGAAAAGGATCTTCAGAAGGGCAGTAGATTTCTTAGAGATACTTATGGACTTAAACTTGTTCTCATAACCTTGGGACCAGACGGCGCCTATGCGTCAAGTAAAATAGCACAAGCCCAGGCTCCGGCATATGCAGTGAAAACAGTTGATACAACAGGTGCCGGCGATTCCTTTACAGGGGGGTTCCTTTACTGTCTGCTGCAATCTGGTAAAACACCAGAGGGCTTGTCCGAGAATGATCTCAAGGAATTTCTTGCATTTGGCAACGCGGTAGGTTCGTTGACTACGACCAATAAGGGCGCTATTCCCGCTCTGCCTACTCTCGATCAAGTAAGAGAATGCCAAAAAAATGTGCCTTTTGAAAATTCAAAACTTTAATTAATTAGACCGCGATTTGCCGAAATGGACAAAAATGTAGCTATGTTCACGTGATTATAATTGTCATACCATGCTATGGTCAGTTGATTAAGCACAATAATATAAAATATCATTGTCAATATGCACAAAAATGCTGACATATTGTATCGAGGCAGTACCGCTTGAAGCGGACTGCCTTTTCTTTTATAATACGGCTGAACATCTTTACAAACGTTTACGAAGATGCGGGGAGGATACCACGATGCCGAAAAAACTTAAGGCCAGTGAAATGAATAAATGCATTGGCTGCTTCACTTGTATGAATATCTGTTCAATTGTTAATAAGCAGAATCATTCATTGTCCAAGAGTGCGATCAAGGTTAGAACCAGCGGTGGCATGACCGGAAGATTTGTCGCTGTAGTCTGTATTGCCTGCAAGGATCCTGCCTGTATGGAGGCATGTCCGAGCGGCGCGCTTGAGAAGCTGCCCGGTGGTGGAGTCATACTTAAACCAGAGAAATGTATTGGCTGCAGAAAATGCGAGAAAGCGTGTATTATGCAGGCGGTTTTTTTCGATGAAGAAACTAATACACCGATCATCTGTCGACATTGTGGTTCCTGTGCTCGTTTCTGCCCGCATCAATGCTTAAATATGGTGGAGGTAAGTGCCGAATGATTCACGAGAAATTTATGAGAATTCTTTATGTTGATCTTGGTACTGGGAAGATCAGAATTTCACAGCGTGAGGATCTTATGCCTTATCTTGGTGGGGTTGGTCTGGCCAGCAAGCTGCTTGAGGAATCAATGCATCCTGAACTTGATGCCTGTCATGAAGATCAGCCGATCATATTCGCTATTGGCGCGGGAACCTGGTTATTTCCGGTGCTGACAAAAACAGTTGCGATGTTCAGATCGCCTCTGACTAATGAGCTTGGTGAGAGCTATGCCGGAGGCAGACTGGCAATGACTATGCTGATGGCCGGTTATGACGCGATCGTATTGGTCGGTAAGGCTGCCAAGCCTGTTTATTTGCAGGTTTCCAACAATGATGTCGCACTTAAGGACGCCCGGGCGATGTGGGGATTAAATAGTGAGGATGCCGGCCGTGCTATTCGTGAGCGCGAAACAGGCGGTGGCAAACGCAGTATCATCCGTATCGGACCAGCAGGCGAGAATAACGTGGCTTTTGCCAGTGTATGTGTTGACAGCTACAGACACTTCGGCAGACTTGGCCTTGGTGCTGTCATGGGCAGTAAGAATCTTAAGGCTATTTCCGTGCTGGGCGAACGCTCGATGCACATAACTGATACGCCTAAGTATTTCAAGGTATACCAGAAAATCTATAAAAAATGCACCAGCACAGATATGATGTCCAAATATCATGATGCTGGTACTCCGATAAATGTTGAACCTCTTAATGCTTCCGGCGGCTTACCTACGCTTAATATGCAGAGCGGCAGGTTCGAGAACGTCAGTGACATATCCGGTGAGGCTTTCGCCAAGAAGAATCTGGTCAGGAAGCTTGCCTGTACCGGCTGTCCTGTTGGCTGTATTCATATTGGCATGTATAGAAGAGAGTTTGACAAGGGCCATGAATATGAGGCTATCAGTGTTAGCTATGATTATGAGCTGATCTTCGCGCTCGGAAGCTTCCTAGGCATCAAATCGAGTGACGAAATCATCGCGATCATCGATGAGGTTGAAGAAACAGGTATGGATGCGATGAGCTGCGGCGTCTGTCTTGGCTGGGCGACCGAGGCTTATGCGAATGGTCTGATCAGCGAAGAACAGACCTTGGTGCCTTTAGCCTTTGGCGACAGTCATGGGTATATCGAGGCTATCAGGTATCTTGCTCGTGGCGAGAACCGTTTTTATCGTGATCTTGGCAGGGGCAGCCAATATGCTTCTTCAATCTATGGTGGCTCCGAGTACGCTATGCATATAGCAGGTAATGAAATGCCAGGCTACCATACAGGCTATGGTGCGCTGGTGGGAGCTGCTGTTGGTGCCAGACATTCGCATCTCTGTAACGGTGGTTATTCAGTCGACCAGAGCATGAAGGAATTTGACGAGGATGTTTTCGTCAAGAAAATCTTCGATGAAGAATTCGAAAGATGCATGACGAACTCTTTGATAATGTGTTTGTTCGCAAGGAAGATATATGATCGCGAGACAATTCTTGAGGCCCTGAATAGCATCGGCTGGAATTTGGAAGATAACGATTTGACGGAGATCGGTAAACGTATATATCGTACTAAGCTCAGAATCAAGAAGGCTTATGGTTTCCGTCAGAAGGCAGTCAAGCTGCCCGAGAGATTTTTCGAAACTCCTAGTATGCATGGTCAGCTAAATGAAGAAACTGCATATAGTATGATCAAGAAATACTCGCTTCTCACAGATGCGTTGATGAATGAGACGGATCCGTTGGAGCAGCAGCTGGAAGCAGCAGCTTCGTCGGTTGCTTCGCCAGCTTCCAAACCGGCAAAAGCCGGCAAGGGCAATAATGCCTGAGGGCAGATATGATAGACAGCTTGGATTGCCCGAGCTTAAGGACGGCGGTCAGGACAAACTGGCCGCCGCTCGTGTAACAGTTGTTGGTGCGGGAGGACTTGGATCATCTCTGTTGTTTTCTCTGGTTGGAGCCGGCATACGGAGACTACGAATTATCGACAACGATATAGTCTCGATGTCTAATCTTAATCGGCAATTTCTCTATACGCCCGCTGACATTGGTCTTGATAAGGCTGTCAGAGCAGCGAAACGCCTTATTGAATATGAGCCTGAGCTTGAGCTTGAAGTGGTTTCAACCGCACTAGATAACGTGAACAGCATTGAATTACTGCGGGGTTGTGATCTGGTCATTTCATGTGTCGATTCAATCAGCGTACGTTATATGATTAACGAGGCTTGCTGCAGGCTTGGAATAACTTATATTGATGGGGCTGTAAAAGGCTTCTATGGATACATTTCTTATGTAGTGCCCGGAAAATCAGCTTGCTTCGTCTGTCAGAATGGACCTCTTCAGAACAAATTATCAGCGTCAGCAGATAGTACCAGAAAAGCTCTGGTAATAAGTTCTATTCCAACGATCATCGGCGCGATGCAGGCTCAGATGGCAATTGATTTGATACTTGACTGCTGTAATGCAGAGCCTGGCGCGAGATACTATTACGATGGCAAAGACCAGAGTATTGAGATGGTCAAGCATATCCGTGATTTCAACTGCTCGTGCTGCGGAAATACTACCAAATAGAGGATGGTGAAGTAGGTATATGGTGATAAGGTTTCTAACGCAGCTGGCAGATCTAGCTGGCACAAAAGAGCTTGAAACCAGGCTTGATGAGGACAGAATTGAATTGAGAGCTCTGCTAAGCAGAATCCACAAGCTGAACGAAAACGCTGCCATGGCTGTAATCTCAGGCGGAGAGCTTGCCGAAGATGTATATATTCTTATAAATGGCCGACATATATCCTCATTAAATGGACTTGATAGTCTGGTTGCAGACAGTGATGAGATCACTTTTGTTCCTGTGACAGAGGCTGGATAAGATCATTAACAAAGCTCGATCGGGTCTCCTGGTTTTATAGTGCCGCCGTGCAGAACTCTGGCAAAAATTCCTTCGCGCGGCATGACACAGTCTCCGACCTGATGATAGATGGCACAATGCTGATGACATTCCTTACCGATCTGGGTTACCTCCAGCAGGCATGGCCCTACCGTGAATCTGGTGCCCGGTTCAAGCTCATAGAGACAGATGCCTTCTGTTGTCAGGTTTTCCGCGAATCTACCGGTACAAAGACCCTCTACACCCATTTCTTCAATTTTCTTAATGCTTTCGGTTCCTAGAAGAGATAGCTGTCTGTGCCATTTCCCGGCATGTGCATCACCCTCAAGACCGAAATCCTCAAGCAGATTTCCCTCCGGAATAGCCTCCTTAGGAACACCCTTCTGCTTACTTATGTTGATTGCTACTAATTTTGCCATCCTATTTATCCTCGTATTCTCTCAGCCAATGCCCGGATCTGCCTCCGGCCTTCTCAAGCAGCTTGATTTTTTCAATCGTCATGCCACGGTCTATAGCCTTGCACATATCATATAATGTCAAGGCCGCCACTGAAGCAGCAGTCAGAGCCTCCATTTCAATGCCTGTTTGCCCGCTGCATGCGACCTCTGCCTCTATCAAGACAGTATCTTCACCAGAGGGCTCTATATCAATGCTTACACGTGTGATAAGCAGTGGATGACAGAGCGGGATAAGCTCAGAGGTTTTTTTAGCCGCCATGATGCCTGCGGTTCTTACCACTGCTAAAACATCACCCTTGGGCAGAT
>CAZHQX010000108.1:0-3301 GCA_964534195.1 uncultured Oscillospiraceae bacterium
TCGTAATTGCAATATTATGGATGTAGCAGTATAATATCAGTCGTTGATGGTGATAATTTGAATGTTAAATATTGAAGTGTGTCATCACACATGTGCCCGGCAGCTCATTTTATGAAGTGATCCTTATGAAGCCGGGCTTTTGCAATTGTATGATCTGCTGATTTGTTGGAGGATTTTATGAAGTATATTTTTGTGACTGGTGGTGTTGTTTCAGGCTTGGGCAAGGGCATTACTGCCGCTTCTCTGGGGCGCCTTCTTAAGGCAAGAGGGATCAAGGTTACGATGCAGAAGTTTGATCCTTATCTGAATGTTGATCCAGGCACGATGAATCCATATCAGCATGGTGAGGTTTTTGTCACGGATGACGGGGCAGAGACTGATCTGGATCTTGGCCACTATGAGCGTTTTATCGATGAGAGTCTCTCGCAGAATAGTAATGTTACTTCCGGAAGAATATACTGGTCTGTAATACAAAAAGAGCGAAAAGGCGATTATCAGGGTGGGACTGTTCAGGTGATCCCGCATATTACTAATGAGATCAAGGATCGTATCCAGAAGGGCAAGGCAGGCTATGATGTTGCTCTTATCGAAATTGGCGGTACGATCGGTGATATCGAGGGCCTGCCTATAATTGAGGCGACCAGGCAGTTTGCTGCTGATGTCGGCAGAGAGAACTGTTTGTTTATCCATGTTACGCTTGTGCCTTATCTGGCCGCGTCGCAGGAGCAGAAGACTAAACCTACGCAGCATTCGGTCAAGGATCTGCTTAGTTTGGGTATACAGCCGGATGTTATTGTCTGTAGATCTGAAATCGCTATCAGTGATGAGCTAAAAGCGAAGATCGCTCTTTTCTGCAATGTTCCGCAGGAGAACGTCATAGAAAATCTTGATTTACCGCTGCTGTATGAGGTTCCTTTGGCAATGGAGCGTGAGGGTCTTGCAGAAATTGTTTGCCGGCGTTTTGGTTATAAATGTGAGCAGCCTGATATGAAGCACTGGCATGATATGGTTGAGGCTTTATCCGCACCGCTTAATAAGGTGAGGATAGCGCTTGTAGGTAAATATGCGGCTCTGCATGATGCCTATCTCAGTATTGTTGAGGCTCTCAAGCATGGAGGTATTTCTTCACGATCTGAGATTGAGATCAAGTGGGTTGATGCCGATGAGGTGACCGACAGTACTGTTGATGAGCTGCTGGGAGATGTTGATGGTGTTTTAGTGCCTGGTGGTTTTGGCACCAGAGGTATTGAGGGTAAAATAGTTGCTGCCGGTTATGCACGCAGGCAGGGTTTGCCTTATTTTGGGATCTGTCTGGGTATGCAGATCGCTATTATAGAGTACGCGCGCAATGTAATTGGTTATGGTGATGCCAACAGTGCTGAGATAGATCCGGGCACCAAGTATCCTGTGATCGATTTGATGCCTGAGCAAAAGGACGTTGATCAGTTGGGCGGTACGATGCGTCTGGGTCAATATCCTTGTGCGCTAAATGAGAATTCCAAGGCTTATGCCGTTTATGGACAGAGTCTGATCCATGAACGCCACAGACATCGCTACGAGGTCAATAATGACTATCGCGACGCGCTTGTCGATGCAGGTATGCTGATAAGCGGGACCTCGCCGGATAACAGAATCGTTGAGATGGTCGAGCTTGAAGACCATCCCTGGTATGTCGCATGTCAGTTCCATCCTGAGTTTAAATCCAGACCGAATCGCCCACATCCGTTATTCACAGGCTTCGTTGAGGCGGCGCTGGCTGATCGAAACGGCTGCCGTCGAGGCTGATCAAACAGCTTTCATTTTCGCATCAGCAGTTACGGCGGTATCCCTGCGCATTTGATAGAATTCATTTAGCAGGGAGGTGCTTAAAATGCAAATAGGTGACAGGTTGCCCGTAATCAGTTTGCCTGATGAAAAAGGGTCGATGATAGACCTTAGCAATTATAAAGGCCAGAAGCTGATATTGTATTTTTATCCTAAGGATAATACGCCAGGCTGTACAAATGAGGCTGTAGCTTTTGAATACGAGCGCAGTAAGTTTGAGGAGCAGGGATATACAATAGTGGGTGTTAGCCCCGATTCGCCTGAGAGCCATGCGAAATTCCGTGAGAAGTATGATCTTGGATATAAGTTGTTATCGGATGCTGAAAAGCGTCTGTGTGAAATGTACGGTGTCTGGGTTCAGAAAAGGATGTACGGTAAATCCTATATGGGCGTTCAGCGCAGCACTTTTGTTTATGATGAAAATGGCATACTGGTAAAAGTCTACCCCAAGGTCAAGCCGGCCGATCATCCGGTCGAACTGCTTGAGGATATTCAAAAAGGGAAGATTTCAAAATCCTGATAATTACATATAGCTATTTGATTATGCAGCTAATATTGATTTTTCAGCTGTCGGTAATAGTCAAGTTGATCGGGCAGTGGTCAGAACCCTGTTGATCAGCTTCAATGCCGGCGGCTGCAAGTCTGTTTCTAAGTCCTTCGCTGGCGAAAAAATAGTCGATACGCCAGCCGACATTACGCTCTCTGGCTCGCGTCTTCATATCCCACCAGGAGTATTTCTCGGGGGATTTATCAAACAGCCTGAAGGTATCCAGAAAACCTGCAGTCAGCAGTTTATCGATCCATTCTCGTTCTTCAGGTAAAAACCCGGAAGTTTTGCTGTTTTCTGTTGGTCTGGCCAGATCGATCTCTTTGTGTGCTGTATTTACGTCGCCGCAGATGACTATTTCTTTTCCGCGCTCAAGCTGACTGTTTATATGGTCAAGGAAGTAATTATAGAAATCCAGCTTGTACTTAAGTCTATCGCTCCGGGCTGTACCATTTGGGAAGTAGCAGTTGTACAACAAGAAGTCGCCATAATCAAGCGTCAAAACACGGCCCTCATTATCAAACCGGTGACTACCCATACCTACCCTGATGGATACAGGTTGTTGTTTAGTGTATATCGCGGTACCGCTGTATCCTTTGCGCTGAGCAGGATGAAAATATGCATGCCATGGCTCTATTGTGCGAATCGCTGGCGGCAATTGCCCTGGGTAAGCTTTTATCTCCTGAAAACAATAGATGTCGGCGTTCCTATTTGTCATATATTCAAGCAGGCCCTTTTTAGCTGCTGCCCTGATGCCATTAACGTTCCAGCTTACAATGTCCAAAATCTGTTACCTCAAATACTCTCTGCTGCTGCTGCCATTGTTTTTTCCAGACCTGCGAAGTCAATAAACCTGCTCTCACGTCTGATTTCTCTGCCGTCCATCATAAGAAGGACTGTGGGAACTGTGAAAACCAGAAGCTGAGATGC
>CAZHQX010000108.1:3401-5234 GCA_964534195.1 uncultured Oscillospiraceae bacterium
TCTGCGTAGCTGGTGTATCTAAATGTCAATGAAAGCCAGACTTGCTTGGCCTGAATACTATCAGAATTCGGGTTTTATGATAAACTTGCTAAGAGGGGGTGGGCTACATGAAAAAGTATGATCAGATGAATGATTTCGAGATGAGTGTTTTATCAGAAATTGGCAACGTAGGTGCAGGCAATGCAGCTACAGCGCTTTCGCATATTCTATCCGACAGGATAAACATGTCTGTTCCTGATTTAAGGATCCTTGATGTGAGTAAAATGACAACTCTGCTTGGAGGTCCTGAGAATGAATTTGTTGGTATCCTGGTCAACATGGACAAGGACGTCAGAGGAATGATGCTCTTTTTGCTGGAACGCCGCTTCGTATGCAAGCTGAGTGAGGTTCTGCTTAACGAGAAGATCAATGATTTTTCCGAGTTATCTGAAATGGGTAGATCTGCGCTCATGGAGATCGGCAATATACTGGCAGGCTCATATGTAAACGCAATTGCAACTATGACTAATCTGAATATTGAGTTATCAACACCACAAATCGCAATTGATATGGTTGGGGCTATCCTTAGCTACCCTGCCGCTCAGTTTGGCGCCATGGGAGATAAACTGCTGCTTATTGAGGAGGATTTTATATCCAGCAATGAGACCATCCGCAGCCACCTTCTTATTATGCCGGAGATCGAATCATTGCAGACTATGCTTGAGAGTTTGGGAGTTGCCTGATGAGCCAAACGATAATTGTAGGTATTTCAGATCAGAATACTGCCATTCCGCCTGATTCATTAATAACATACGCACTTGGTTCCTGTGTAGGAATATGTCTATATGACGGTACGCTGCGTGTAGCCGGCCTCTCACATATACTTCTGCCGGAGGCCTTTCGTGATAGCACGCCTGAAGATGATTTTAAGTTTGCTGACCGGGCGATCGAGACTCTCGTTAAGTCTATGGAGAAAATGGGCTGTCTGCGCAATCGGCTTACCGCGAAAATAGCTGGTGGAGCTAATATGTTCGCGACCTCAGGAATCAGCATAGGCGACCGCAACGTAACTACAGTTAAGAAAGAGCTCGAACGGCTGCGTATCCGCTTGTTAGCAGAGGATACAGGCGCCGATTATGGCCGCACTGTTGTATTTGATCCGCTAAATGGTCAAATGACGGTCAAATCCATTGGGCGTGACAGCAAAGTTTTTTAAGCAGGAGAAAATATGGGAATATTTACCGGCAGCATTATCAACGCTGTCGCTATTATAATAGGCGGCTTGGCCGGCCTAGCTATACAAAAAGGAATACAGAAGAGATTTGAAGCTCTTCTGATGGATACACTTGCTCTCGTGATATTTCTTATTGGTTTGATGTCAGCTCTGAAGGTACAGAATATTATGATGCTTGTAATAAGTTTGGCGGCAGGTGGACTCATAGGAGAGGCTCTGAGACTGGAGGATCGCCTGCATGATCTCGCACTAGCCGCGGAGAAGCGTTTCGTGCCCGCGGCGGCAGGTTCTGGTGAAGGCAGGCTTGCAGCAGGTCTTGTCCATGCCAGCCTTGTGTTTTGCATTGGCTCAATGGCAATAATAGGTGCTTTGGAGAGTGGATTAGTTGGCAGACATGACACACTCCTGGCAAAAGCCTTGCTTGACGGAATAATATCTGTGTTTTTTGCGGCTTCGCTTGGTCCTGGTGTGCTGCTATCTGCTATTCCTGTTTTGCTTTATGAGGGATCGATGACAGCCGGTGCTGCCGCTCTCAGTGGCATTATGACCGAGACGATGCTAATTGAGATATCAGCAGTAGGCGGCGTTCTGATTATGGCCTTGGGTGTAAACATGTCAAG
>CAZHQX010000109.1:0-5203 GCA_964534195.1 uncultured Oscillospiraceae bacterium
AGCAATGTCAGCGATTTCCTCAAGAAGCCGGTCGGACAGTGTTCTGGCGGCATGGCCAGAAGAGCTAATCTGGCAGCAGGTATAATCGGTGATCCCTATCTGATATTGCTTGATGAGCCTACAGCCGGAATTGATGAAGAAAACAGAGATCTGATCCTTAATACTATTATTGAGCTTCGAAATCAGGGCAGGATAATTCTCATGGTCAATCACTACGCTAATGAGATGGCAAGTATCTGTGACCGTATGATCATGCTTAGATCCGGCAGGGTCGCCTATGCTCCGTAAGCTTCTGATCTACTACTGGCGCGAGAGCTGCAACATCAAGACCGCGATATTTCTGCTGGTCGTAGTTCTCCTGACATTTTTTGGCAGAAGCCTGGTCTGGCACAACGATGAAGGTGAGGCCAAGCTTTTTCAACCGCTTTCAATTTCAATTGTAGATCTTGATGAAAGCGTTATTTCCTATGTCATCAGAACACAAATGAGTGAGCTTCAAACCATTGAGAATGTTTATCTCGATGATATGGATACAGCCCAGAAGCGTTTAGCTGCCAATGAGGTATTGATGGTCATTGAGCTTCCGGCGGGTTTCTATGAGCAGGCTGTCTCACAGGACCATCGCGACAGCATAAAAATCTGGCTTAATCAGCAAATGCCCGCGGAGGCTAATCTGCTGGCGCGTATGCTTAATCATGCTGCCGACAGTATTTCGTCGATTCAGGCAACACTTCACGCTTATCAGGAAGAACTTAGATCTGTAATTGAGGATGACCAGCAATTTCAAAAGTATAGTGAGGCGGCGACACTTGATGTAGCGTTTAAGCTTATCCAGAGAAGCAGCATGCTGGTAATTGAACAGGAAGCACGCATGCGGCAGGTCTGGTATGTTGCCGCGGCTCTGCTAAGCCTGTTTGCCATGCTGCCTGCGCTTCTTGTTTTGATGCTGGTACAACAGGAAGTAAACAGCGGACAGCATGCAAGGCTGTTGGCAGCCAATGTACCGTGGTGGAAGCTTCATCTGGCCAAAACAATTATTGGTCTGGTCTGGCTGTTGGCCGGCCTGATCCCAATGGCTTTTGTCAGCCGCGACTTCATGCCGCAGTTGAAGCTGTGGTTTGTTCTGGCCGCTTTGGTGCCGCTTTATCTTACAACGTCATTTTTCAGCATTGCACTTGCCTACAGGAACCGCCGTACAGAGTCGGTCATGCTGACAGCCTGGATGCTTTTGCTGGCGTTTTTGCTATTAGGTGGAGCGATTTATCCGCGTCAGCTTCTACCGGAGTGGATTCTGGCGCTTCAGCCTATCTCACCGGCCTACTGGTCTTTTTCCATTATTTACGAAGCGTTGTATGAGAGAGCCGTTTCGATGGGAATGTTTCTGTGGCCGCTTGTGATTACTGCGATCAGTTTTGGCCTGAGCTGGCTGTCGTGGAGGAGGAGCAGAGTATGATCGATCTGGCAAGACTGACCAAACTCAAGCTGATCGAGCTGCTTAACCGGCCCGTTATTCTGATCGTGCTGCTGATTCTGCCGCTACTTCTCGGTTCGATCGCCGGCGTTGCCAATGTCCGCAACACCGGTAAGGATATTTATCTTGCTGTGATCGACCAGGATCAGACTGCAGCTAGCAAGCGCCTTACATCTGAGCTTCAGAACAGAGGCTGGACCGTTTACAGCACTGATCAGGAGCAGGCTGAGCGTTATTTGCTGCGCAGTGAGGTCGATGGCATACTCACGATCACAGCAGGATTTGAGTCTGATCTGGATAGCTTTGACAAGCAGCATCTTTTCTATTCAGAGGCTGAGGGATCGATGGTCACGACCATGGTCCGGGAGGTTATCGTCGCGTCAGTATTACCGATGTTCAGCCGCGAATCGATGAGCAGACAATTGGCTGACCTCTACGAGCAGCAGGGCAAAACGATACCTCTTGATCTCAACGAACGCCTGGGCAGCCGCATAGAAGAGATCGTAGATACACAAACCAGAATTAATATCGAATATTTCGGTGAGCTCGTGATCACGCCGACGCTGACCTTCGTAGTATCAGATTATTCGATGGAGGTGTTTTTCCTTTCGATCTACGCTATCCTTGGATCATTGTTCCTAAGCAAAGCCGCACTGCGTCAGCGCCTTCTCTCAACAGCCTCCGGCCTGAAAAAAGACTATCTCTCTTCACTCGTCAGCCTTTTGCTTCTGGGCGGGCTGCAGATAGTAATATACACAGCAAGCATGCTTATATTCATGAGACAGCCCGTGGTGATCCGCGATTTGCTTATATTGTCGATATTTCTGCTGCTAATGCTTGGGGTTGGACAGCTGCTCTCGTTGATCGAAGAGAGTCTGAGACTCTATATCAGCCTGATGCTGATGCTCTTCCTGGCAGCGATCGGCGGCTGCTTCTTCCAGCTGTCGAGCAGATTACTGCTCAATTACGGCCAGTACAGCCCGCATGGCTGGGCACTGGCAACACTGCGCGGAACCAGAGTCACGCCGGTATGGCTCGTGATCTCAATCGCGCTTGCCCTGATTGGGTTCGGCTATCTGATTCATAAGAAAAAAACTTAAGCCCTGGCAAAAGCCGAGGCTATAAGAGCTTAAACCCTGGCAAAAGCCGAGTTATTGTCTTGCCAGCAGCATATTGGCCAGGCTCCTGATATGATGCTCGCTGAACTCAATTTGCCTGATCGACTCAATTTCAACAGCCGAAGCGTTATCCAGACCGATCACCATGGTCGGTGCCAGCGCGCTGACGGCTATGATCATTCGATGCCAGACCTCATTCACATCAGTTATTCCTGCCTCGCCCAGCACATGGGAGAAAATCGCGAAAATCGGACTGTTCGGACCGACAGCCTGATCCAGCAGCTTATAAATTCTTTTGTTTCCGGCTATCATCATTTCGACGAGATGCCTGGCAAGGCCTGGATTATCACGCAATCTGTTATTAACCGCAAGCAGCAGCTCATAGAGCTTATCCTCTGTTTTGAGGCTGCTGTCGCTATGTAATCTTATATCCTCAATAAACACATCCAACAGCTTCTGCTCGATCTGCATCATCAGGCCTTCTTTTGAGCCGAAATAATAATTAAGAGCAGCGGTATTCATACCAGTTGCCGCAGCAAGCTCTCTTGCCGTTACATCACCCTGTTTAGCATAGATGGCTGTAGCAGCTTCAAGTAAGATCGCCTGCTTCTCAGCTCTGTTGCTTTTGTCGTCCTGAACAAACATTTATGCGCCGCCCTTCAACTCATATTAAGCTCAAGTATATATTTCAGTCTTATTGCTGTCCACAAGACTTAACCATCAACCTATGCCTTGCGTACGCAGCAAAAACTGCACACTGTCAGGCTTGACCAGGCCAGGCGCGGCGAAGGATACCAGAACAGGTTCTTTGTACTCTATGAGTGCGGATACCGCCTGTTCGAGAGACTCCAGACCGGCAGCAAGCTCTTTTTGGCCTTCGCTCAGCTCATCAGCTGCAGCTGGCAGCTGCTCTCCATCTGTACTGATTTGTGATATGCCGTCTGTAATCATCGGTAAACCAAGCTCTCTCTGTCGGAAACCACCGCTGATCTGCCCGAAACCATCCGCCAGTTCGCCGGCAGCTGGCTCAAGAGCGGCCATGCCACTATAGATCTGCCCGAACTGATCGCTAAGTGAAGTGGCTCCGTCAATATAATCACCTAGTCCGCTGTTTAATTGCTGCAGGCCTTGCTCGATCCCGCCTATAGCTCCATCCAGTGCGAGCAGCGATTGCGCAAGCTCCTTCTGGGCTGTAAGATCTGTACCGTCCGGTAGTTGATCCGGCAGACTAAGCAGCTGGTTTAGCTCTGCAAGTGTTTCTGCTGGCAGACGCATTTGCGGCAGCTGTTGTGCCAGCTGAGCGTAGCCCTGCAGTACCTGCTGTCCTGAAAGCGCATACTGATCCAGCCCACCTGCGAAGGCTCCTCCGCCTGCTGCCAAATTCGCCATTTGCGTTTTGAGCTCTGTAAGTCCGCCACTGTAGGTTTCCATAGCTCTTTGCAGCTCATTGCCGCCTGCACTATAATCGGCGAGACCGGAGCTTAGCTCCTCAAGTCCAAATAGCAGCTCGCTCATACCACTGCCCAACTGCCTAGTACCATCTGCAAGCTGATTCTGACCTTGGCTGATCTCACTAACACCTTCAGTTAGACTCTCGAAGCCCTGAAGATCGATATTTGCGGGCAGAGCGGTAATCTGAACAGGATCCATACTGAAATCATCAGCTGTAAAACTCAGCTTAAAGCTGCCACTCTGACCAGGTAGTACAGTGTAGGCCAGAGTTCTGGTTCTGCCGGCGATCATTGAGCTGGCTCCAGAAGCATCAACTTCTCTGGTCTTGTTAAGTGCCAGCGGCACGGATATCTGAAGCATGAAGCTATCAAGGTAAACATCGTCTGCCTTGCCGGCCGGCTCAATATCTATACTTAGCTCGACTCTGCCTGATGCACCTGCCAGCGCTTCGGCGGAAGCTTCAGCGCCATTGAGTTTCCAGCTTAGGCTGATCGTCCAAGGCAGTGCACTTGAGCTGGTTCCTTGATAATAGAGGTCCTGCCAGTTTGAGCTATCCAGACCATCCCAGCTTAGACTACGCATATCGTCATAATCTGAAAGTGCCAAGCCGGTTTCAGCGGCGGCTCTTTTTATTTGATCAGCTGACAGCGGCGCTGTCTGAGGCTGCCTGTCATCAAGCAGATTGATCAGATCAGAATAACTTCCATAATCCTGCCAGCTAAGAGAACCGACAGTGTCTGTCCGCAGATAAACATGATTGACGATTTCTACAGAGTCGACGCTGCCATCGTTATTCAAGATGCCATAGACCGTCTCATTTTTACCAATCGGCTGATCTGATGACGTAGCTACCGCAAGCATCTTGTTGCTGCCGGTGGCTAAAACCCCGGTTTCGACGCCTGAGGGCATTAGTTCTGCCGTGCTGCTGATACCGGCCACAATAAGAACAGCCAAAATGAGAGCTATGGCCCTTGTGCTCCTTTTTGCGAACAACCCGGGCTGACTCGGCTTTTGCCAGAATGAATGTTTGTGGTATTTAGCGAATCTGTTCATTATATTTGCCTCCTTCAAGGCTGCTCATTCCTGCAGCATGACTGTAAAACGGTCTATTTGCGTTGCTTACGCTGCCTCAGTCTGCGAATAATATGTCTGTCCAGATCTG
>CAZHQX010000110.1:0-5128 GCA_964534195.1 uncultured Oscillospiraceae bacterium
CCTGCCTGTAGAGATATCTGTCAAGAAACAGGCGATTCCGCTGATAATACCTTAAGCTGTAAAGATAATACAAGAAGATAAAGCAAAAAAAGAGCCGGATCGTTATGTCCGGCTTTTTCAATAATGATTTCATATGAATCAGTTATTCTTGTGTCAATTCAAGATACTCTTCATAACTGCTGTCAATTTTCGCTAGTACCTCAGCATATCTTTCGTACTTGGCAGCTGAATCATCCTGGCCGAAGCTGGCTTCAAAATCGATTTTCTCAGCTTCAAGAGACTCTATCAGCTGTTCCAGTTCTTTTATTCTTTGTCTCTTCAATGCTTCAAGCTTACGCTCCTGAGCACGATTGACAGTTTTTGCTGTGCTATCAGCTCTCAGCTTGTCTGCTTCAGAGTTTAGCCTCTCATCAGGTCCTTCTAGTGCTGCAGCTTTTCTGCCTTGCTTGCTGTTATGTCTGCGCGCATACTGTCTATATGCTTCATAGCTGTCGAAGCTGCTCACATCGGCATTAATAAAACCAAGTACGGTACCGCCCAGCTGATCAATGAAGTAGCGGTCATGGCTGACCGCAAGTATCGATCCCTCATAATTTTTCAGCGCGTTTTCAAGTACCTCACGACTATTGATGTCAAGATGATTGGTTGGCTCGTCCAGGAAAAGCACATCCGGCCTCTCAAGCAGCAGACAGCAGAGGTAGACTCTCGATCGTTCGCCTCCGCTCAATACGCTGAGCTTCTTAAAAACATCAATATCGCGGAAGCCATATCCGGCAAGCATTGTTCTGACACTGCTCTCGTCTAGTTCATCAGCCTGCCTCTGCACAGCTTCAATAATGGTCGCGTTCTCATTCTCGAAATCAACATGCTGTCCCATATGTCCGAATGTAGCCTGCTCTGACAAGGTTATTTCGCCAGTGAAATTGCTTATCTTACCCATGATCAGCTTCAGAAGTGTTGATTTCCCACAACCATTAGGTCCGCATAGACAGTATCTCTGACCTCGTCTTATCGAAAAATCCACTTGCTCGAATAATGGTTCATCTTTCTTATAGCCGAAGCTGACATTGCCTATTCTTGCCAGCTCTTTATCAGGGGCTCCATCAATACGACCTGGCATGAAGCGGAAATTAAGGTTGTTTTGTTCCTTGCGAGCTTGATCTCTGATGACTGTTAATTTCGCAGCAAGCTTCGCGGTTACTCTTTCACGAGCGTGATAGCCGGAAATATTTCGATGCGAAAGCATGGTCTGGGTTACCTGCTTCTGTCGCTCAACTTCTTTTGCCAGGTTCTTGATTTCTCTTTCAAGTGTCAGTTGTCTGGCTGCCTCTTGTTCGACGAAGCTGGTATAATTGCCGTTATGTATGGTTATACTGCCCTGGCTTAACTCAGCAACAGCCGTTGCTGTATTATCGATAAATGCTCTGTCATGTGATATAAACAGCACAGCTCCCTTGAAGCTGTTCAAAAACTGCTCAAGCCACTCCATAGATTCAGCGTCCAAATGGTTGGTCGGCTCATCGAGCAGTAATAGATCAGGTGATCTTAGCAGAAGTCTCGCAAGCGCGACTCGCATTCTTTCGCCGCCGGATAATCTCTGCAGCGGACGATCCAGTATTTCACGGCCCAGGCCAAGTCCATCCAAGGCTTCCTGCATTCGATGATGGAAATCATAGCCGCCGGCTGCTTCGTAGCTTGCTGTAAGCTGACCATACTGTGTTAACAGTCTTGATTGCTCAGCAGGATCGATGCTGCCATCCTCAGAGGATATACGGGCCAGACTTGCTTCGCATTCCCGAAGCTCCTTCTCCATCCGATCCAGCTCTTGATCATGCAGCGCGTTCATATCCAGTCTGCTGATCTCCTCAACATGCTGTGAAAGATAACCTGGTATGACTGATGAGGGCAGGATAATTCTGCCGCTGTCAGGCTGCTCAAGACCGGTTATTAATCTAAGCAAGGTTGTTTTGCCGGTACCATTGCTGCCAGTTAGAGCCAGCCGTTCACTTCGGTCAAGCTGGAATGAAATTTGCTCCAGGACCTGTGTGCCGAAATAAGATTTGCTGACTTTTTCCAGTGTCAGAATACTCATAAAAACTCCATCATTTTTCTAATTTTGATTAAGGTTTCACTGGTTACGATTAATTACCCAGCGAGAAGTAAGTATAGCATATATAGCTTATTTTTCTCTAGTTTCGGCAGAAAGCGTTAAGAAAAAACAGTCCCTGTGACATTGTGAAAATAGCTAAGTGCCAGTATTCTTGTACTATGAAGGACTGTAGTCCGAAACATTAATAAGACAGGAGGCAGCCGATGGCAAAGCGTAAAATCGAAATATTGGATACGACATTACGTGATGGAGCCCAGATGGAGGGGATATCCTTTTCTGTCAATGACAAATTCCAGGTGCTGGAGAATTTAGCAGCACTTGGTATCAGGTATGTTGAGGCAGGCAATCCTGGTTCTAATCCTAAGGACCGCGAGTTTTTCGCCAAATATCAAAAGGACGCGAATGAGAACTATGGTCGTGCCTTGGCAGCGTTTGGCAGTACAAGGCGCAAGGGAATCAAGCCTCAGGATGATCCAGGTCTGGCTGATCTGCTTTCTGCAGGGACAGAAACAATAGTTGTGTTCGGTAAGTGCTGGGATCTTCAGGTCCGCGAGGTGCTTCGTGTATCCAGGAAGGAAAATCTTCTGATGATAGAGGATACGATCGCCTGGTTGACAGCCAAGGGCCGCGAGGTCATTTTTGACGCTGAGCACTTCTTCGAAGCATGGCGTGATAATAGGGAATACACTATCGAGTGTATGCGGGCTGCACAGCGTGGCGGAGCTGTATGCATTTGTCTTTGTGATACAAATGGTTCAACAATGCCGGAAGAGGTATCCAGAGTGACCACTGAAATGGTCTCGGCTTTTGCCGGGATGAAGATCGGAATCCATTGCCATAATGACACCGGTATGGCAGTCGCTAATTCAATCGCCGCGGTATTGGCCGGTGCTGATCATGTTCAGGGAACTCTAAATGGAATAGGTGAACGCTGCGGTAATGCCAATCTGGCTACAATAATCGCCAATCTTGAGCTTAAGTATGATATATCCTGTTTGCCGGAGGGACGTTTGGAGAAACTGACATCGATCGCAAGAGTTATGGCTGAGATTGCTAATATAGTTATCCCTACGGGTGAGCCCTATGTCGGCTTATCAGCCTTTACACACAAGGCCGGCATGCACGTGGATGGAGTTAAGAAAAATCCGGCGACGTTTGAGCACGTGCCACCGGAGTCTGTTGGTAATTCAAGAAGATTTCTGATGTCTGAGATCGCAGGACGTTCGGCTGTTCTGGATGTTATCAGAAGGATCAGACCAGATATGGCTAAGGACGCACCTGAGGTCGCTGTCGTATTGCATAAGCTCAAGGCTATGGAGCATGAGGGGTATCATTTTGAGGGGGCTGAGGCGTCTCAGGAGCTTCTAGTCTGCAAAGAACTTGGTCTTTACAAGCCGTTTTTTAATCTTGAGAAGATCAGGATCGCAAGTGAGCAGCCACAGACTGGCGAATACAGTGCCTACGCTTTTATAAAGATATTGGTGGATGGTGTTGATGAGACGACCGCTGCTGAAGGCGAAGGCCCGGTCAATGCGATGGACAGAGCGCTTAAGAAGGCAATGAAGGTTTTCTACCCTGAGCTGACTGATGTCAGACTTACTGATTTCAAGGTCCGTGTGCTCAATGCCGATGCTACTGCTTCGAGCGTTCGTACCTTGATCGAATCAACAGACGGACATAGAGTCTGGCGTACTGTCGGTGTATCTACTGATATCCTGGAGGCATCCTGGCAGGCGCTCGTAGACTCACTCGAATATAAACTGATGCGAATTCAATTAGGCTGGGAGGAATAAATTATGTCGATGACAATGACTCAGAAGATTCTAGCGGCTCATGCAGGCCTGGAGCAAGTAAGTGCCGGACAGCTGATCGAGGCTAAGCTTGATTTAGTACTTGGTAATGATGTTACTACACCACCTGCGATCAAGGTTTTTGAAGAAACTGGTGCGGCTGATGTTTTTGATAAATCGAAGGTAGCTCTAGTGCCTGACCATTTTACGCCTAACAAGGATATCAAATCCGCTGAGCATTGCGCCAGAATGAGGACTTTTGCCAGAAGGTTTGACATTGAGCATTACTATGAACAGGGTGAAGCTACAATGGGCATCGAGCATGTCGTATTACCTGAGAACGGTCTTGTTATGCCGGGGTACGCGATTATCGGTGCTGATTCTCATACCTGCACATATGGTGCTCTTGGAGCTTTTGCCACAGGTGTCGGCAGTACTGATCTGGCCTGTGCCATGGTTGCAGGACAGACCTGGTTCAGAGTGCCGGAGGCAATCAATTTCAGGCTCAGCGGTAAATTGAACCCCGGTGTTACCGGCAAGGATCTCATTTTGCATATAATAGGCATCATTGGTGTTGATGGAGCCCTCTATCAGTCAATGGAGTTTAGCGGAGATGGTGTGGCTTCACTTCCTATGTCAGATCGCCTTACGATCTGTAATATGGCGATCGAGGCCGGTGGCAAAAACGGTATTTTCCCGGTAGACGAAATTACGCTCGACTATTTGAAGGTTTTTGCGCCTGAGCGCTTTGAGCGTGGTGAGTACACGGCGTTCGCAGCGGATGAAGACGCAGAATACATTCGTACGATCGAGATTGATCTGGCACAAGTGCCTCTTACAGTTGCCTTCCCGCATTTGCCAGAAAACGCCAGAGCGATCGGCAGCTTCGAACGTGTTGATATTGATCAGGTAGTTATTGGCTCCTGTACCAATGGACGAATGGAGGATATGAGACTGGCTGCTCAGCTGATCAAGGGTCACAAGGTGAGCAAGGGTCTGAGGCTGATCGTCATACCTGGTTCGCAGCGTGTTTACAGAGAATGTCTGCGCGAGGGCCTGATCGAGATTTTCATTGATGCCGGTGCAGTGGTAAGCGCTCCCACCTGTGGGCCTTGTCTGGGCGGACACATGGGCATACTTGCTGCCGGCGAGCGATGTGTAGCTACAACCAATCGTAATTTTGTCGGTCGTATGGGCCACCCGAAATCAGAGGTTTATCTGGCAGGTG
>CAZHQX010000111.1:0-2383 GCA_964534195.1 uncultured Oscillospiraceae bacterium
GCGGCAACCATATCACTGATACCAAGAATTTTGTCCAGAGCATCGCTTCCGTCATCGATCAGGTAAGATCTGGTCGAGGGCGGACTACCGATGCCGACAGCAGCAAGATCAATTTTGCCATCTTTGACCTCAAGAATTTCCAGCAACTTGATATGCTGCTCCTCAAAATCGTCGAGCAGATGTGTATAGGCGTCGATGATCTGCCTGTTAAAAACAGTCAGAGAATCTGTCGGGCCGTTTTTTATCAGAGAAACATGATCAAGCAGCTGATCAACAAATTCCAGATAGTCAGCCCAGCAGCGGCTGAGAACGATGGCGCCTGCATGCTGCTGAGCCTGCTGCATATCGGCTGAGTCTTCATCAATTCCTTCTGGCAAACCAGCCTCCTGCCAAATATTTAGCTTCTTGGCCCCTGTTACTATATCACGATGCAGCTTATAAATGATTCGGCGCTGCTCTTCAAGCAAAACTGCATACCTAAGCAGATTCTGTCTCTGCTGAAAAAGCTGCCCTTCTACCACTCGCTGTGTATGTGTCATAGCCAAATGGACTCGCTTGTCCAGGATCGGACCATTAACATTACTGTTGGCAAATTGCGGCGGCAAGACCTCTCTTATTCGATATCGCTCGATCAGGTCGTCCTCAAGCGAGAGATAAAAAACACTCTCACCAGGGTCGCCTTGTCTGCCAGCGCGCCCACGCAGCTGCCGGTCGATCCTGATGCTGCGATGTCTGTTAGTGCCGATTACCAGCAGTCCTGGTCCATGCTTATTCTCAAGAACAATATCAACACCTCGTCCGGCCATATTGGTAGAAATAGTGATCGCTCCTACTTTGCCTGCGACAGCAATGATCTCCGCTTCGACCTTGTCATGTCTGGCATTAAGAACAGAGCAGTTAAGGCCGCAGGCCTTGACCTTTTCAGCCAGTCGTTCTGACTCTTCAACACTGGCAGTGCCTATAAGAATAGGTTGACCGATTTCATGCCTTGTCCTGATTTCTTCCACCAAGGCTTCATCTTTTTGCTTAAGTGTACTGAAAATTATGTCAGGCTGATCAACGCGCACACATGGAATATGCGGGGGTATTCTGGTCACACCTAAATCATAAAAGAGCCTGAACTCACGAGCTGAAGAGACAGCAGTGCCGGTCATGCCACAGAGAAATGGGTATAGGCCGAGAAAATCACGCAGCGTAATCCGATTAAGTATTCTGCCGCCAGCCCGCGCCGTAATACTTTCTTTCAACTCAACTGCTTCATGCAGACCATCCGGCCATTGTCGGTCTTTGATTATCCGGCCGGTAAACTCGTCGACCAGTTCAACCTTATCATCACGGACGATATAATCGATGTCTCTGCGCAAAACATGCAGCGCCTGCAGCATGTTCCTTACCTGAAACAGATAGCTTGTATTTTCGGATTCGTAGAGATTACTGATTCCCAGACAATTCTCAAGCCAGATCTGGCCACTTTCTGTCAGCAGCACCTGCTGTCCACGTCTATCGTGGATAAAATGAACACCGGCCCGCATCCTTTTGACCAGAGCAAAAACGGCCGGTTCCATAACACCGGGACCACTCTCAGCCTCAGCAAGCACCAACGGAATCCTGGCCTCATCTATCAAGATCGAATCAGCCTCATCAACGATCGCACAGCCGAAGCCCTGCTGAACCAGATCCTCCGGGCGGCCGGCCAGAAAACCACGCAAGAAATCGAACCCGGCTTCTTTTGCCGTGATGTAGAGAACATCGGCTGCATAAGCCTTTTCCCTCTGATCCTTCTCCGTCGACTGAATAATATATGCGGACTGCATCCCAAGGCGATCATACAATGGCTTCATCCAAAGCGCGTCGCGTTCAGCCAAATAATCATTGAAAGTCAGGACATGAACCTTCTGCCCCGCCAGATAACGCAAAAACGCAACAAAAACAGCGACCAGCGTCTTGCCCTCGCCGGTATCAAGCTCAATCACACGGCCACGCTGCATTGCTGCTGCAGCCAGCAGCTGACTCTCGAAGACAGTCCAGCCGAAGCATTCTCCAACCACCTTAGACACAATGGCAAAAGCCTCCGGCAGG
Source organism: uncultured Oscillospiraceae bacterium (assembly GCA_964534195.1). Taxonomy (GTDB): domain Bacteria; phylum Bacillota; class Clostridia; order Saccharofermentanales; family UBA5734; genus JAAYFZ01. The sequence goes on from CAZHQX010000111.1 coordinate 2,080, forward strand.
ATGCTTTCGATCACTTTCCCAATTTTTTGCTGATCAATGAAATTATCGTTGCTGGAACCAAGCTCGAACTGCAGCCTTGAATCGCTGATTTTTGAATTAATGTGTTTTTTCAGTTCAGCTATGCGATCATCAATAAATTCAGGATCAGAACCGCTATAGTCAATCTGTCCATTTGCAATAAGTTTTCGATATTTGCCAAGCCGGAACTCAGCCTGCCTTCTCTCGCTTAATGACATTTTATCTCCCTGTCTGCAGATTTGCAGGCTCAATAATTTGACTCGATCTCCTTGATCCTCTGATAATA
>CAZHQX010000111.1:2483-5126 GCA_964534195.1 uncultured Oscillospiraceae bacterium
GTTGTTGGATCTGTTTCATCGATCTCCTCAAGCTCAATAGGAAATTTAAACGCCAGATCCGGTGGTCTGTTCACAAACTCAGAATAATAGTGGATAGTAATGGTCGGTATAGCCTTTGGTTTCTGATACAACAGCCAGCCACTGGTTTTTTCTCCGGGCGCCAGTTCTTTTGCCGGCTCATACTCACCATCAGTCGTGAAATACTCTGCTTCAGCATCATAAGACGTCATTTCATAACCGCTGTCAGAGGAAGCATCCTCTCCTGTAACAATGTATATTTTGCTTCGGACTGGAGTCTTTTGGGGCTCATCCGATTGGTTCTCGAAGGTATACCAAATCAGGATATGCTCATTGCCATCATCTGGTTTGCTGTAGAGAAATTCCGCATTGGGACGAGTTACCTTATCTACAGTCATAGCAAGACCATCAAACACGCCTGTCTCACCTAAACCAAGCTTAGGAACATCTTCTCCAGATTCAATTGATTCAGTTGTTGCCCTTGTTTTTCTAGTTGTTTCTTTACCTGTATCCTCTTCCTTGTCACCTCCGAAGAAATGTAATGCCAGAAAAATGATCAAAGCTAATAGAAGCACACTACCGGCTGCGATTCCAATAATTATGGCAGTCTTCTTCTTAGCTGTCTCAGACGTAAGTGCGGAGCCAACCTGACCGTAGGGCTGCTGTGGCGGCATTTGTTGATACTGCGCAGGCGTCTGCTGATAAGGCGGCGGCGCATACGATGCCTGTTGGTGTTCTTGAGGCGGCAAATAGGGTTCGTTCATCTGATTCTGAGGCGGCACATAAGCCGCCTGCGGCTGTTCAGATGATGCTGCAACTTCATTTTTCTGTCCGCAATTAGGACAGAAGAGATCGCCGTCATTTAATTTGGTTCCACAATTATCACAGAACATATAAGCACCTCCGCTCATGTCTTAACAAGAGGAAATATTTTATCTATGTTAATTATACAATATCGGTGCTTACAATATAACTAAATCATAGTTTTGTCATGCTATCTGTCATCTTCCCGAGTCTGGTATAATGCTGCTTGTATAATCACAACAGAAACTCACCTTAAGAGCATCTGACAATATGGAGGTCGACTTTGTTAATCCAAATCATGGTTCTGGTCATACTGATTTTGCTCAACGCTTTTTTTGCGGCATCAGAAATTGCTCTTTTGTCGGCAAATGTAAATAAGCTTGAGCGCATGGCGGCAAAAGGCAACAAGAAGGCAGTTTTGTTGTCAAAGCTGATATCCGAGCCAAGCCAGTTTCTAGCCACCATTCAAATTGGTATCACATTGGCAGGATTCTTAGCCAGTGCCTTTGCTTCTGACAGCTTCGCAGATGTTTTGGCAGATGCGGTCATGGCTTCTGGAATATCGATCTCAAGAGGCATTGTGAAAAATATATCGATGGTTTTGATAACGCTTTTGCTTTCATATTTTACACTTGTATTTGGTGAACTGGTGCCGAAACGTCTGGCCATGAAAAGAGGCGAGAAAATAGCGATGTCGGTTGTAAGACCCTTGTACTATCTTGCCAAGGGTACTTATCCATTTGTTAAGCTGCTTACACTATCGACAGACCTCACTGTAAGATTATTTGGCATCGACCCGAATGAGGATGACAATGATATCTCCGAAGAAGAAATTCGACTGATGGTTGATGTCGGCGAAGAAAAAGGCGCAATTAACGAAGACGAAAAAAATATGATCTTCAATGTCTTCGAGTTCAATAACAAAACTGTCACAAACATAATGACTCACAGAACTAATCTGGCTGCTCTCCCTCTTGATTCTTCTCTGGAAGATGTTGTGGATTTCGTTCAGAAATGGAAGTTCAGCCGCATTCCTGTTTATGAAGATGATCTGGATGATATTGTCGGCATTCTACATACAAAAGAACTAATCAACTATTTTTGCACACATAGTGAAAATGAAGACGAAACTAAGTGCCAGTCTTTTAGACTTGCAGATATCATTAAGGAACCTTATGTTGTACCCGAAAGCAAGAGAATTGATGAGCTATTCAAAGAAATGCAGCTTAAGCAGATTCAGATAGCTATTGTCATCGATGAATATGGTGGTACTGCAGGAATTGTTACAAGTGAAGATATGATAGAAGAAATTGTCGGTGAGATCTTCGACGAGTATGACCATGATTATAGCGAAATGGTTAGAATCAGTGCTAATAGGTTTAGAATTATGGGGTCAATGGAGCTCGACAAGCTGCAGAGAGCTCTTAACATCGACCTGCCTGTTGACGATTTCGAAACGCTTAACGGATTTTTGATCAGTCAATTGGATGATATTCCAGAGCCAGACGAACACCCCAAACTATGCTTTGAAGATTATGAATTTACTGTTGAAGCAGCAGACGGCAAGAAAATATCGAGCGTTATCGCTGCGAAGCTCGCTAAATCAACTCAGTCAGCATCCGCGAATACTGAAGATAACGCTCAAAAAGATTGAGATATTGTTTACTATCAGCAGGATTTGGAGCTATCGTTTTCATCTGAATATCAGGGTCAAAACGAGTACGATACCCGCTCAACATAGCAGCCCCCAAACAGCTGCTGTCAACTGCTGCAGAAGCTTCAATTTCGCGACCGAAGATATCGGCAACGATCTGGCTCCAG
>CAZHQX010000112.1:0-5112 GCA_964534195.1 uncultured Oscillospiraceae bacterium
AGAGAGGTAGACATCAGGGCGGGAGACCGCCCCATGGCTACATGAAAGATCCTGAGGATAAGTACAAGCTTGTGATCGACCCGGAACCGGCACGCATCATCAAGCGTATCTTTAATGATTATGTAAAACATGGTAATGCCAGAAAAATCGCCGAGGATTTGAACAGGGACAAAGTACTGTCGCCAGCCGCTTATTACTATAAGCTGACTAAGAAGGCATATGGCCAAAAGGAGCCCAGTAAGATCTTGTGGAACAGCAATAGTATTACCAGAATTCTACATAATCAGATCTATCGTGGCAACATGGTCTCCGGCACAAGAACAACACCGTCGTTTAAGAGCAAGAAGATTATCCTCAAGCATCCGTCTGAGTGGATCATCGTAGAAGGCACACATGAAGCGCTGATTGATGATGCCTTGTGGTATGCTGCCGAAGAGATGCATACCAGTCCGCGTAAACGGGCTTATCATCATAAGAAGCGAAGCAAGAAGTACTTGTTCAAAGGCATCATCTTCTGCAAGGAATGCGGCGCCAGGCTGGTTGGATCAGTCAGACATGGCCGTAAGGATTATCGCTGTTCTACCTATAACACTGGCGGCAACACAGCTTGTACAACACATAGTATTCGTGAAGACTACCTGATTAACGCTGTACGCGAAGATCTCAAGCACTTTGGCAATGTGCCAGAAGAAAAACGGCTTGAGATGGCAGTGAAGATTATCGCGAAAGCCAGAGAGTCTGGGACTGATTCCAGATCCGAGCTGGAAAAAGAGCTCAATCGCAATAAGCTGCGTATAGAGGAAATCGGCAGAATCTCACGTTCTATGTACGAGGACAAGGTTTCTGGTCTCATCACATCAGAAATGTTTGCTCAGATGAGCAGCGAGTACAAGATTGAAACCGATGAGTGCAAAGAAAACATCAAACGTGTTGAAACTAAGCTCGGTCAGATCGAGTCCATAGAGAAGTCAGCCGGCAAATGGTTGGACGCGGTATATGAATATCTTAAGATGAACAAGCTTGATCAGGATTTAGTACTTGAATTGATAGAGAAAATAGAGGTTTCACACGTTTCGGGTTCGACACTCACCCCTAAAAAAGTGACTATTTACTACAAGTTTTTGGGTCCGATAAGTGGTTCAAAGCAAGTGATATCAAGGGTTTCCAAAGAACCGAAGCTAGCCTGAGAAAAGCATAAAAAAATTAGCACCCGTTGTCGGGTACTAATTTTGTGGCGGAGAAGTGTGTGGAGATTTTGGCGAACTCTCGAATATTAGGCGAATCTGGTGTTAACATGGCAGACTTTTTGTAAAAACGGAAAAACCGGATAAAAGTATTTGAAGACCGTGGCCAACCGGTTGGCCATCATAACTGAAGACTTTCGAACAGAATAATCATTAATAAACAAGGCAACAGGCTTGCCAGAGACTAAGATCCACTTAAGCGTCATCCATCTGGGTGGCGTTTTTGTTTTGGTTAAATTGTTCCTATGATGAGAATTAATAACAACAGCGCGACTCGTTTCGATTTTTGTAAATAATTGAAATGAGTCAGAATAATGAATAGATGATACTCATGTATCAATAAGCTTTTACAAATTAAGCCTTAGACCAACATCAGAAGTCTATCTATATAACAAAATTTCATAATGCATTTTTCATAAACACATATGAGTGTAATTACACTGCTGAATATCATTGTGAAGTAGTCTCTTGATTATTTGCAAATAGAACCAACGAACTCTCGTATATCCTTGTATACATCATTTTTTAAGTCAGGATATTGCTCAAGAACTTTGTTTGTCCAGTCAGGCCCATGCCTACCGACTTCCTTTATAAAACCTTCCAACTCCCCAACAGGAACGATGTATATCCCATGGCTAATCAACAACTCATCGATATGGTTATATGCTTTCGTGGCATCTCCACTTGGTATAGCTGATTTGCCACCTGCTTTAAGTGGTTGCCATTTGGATATGATTCTTAATGAGTTGTTTATTTCACTTATTTCTTCAGAATGTAAGGTTCTGTTTTTGGATCGATCTAAAATGTGCATTATTTGACTTCTTACCTCTTCGCGCTGAATGTTTTCTTTAGGACTATGTAGATTTGAAATAAATATATTATAATCTCTTGAAAGCTCTTCCCATTCAATGCCAAATGCGGCTGTTATATTGCGAAATGTATCTTCATTGTTTAAAACATCGATATCTACAATTAGCTTAATCTCAATATTGAGGCACATCAATGCACGAACGATTTTAGCCATGCGTTGCTTTCCCCCACAATGAATGAATAATGCCTCGGAGAACTGCTCATTTTCTAGTTTCAATTGATTATCTATTATAGAGTACATTCTGCAATCAGAATCACTTTCGCAAAGAACTGTTGTTCTGTGAAATAAACTCGACATGATATTTGAGTGTTTGAGCAGAGGATCATTCCATACCTTTCCAAACTGATCATTTTCGAGCACTGAAAAACTATTGTCATCATTCTCTCTAGTTATCCGAACAATTTTAATTCTATCAGGACACACCGCCAATAAACCTTTAATTATTTCTTCACTATGAGTTGATATAAAGGCTTGTTGCTGATTTGTTAGGGTTTCTCCGATAATACGCCCCATGATATTGGCTTGTGGCGGATGTAAAAATGATTCAGGTTCATCAATTAAGAATGTGCAAAAGTAGTCCATCATCAAATATAGTAGAATTCCAGTAAAACTCCTGATACCATCACCTTGATTATGTACATGCTTATAGGAATCTAGCTGGCTTGCATATGCTTCTAAACGTTCATGCTCATCAATAAAATCAGAATCAAACTTGATGGGTTTTCCTATGCACAGGGGTATCTGTGCACCAAATAATACATTCGGTATAAGATCTTCACCAAAGGCTTTCCTGAAATTATCAGATAACCATTTTCTGAACCGGGGGTCGATAGCAGCAAAATGAATTGGATGCTTTCTACTAGAATTACGTGTAATAGCATCTGCAGGATTACTAATTGTTAACCTTGTTAATGTATCTAAATAAGTTACAAATAAAGGTTGTAAACTACCATAGTATTTTTCATTTCTGTAACCAGTAATACCATATGAATTTATACTATAACCTAACCCCGTGTATTGCTTGTGATTACCATTATCTTTCACCGATGAAATAGTTTGTATCCAACTAGATATATCGATTTCACTTTTGGTGATTTCTATATCATTTACAATAATTGTTGGCTTTTTACAGTTGCACAATTCATAAATGTCTTTTAACGATTGACTTTTCCCAGTGTTATTTGGACCAACGAAAACTATAATATCATTTTCATTTATTTTAAGAGAAGAATCATCGTTAAATTGAATTTTAGATATATATCCGCCAGGCTTGTTGTAGGAATTCAAAGATGAGTCCGCTAATGTCATTATTTTTCTCCTGCTTGCTACTACTTTTTATGAAGAGTTTAAAAAACATTATTCGAGTATTTACTTGGTCAATATAAATATACCACTAAAAAAAAGAGTAACAAACGATTTAGTGAAGATTGAATGAGTAGGAATGAATAACACTTGATAATAATTTCTATTAATATTTATATATTTAGTGAGAGGAAACATATGTACACAAAAACAATCACAATCTCAAACCAAAAAGGTGGCGTCGGTAAAACAACGACCTGCCTCAACCTTGGTGTCAGCCTGGCTGCCCAAGGGAAGAAAGTACTACTCATCGACAGTGATCCGCAAGGAAGTCTCACTGTCAGTCTGGGGCACACCAATCCAGACAGCATACCAATCACACTATCAGATCATCTTAAGAACACCATCGAGGAAATTGACTCAGATCTATCAAACGGAATTCTTCATCATCCAGAAGGGATCGACTTTGTTCCAGCCAATATTGAACTGGCCGGACTGGAAGTATCACTCTTCAATGTCATGAACCGGGAAAAGATCCTTAAGCAATATATCGATAAAGTTAAGGCATCATACGATTACATCCTAATCGATTGTATGCCGTCACTAGGTATGCTGACAATCAACGGACTTGCAGCTGCCAACAGCGTCATCATACCTGTCCAGGCACAATATCTATCAGCCAAAGGCCTGGAGCAGCTGCTTCATACGATCAACAAAGTAAAGCGACAGATCAATCCTGATCTCAAGATTGAAGGCATTTTACTCACTATGGTGGATGGCAGAACAAACAACGCAAAAGAGATCAGTGATCTGATCAGAAATACCTATGGCTCAAATATCAAAGTCTTTGATACGACAATACCACACTCAGTGAGAGCCGCTGAATCAGCAAGTATTGGCAAAAGTATCTTTACCCATGACCCATATGGAAAAGTCGCAAAAGCATATACAAATCTGACAAGGGAGGTACTGCAGATTGAAAACAAACGACAAAAAGCCAAAACTGACATCCTACGATGAGATCTTTCAGACAGAGGAAGAACGTCAGGACCAGATGCAGGAGAAGGTGATGGACATTCCATTAACAGAGCTGAAGCCTTTTAAGAACCATCCATTCAAAGTGATCGATGATGAAGCCATGCTGGATACCGCGGATAGTATCGCTAAGCATGGCGTTCTTGTTCCAGCGATCGTAAGGCCTACTGAAGATGGCGGTTATGAGCTGATCGCCGGCCACAGACGTAAACGTGCCAGCGAGCTTGCCGGCAAAGATACCATGCCTGTAATCATCAGAAATCTGGATGATGATGAATCGACAATCATTATGGTCGACAGCAATATCCAGCGAGAAAATATTCTGCCAAGCGAACGTGCATATGCATATAAACTGAAACTAGAAGCACTGAAACACCAAGGATTAAGGACTGATCTAACCTCGTCCCAACTTGGGACGAAGTTACCAGGCAAACGTGCAGACCAAGCGATTGCCGAGCAAACAGGTGAAAGTCGCAACCAGATCCAGCGCTACATCCGCCTGACCGAACTCACCCCCGACCTGCTCGATCTCGTCGACGACAAGAAAATCGCCTTCAACCCCGCCGTCGAAATATCCTTCCTCAGCCATGACGAACAACGTGAGCTGCTCGAAGTGATGGACATGCAGCAGACATCGCCATCCCTCTCACAAGCCCAGCG
>CAZHQX010000113.1:0-5047 GCA_964534195.1 uncultured Oscillospiraceae bacterium
CAAGCTGAAACGACAAAAGATGCTGTACTGCCGCCATTCCAGGCTCCAATTATTCAAATGACTGAAATACATAGCTTGCCTGCACATTAACGGTTATAAAACGCTTAATTATATGGCACAGATGCAAGTGCCGGTTCGGGAGGTATATCAATGTCAAAAATCTTGATAGCCAGACAACTCAGTAAGCTCTACCACAGTGGAATGACACCGGTATTGGCTCTGGATCAGGTGGATTGTGAAATTGAAGAGGGTGAATTTCTAGCAATAACCGGACCCAGTGGTGCCGGTAAAAGCACTTTGTTGAATATACTTGCCGGTTTGGACAAACCCGATCAAGGCAATGTTGAGATCGCGGGTGTCTCGATTTATGACATCAGCGAAGCAAAATTAGCTCGTTTTCGCAACCAGAAAATTGGATATATTTTTCAAGCTTATAATCTGCTGGGCAGCATGACTGTCATCGAAAACTGCCGATTACCCCTGAATATTGCTGGTATAAGGCCGGAAAAAGCGCTCGAAGATAAGGTGTTTGAACAACTTGGTTTGTCACCAAGGTTGCACTTTTATCCTGACCAACTTTCCGGCGGAGAACAGCAACGAGTAGCCATTGCCCGAGCCGTACTGATGCATCCGGTTCTGGTTATTGCTGATGAGCCAACAGGTAATCTAGATAGTGCCAACAGCCAACAATTCATGACTATGATGCGTGAAATGAACAGAACTTATGGCCAGACTCTGATTATGGTTACACATGATTTTCGGCTGGCCTCACAAGCTGACCGTTTCATCTCCATCCGAGATGGTCGTATTGAGGGCACTCCTTCTATCAGCGGTCTGGGAGGTAAACCAGATGACGAATCATGAAGATAGTGTTCGCCCACAGTACTTTCAACTCAGTCACCGTTCAATGTTTCGCCATCAACGATTCACAAGCCTATGTATCATCCTGCTGGCACTCATGATTTCATTACCAGCAATACTTTACACGACTGTATCCAATTATCTAAGTGCTGCCTTGGAAAGTAAAGAAAGAACTTATGGAGCTTTTACCGACATTTTTTACGAGGAGATTGCTCCTACGGAAGATGCCTTCCAGTGGGAAAGGGCAACCAAAGAGCAATTGAGTGGGTTCCAATATCGCGAGGCGGGCATTCTTCTTGGCATTGATCGCTTAGTCCAAGACAATGGAACAGCCATCGTCTTGGGGTACGCTGATTCTGTTGCTCGTAGCCTCGGTCGTGTGCGTCTTCTTAATGGACATTGGCCAACTGAAGCAAACGAGATATCATTGACAAAAAGCGCCTTGGATGAGTTGATAATCAAAGACGATGGCATGGGACTTGGCAGTCAGATTGAAATATATGGCAAGGATTATATTGTCTGCGGCATCATTGCCGATTTTGGCAGGCTCTGGATTCGAGGACAAACTCAGATTGAGAATAAACTGATGCCACCGCAGATTCTCCTATCAGAACAATCGGCCAAGGAACTGATTAATGGAACAAAAAAATTTACTCCTTGGCGCATAACATTATTTGTCCGAGACGAGAAAAGTCAAATGATTGGCATTAATCCCGATGATCGGTTTTTCTATAATACGAACATCCAGATGATTGATGAAGATCGTACTTACAGCGTACCTGATATCTATGCTTATTTATTGATTTGCGCCATTTTCATAGTCGAACTCTTGTTTTTTGGACTCTACTTAAAAGAGCGAGCGGCAACTCATCGGGTATTCCAGTTGCTTGGCATGCCCGTCAAACGAACTCAAGGCTTAAGGATCTACGAACTGTTTGTGGTTTTGCTGCTGGCAGCATTGCTGAGCGTTCCCTTGACGCTGTTATTGTCATGGGCTGCGTTCAATTTGATCAGTAAACTCGGTTCGTTCAATTATCTTTATCGACCAGAATTGAGAACAATGCTCAAATGGTTACTCATTGGCTCAGGAACTGGTTTTTTAGCTGTTCTGTTTACAACAATATTCAGGATCAAGAACAGAAGAATGAAGATGAAACACAGGAAGGAAATGCGAAAGTCCCGTTCCTATCAAGGTACACTACGGCTGGCTTTCTGGGACATTGCTTTGAGTCCAGGTAGTTTCTTAAGCATCGCAGCTATTTGTCTATTATGTGCTGGCTTTTTTACTCTGAATGCTGAATATAATGCTAAATATCAGAGCAAGTCCCCTTTAGCCAGCAGTCAGTATGGCATCTATCTACCAATGAACTATGACTATGAATTATTAGTTGATGGAACCAAGATGGGAATTACGCAACATGCTGATGAAAATACGGTTTACGAGGTTGTTCAACAACTCGAAAATCCTGTCTCGTTCTTTGTAGATCAATATGGTTTTGGCGCAACTCAAGATTTTGTTGACCGAATGGCTGCGATCTCAGGCATGGATCATGTTCATGCCTATCGAGAAATAAACAATGTTGTTATCGGTGTTAATGGTAATCCGGACCAATGGAGTGATAGTTTGGATGGGCTCCAGGACGGTCGAGTCGACAATATGGGGACTGGTCTGTTTTATTCACCTGTTGATGATCAAGCCTATGGTGTTCCTGAATTCACGCTGCCCAGCCAAATGATAGGGTATCCCGAAGATCAGCTTCTGAGTTTTTCTTCTTCAATATCCGAAGGTAAAATCGATATCGAAGCGATTCGCCGAGGTGAAGAGTTTGTTCTAATTGTTCCGGATTATGAGCTAATCGTTAAAGAAAGTGAAAATGGTCGTATGACGATCATGAATTATGTTAATGAGCCAACTGCAAATAGTTTGCGATATGAGGATTATCATGTTGGTGATATGATCGATTTGTATGGAATTTTCAGCAATGAGCGTATATGGGGTCAAGTATCGCGCGAACAACTAGACAAGGATATGAGCTTTTTCCATCGAAAAATCAAAATCGGTGCCATAATCAGAAAAGGAATCGGGGGGTTCGATGAGGTCTATGGCCCACAGAGCTCCTTGACCATAGCAATGCTAAACGAAAGCTTTCTTGCTCTTGATCTGCCATCCAAATACGTTCGGGTTCGTGGATACATCAGTCAAGATGCTGAAGGAGCGCTTGTTGATTCATCTTTACAAGCATTGGCGGTCGAGAACCCGGTCATGCCGCTGAAAAACTTGCGGCAGCAAATGAGTGATTACCACAGCTATCAGATCTTCTTATCATTCTTCTTGACACTATTAAACCTGATGCTGTTCTTTATTGCGATAACGATACTTATGTCTGTGTTCTCGGGAAAGCTGACAGCCGGAAGGCAAGATTACGTCCTTCTCCGTTTGAACGGACTATCACTCTCCCGTTTTACCGCTATTTGGGCTGTTGAGTCCTTGATTGCACTACTCGTTGGCGCAAGTATATTTGCCTGCGGAGTACTGACCGTCACACAGATTAATTTATCTAGATCTTCAAACTCAATTTCACCATTATCCTTTGCTGACATGTATGAACTCCAGGGGGTTCAATGGTTGTACCCTTGGATATTGGCTGGATTATGTCTTGTTCTGCTCATTGCTTCATCTGTGCGGCAATTGCGGGCATTTGGATTAAACCCATATCGAAGGTAGTACCGAATAGCTGACTGAGCGCTTTGATATCTGAAGAAAATGTATATCCTGCTTTGCACATTCCTACTATCCTTTATCGGCTTCTTGGAAATCGGCGCTTAAAACATAGGGAGTTCAAGTCAGAGGAATACGAAATAACCGTTTATGAGAGCTACGCATCAGTGTATTATGGTTATGCGTCGTTTGGAGAAGTAAAGAACGTATATTATTCCGTTCCCACTGAAATAATTGTAAAACTGACTCAATATCTTCAAGAAATGGAAAAATAATACATTTTCTCCGACGTTTTGGTGTTCTCAATTGTATTAGTAGTGAAGGGAGGGCAAGGCGAGATGTCAAAATCTTTGTTGCGTACGGACAAAGAGATTGCGGAAATCTACACACGCCACAGTAAAACGGTTTATCGCGTCTGCTTTGCTTACATGAAAAATCCTGCTGATACCGAGGATGCAGTTCAGGATACATTCTTCCAGCTTATCAAGAGCGTTCCCGTTTTTGAAAGCGAGGAACACGAAAAAGCATGGCTCATCAGAACTGCCACGAACATCTGTAAAAATATCCTACGGCACTGGTGGCGGAGACGAGAGAACATAGAGGATTTCTATGATCTTTCAAGTCCGGAGAAAATCGAAACGGACGATATTTTCCAAGTGGTCATGGAACTTCCCGACAAATATAAAACTGTGGTTTATCTGTACTACTATGAAGGCTATACCAGCGTGGAAATAGCTGACATCCTGAAGAAACCGCAATCGACAGTCCGCAATTATTTGCACGAAGCTCGTGCCATCCTCAGAAAAAGGTTAGGTGATGATTTCAATGAAGAACAATAAAATCATTGCTTCATGGAACAAAATCGAACCGAGCGATTCTGCAAATGAGCGTATGCTTTCTGCAATATTGGAGCGGAACCGTTCTGTTCATAACAGAAAGGTTGAGGTTAACACCATGCCAAGAACTCATACCAGCGTTAAGAAAAAGAATCCTTGGATAAAGTGGGTGGCAGCAGCTGCCTGTATTTCGTTAATGTTTGCCACAGCAGCATTTGCAAGTGAAATCATTCGATATAATGCAGCAGTTGAGTATCTCACATCCCTCGGAATCCCTGTGGAAGATCTGAGTAATTACTCACGTAAAGAGATAAAGGATGCCGAACGAATTATTTCTGCAGAAGAAACTCTTGCAGATGGAGAAAGAAACTCATTGGTTGATGAATACTATTCATCACAATCAGTCAATGGAGAATCCGTTGATGTGCCAACAAAAGTAACATCGGAGCAAATTAGAGAGCTATTACCAACAATGACAAGAGAAGAAGTTCTTGCCTTTCTTGGTGATACTCAGGATATCGGCTCCGGAATATACATCTATGTCTATGAGGTGGATCAGCAATATCTTCTGAACATTCCATTTGCAAGTGATGATGCACAATTAGGTGTAAATGGAACGGATTTGCTTAAG
>CAZHQX010000114.1:0-5033 GCA_964534195.1 uncultured Oscillospiraceae bacterium
TCAGACGCTGCTCCAACAAAATACTGTCGAAATATTCTCTTGTGACAGCTTGTGGATGTAATGATTTGCTCATTTTGTTATTCTCCGTATGCTAATAATATATATCGCCATGAATAGTTTAGCAGATATAGAAGGAATACGACAGAATAACAAACAGCGTATGCATCATATAGAATCAGCAATCTGATATACTTTATTCAGGTGGTAAAGCATATGTACATTTATGATGTGATCGAAAAACTGCAAACGATGATAGATGCTTCTAAGAGAATCGTTTTCTTCGGTGGTGCTGGTGTTTCAACTGAGAGCGGGCTTCCCGATTTCCGCAGTGCGGATGGACTCTACTCACAGAAATACAGGTTCCCACCGGAAACGATGCTGAGTCGCACTTTTTTTAATAGACATCCTAAGGAGTTTTTCGACTTTTACCGGGATAAAATTTTATACCCCGATGCTAAACCAAATGCCGCACATCTTAAACTGGCAGAACTAGAAGCTGTTGGTCGTTTGTCTGCGGTCATTACTCAAAACATCGATGGTCTGCATCAGGCCGCAGGCAGTCGTAACGTTCTGGAACTACATGGCAGTATTCACCGCAATTTTTGCATGAACTGCCGCAAGAGTTATGGAATATCTGCTATTCTCGAATCTTCGGGAATTCCCCACTGTACATGTGGCGGCATTATCAAGCCAGATGTAGTTTTGTATGAGGAAGGCCTTGACTCAGAAGTACTACGACAGTCGATAGAATCGCTTTCTCATGCGGACATGCTAATTATTGGAGGCACCTCTCTCGTAGTCTATCCAGCTGCCGGGCTGATTAACGAGTTCAACGGAAATCATCTGGTGCTGATCAACAGAGATCCCGGTCAGTTTGATGAAAGAGCCGATCTGGTCATTCATAGGCCGATTGGTGAAGTTCTGGAGCAAATAGTTGTTCAAGCAATATGAGACCAATTATTGCTTTACTGCTCAACTTGTTGTGATCCTATTTCAATGAATCCGGGAACAAATCCCGCTTTTATTGCCGTTGTGCGTGAAGCAATGTTTGCATACCATGTTGGATAGACATGAATCCTTCCCATTTCAATTACATCACATGCCACTCTGTTTACCAGCAATGACGCTAGTCCTTTTCTTCTGTAAGCAAATTCGGTGTCGACACCGATCCACCACAGTTTTTTAGTATTAGAGCTAGCACCTGCTATGGAGACTATTTTCCCGCTGTCTAAGGCAATATAAGCCATTTCATTAAGTGACGAAGCCTCTCCTTGACAGAGTGCATTATCATAGATCTCAATATCATCAATCTGTAACCAATTCAATTATATTAGTCCACAAACATCTATCAAATTCATTTTCAAAGCATCGTTTCTATTTTAGCAGAGGGTTTTTCTTTAAAATCAATACATTCACTGATAACGGCGCCGCAGTGAATACAAACTCTCTGCCTGCGCCCATTCTGATCTCCTGTATGTCACGTACATGCTCCGGATCCGCGAGCGTGTTCTCCGCGTCAGCTTCTCCTGTAAGATATTCCAACCTGTATTCTGAATCCACATCACAGTCCAAAGTGATTTGAACATGATCTTCTACTTCAGAAAAATTGACAATTTTTATAAAAACCTCTTCATCGGAATCAGTGCACACAGAGCACATGGAAGGATAATTTGGGAGTTCAACCGTCTGAATCAGTTCATCGTTAAGATACAGATCAACTTCGGTGCTCCTTAATTCGTAATGAACCTTATTAAATTCTCCGTACCGTACGTTCACATCGACCGGCTCTGCAACAGGCTCAAGTCTGAATCCACCTCGCATCAGCGTAGCCTGACCATCCTTGAACATCCACCTTAAAGGCTCAAGGTTAAACAGCATCCACGGATCCCTCGGATTCGGGTTCATACGATCATAGAAGCTGAACGGCTTAGGTGCGCAAAGCAATCCTACACCGATTTCCTGTCCTATCTCCATATAGAGTTCTGTTTCAAATTTATATTCTCTTTTGTCAACATCAGCATCACTTCCAAGTGCCACTGCCGAATGAACCTTGAATGGAGGTTTTTTACGTGTCATCTCATTATCTTCATCTTCGACCACCATTTTACAGTCATCCATATCGACAACCTTGCCGAAGATATTTTTATATGGTTCTGCTACGATTCCATCAAGCCTTGCATTCCTATATTTAACACCGAGATCACCGGTAATCATCGGAAGACCATGAAGTTCACGATAAATCTTCCCGGTCGTTTCATCAGAAGTAATTACCTTCTTCCCGCGATTCTTACCAAACAGCTTAAATACATAGTAGCTTGGAATGCCATAGCTTCTGTAATTATCATAGATCAGAAGATTTGGGTACCATGAGTAAAAATGTACATGCTCAAGAAGCGGGGCATATGAGCACAGCTTGACTTTATCTTGATTGCGCTCGAATCCTACCATGAACATGGCCTCTGCGACAGCTGAACGAAGCTGTCCCTCATATGTCTGGTTAACAGCAAACTCACCGACAAAAACATCTGGCTTTGTACGGTCATAATCATCATATAAGCCGACCTGCTCAGCGTAGAACTCAGGCATATTATAATAATGATCATCAACAATATCGCACTTCGTTCTCTCACTGCGGTCATTGGAAATGATTAGCATATCAGGGTATTCCTTAAGAACGGCTTTGCGAATCAGCTCATACCGCCTCTCATATTCAGGGCCGCTATTCTCGTTGCCAATCTCCAGATATTTAATGGGAAATGGCTCCGGATGTCCCATACGTGTTCGTAGGCCTCCCCACTTGGAATCGGCAGGCCCCATAGCATATTCCATGGCATCGAGTGTGTCCTGGATGATATCCTTCATCTCTATATCATTAAAATAATATGGTCCGCGGCCTTGGCAGGTCATGCCGCAGTTACAAACATATAGAGCCTGGAGGTTCAGATCCTCGCAAAGCTGCAGATACTCATGGAATCCTAGTCCATTGCTCGTACGGTAATGCCACAGAAGCCAGTGACTGGGGCGTTCCCACACCGGTCCTACTGTTTTTCTAAAATACAAGGCTGTTTCCATGGTGAAGCCTTCTACTATGCACCCTCCCGGAAACCTTAGGAACGCCGGTTTCATCTCATTAAGCTTACTTACCAGATCCTTTCTGAGTCCATGGTTCATAAATGTATCGGAAGGCATAAGCGACATAAACCCGAAAACAACATCACCGCCATCATGAGCAGTAATCATAAACTCTGCCGTTCCTGTAGTTGCATTAGAAGTAAGAACAGCGTCATATCTGGTCCATTCCGAATTGTTAACCTCAATAGAAGCATTAGAAAGCACCAGTTTCTCACGAGTCGAACTATCTGCTGTTTTTATGTTCTCCACTGACTCTGTATTTACAACAGATAATTCGAGCTTGACCCTGGCTGAAGCTTTGGCAAACATGTAAAATTGATAACTTCTGCCCTCCTCATGTGGAACTCCGGCATATCCAATATTCCTTAGGCTGCCATTCTTACGGAAGCTGACCTTCAGCGACACCCTCCGGTTGACATTCAGTGTATCTGTATCATCGAGTTCCATCTCGGAGTTATCGCTGTACCAGGCAGGAACAGGTGTAGGTTTGATCATTCCCTTGGTGACCCAGTCGGTCATTCCTTCACCATTGTTGAACTCGTCGATCCACCCAGTCGGAGAAACAAAGGTCTTGCCTGAATCCGGTGTTGTGCAGCCATCCGGGATCAGGGAATCCTCGAACGATCTGTTTCTGAGCATCTCAGGATATAAGCCACCATCTCCAGCGCGGCTTATGTCCTCAAAAAACAAACCGTACAAATCTGATGCTGTGTCGAAGCGTTTCTGTTCAGTTTTTACATTAATCCTGCTCATTATCTTTCCCTTCTATTCCGTTTCATTTTAAATGCTGTTTCTCTGTAATACGGGTATTGCCATTTCACAATACATTTCCTTAATTCTAACAGTTTTATATAAAGATTTACCATAGTTAATTGTAATATCAGGGGATGTTGCGGACGTTTTCTTGGACATTATGAGGCGGCAAAAGTACCAACACCCCCCGAACGCCTTGATTTAAAGCAGTTTCAGGCCTTGAACTTTATAATAAAACTTCAATTTGGCCCGAAACCCCTCTTATAAATGACATATCGGCTACTTCCGGTGTCTAATGATTCAAAGCCACATGATAATAATGCCTTTTCAGAAGCCTTGTTATTTTTGTCAATATCAGCAGTAACTCTCTGTGCATCCTGTAATGAAAATATTGTATCCACAAGCAAGGTGATGATTCTTTTGCCCAAACCTTTACCAAGATAAGTTTTTTCTCCTATTAGGTAATCTATTCCATATGAGCCTATAAGTGGAAGCGTTCCAAAATCTTCGTCGCTGCTGTCCACACATCGATAATATAGGCATAATCCAATCGGATGATCTTGCCACAAAACAATGAGGTATGTAATCCATTGGAATTCTCCTTTGAATTCTTTAATTTCAGATATCCAGTCATTGATCGTAATTCCAAGATTTGGTATTTCATACCATCTTTTCACATGTTTCTCATTGAGCCAAATTTCTATCAATGGAATATCACTATCATTGAGCAATCTCAATTCTAGCATGGGTTTATCTCCTTATTGTTCAGTTTGAGCTTAGCTGTTTTTTCGAATGCTTATACTTATTTTACATTATTGTTATTATTTACCTTTCAATCAAGGATGTCTTCGATAACAAATATGTACTTCCTCCTTGTCAATAGGTATACACCCAAAGGCTTTACATACCTTTTCACATTATATTATACGTTTATGCGTAACTACTGAATATAGCCAAACAGTTTACATCCCTACCCATGAAAAAAATGAAATATGTTCCCTCAGACACCAAAACACAAAAAAGCTAAAAGCATAATTGCTCTAAGCCTTGGTATTACAAGTGTTTAGCGTGATAATCTCACTACGGTCTCAACATGCCCCGCGACACCACTATGAATGTCCTACGTAACAGGAAACATGTCATTTGAT
>CAZHQX010000115.1:0-3002 GCA_964534195.1 uncultured Oscillospiraceae bacterium
CAGGAACACGCTTATGGTCCGAGCCTTGAATCGCTGCCTTGTAGGATGACATACATATACTGTCTGAAACTATCCTGGCTAGAATCTCTCCTTCACCTATCTGAGGAAGCTCAAACTCGTCGAGCCTCAGATCATTTTTGCCGTAAAGTCTTACTGCCTTGGTCTTCATAACAAAAGTCCTCCTTGCTTATTCCTTCTAACTACATGCTTACTGCTTGATTTCTGTTTTATTTGCTTTTTATATGCTTACTCTTATGCGAATGATCGTATCTTGTTTATGCATGTTAGATTATAACACACATCTGTTAAATGTTAACACCTTTTGTTAATTATTTTTTCAGCACACCGGCAAAAGTTAACACCATCTTAACATTGCGTTTTTTTCATTTGCAAACACACACCATTAAACTTCTACTCGTCGTAATAACTCCTTATACCAAGCCTTTTGCGCGTTTTGTTCAATGTTATCAATTTGCTCATAATTAATATTTGCGCTGTTATCACACATATTATTGTAATCTTTTCACGTGTATGATATCATAGTTTTGAATAAAATTAACATTGCATATTTAGATGTTATATTTGGAGGTTTCACATGCCGCAGCAGAGAAGAGAAGCTATAAATGAGAAGATACAGACCTCTGGTGAAGTTAAATTGGCTGATCTCGAGAAGATTTTCCCGGAAGTTTCGAGCATGACTCTAAGAAGAGATCTGGAAGCACTTGAGAGGCAGGGCCGTATAATCAGGATCCGCGGCGGCGCGAAATCGATAGCGCATTTATCTATGATCAAAGAGGCAGTTTACACACAGAGACAGGCGGAGAATACGCCGGCAAAATCACTTATCGCCGATAAGGCAGCTGAGCTTGTAACAGCCGGCAGATCGATCTATATAGATTCAGGTACAACTTGCATGTCTCTTGCACAGAGACTTCCTGATCATAATCTGTTTGTTCTAACCCCTGCTCCCAATATCGCGCTTGAATTAATTAAGAATAGTAATATCAAGGTAAATCTGACAGGCGGACAGCTGAATCGAGATACGCTTACCCTGTCCGGATTCAACGCTGTAGAATATGTTAAATCAATCAATATCGATATCGCTTTCATGGCAGCCAGTGCTTTTTCACTCCAGAACGGTTTTACTTGCGGCGACTATTACGAGGCAGAGCTTAAACGTCTGATCATTCGTAAGGCACAGCAGGTCATCATGCTGATGGACTCAAGCAAAATCAATACCGGCATGCCATATACCTTTGCCAGACTAACCCAAATCCAAACACTGATTACAGATAATGCTCTGCCAGATGATCATCAGAAGGCGATCCGCCAGGCCAGAGTGGTACTTCTCTAAACACTAATTATATATATGTTGATTAACTAAGGAGTACGGAGGAATTGAAAATGCCTCAGGCAATAATCATTCGATCAACCAGCAATGACCCCTGGCATAACTTAGCCCTTGAGGATTATCTCATGCACAATATGCCAGACGAAGAATCTGCTGTGCTCTATCTTTGGCAAAATCAGAATACCGTTGTTATTGGCCGTAACCAGAACGCCTGGGCAGAATGCAAAACAGCACTGCTCGAGGAAGAGGGCGGACGACTTGCCAGGCGGACAACCGGTGGAGGCGCTGTTTTCCATGATTTGGGCAACCTTAATTTCTCTATCATTCTGCCGGAGAAAAAATTTAACCTTGACGATACTTTTGGCCTTGTATTGTCTGCCGTATTGTCGGCCGGCATAGAAGCAGAACGATCCGGCCGCAATGATATTCTTACAGCAGGCGCGAAATTTTCTGGTAATGCCTTCCGCACAGCCAGAGGCTTCGGCCTTCATCATGGAACTTTGCTTGTTGATTCGGATTATGCACGCGTTGGCCGCTACCTGACAGTTGCTAACTCCAAACTAGCGGCAAAAGGTGTACAATCAGTCCGTTCTCGAGTTATCAATCTGACAGATGTTAAGCCAGACGTAACCGTCGCCCAGCTAGAGCAGACAATGGAGCAGTCTTTTGCGAATTATATAGAGAGCACCGCGGCACCTGGTCAGGAATGGGAATTCAAGCATATGGTTGATTCTGATTTTATAGACGAACAAGGCTACGCCGAACTTGAGCACCATTTTGCCTCATGGGATTGGCGATACGGCGAGAGCATCCGCTTCGACACAGAGATCGAAGTTCGTTTTGACTGGGGAATAATCAGATTAGGACTATTGATCAAAAATGGTCTTGTCAGCTCAGCTCATATATACTCTGACGCACTTGATAGTGATTTTATCTCAGCACTGACAGGCCAATTCGATGGAGTTAAATTCCACTCCAAGGAACTTGCAGAAGCAGTCAGATCATTTCCCGACACAAAAGGCGGTTTTGTCACAGAGCGCAGCAAAATGCTAGAGGATATCGCATCCTGGATTCAGGAACAGGGCTGGTAAGTTTTCACAGATCGACAGTAGATTGCTGTCGATCTGTTTCATATGCATCATTTCGCTAAATTTATCCCATAATATTGCCAAGAACCAAGCATCATGCTATTCTATGATTATATTTTGAGTATCAAACTATTTGTATTTCGAAGCATTAAGCTGCTAATTGAATTGGTTATTGAACGGGGGATATTTATGCAGACTGTAAAAGGTATCAAATACTACGATGAGCCATCCTTCTCGACGCTCAAGGAGCTGGTAAAATACTGTGCTGATAGCTATGAGGATATGCCAGCCTATCGCTATCACACTGAGCCGGAGGGCCCGGAAATAACTCACAGCTATCGCGAGTTCTCAAATGATATCAATGCACTAGGAACAGCGCTGCACAGTCTGGGTCTCAGGGATGAGCATATTGTGGTCGTTGGAGACAATAGTTATCTATGGGCAGTATCTCACAATGCAGTAATTAACGGGACGGGAGTATCTGTACCACTTGATCGTCAGCTGCCCGAGCCAGAGGTTATCAGCCTGACGGCAAGAGGCAAGGCAACAGCCTTCATATACGG
>CAZHQX010000115.1:3102-4996 GCA_964534195.1 uncultured Oscillospiraceae bacterium
GGCTATGGACTGACAGAGACTTCTCCTGTTATCTCTGCCTGCAACCAGCATATCAACGTCTTCGGCAGTGTCGGCAACCCTCTTGCCTTCATCGAAGCTGCTATTGATACAGATGATAAAAAGCCCGGAGCGGTTGGTGAAATAATGACTAGAAGCAAAAGTGTCATGCTTGGTTATTACGAGAATGATGAAGCAACTCAAGAGGTCATGACACCTGATGGTTGGTTGCGAACAGGAGATATAGGCTATCTTGATAAGAACGGCTGCATATTTATTACCGGTCGCAAAAAATCAATGATCGTTCTAACTAATGGCAAAAAAGCTTTCCCGGAAGAGATCGAGTATTTGATCAACAAAGTACCAGGCGTTAAGGATTCGCTGGTTTGGGGTGAGGACTCTAGTCGTGGCGCTGTCGATATTTGTGTGCGACTGATGATGGAACCAGATCTGCTGCCGGAGGGAACGGCAAAAGATGACGATGGCATTGGTCGTTATATATCTGACAGTATCAAGTCAATTAATCAGGAGATGCCGCCATACAAGGCAATCAAATATTTCATTTGGAATCAGCAGGACATGATTAAGACCACAACGCTTAAGATCAAGCGCCCGGCTGAAACCAGCCGTATAAATTCAGAGCTAAGCAAGCGTGGCTTGAACATGAAACAGGCAAATGGCAAGAGGATCGAATTCGAGCCAATAGCCTGAGGCTCTCGACTTTTGCCAGAATATTCAATTAGCTGATATTATTTGATTTAGTACAGCTGGCGGATCATCATTTGCCAGCTGTATTTAATTGTTTGTACCAGATTGGTACGGGACTTGTGAATTTGGAATACATTTGATCAATAACTCTTAGGCGGCTGACCAGCTTCCTGGCCTCATCATTCTGCAGATCAGTGCAACAGGCCAGCTGCTCCAAAACGTTGAGTACATTATAAATGGCACTGCAGATGAAAAACTCTTCCGGTGGGGAGAAATCGAAGCTGAAATCTATCATAAGGATAGCCAGGTCCTCGCTGGCACCGTGTATATCTGTAAGAAGTCTATTCAAGCTGTACCATTCATCGGCGTAAGACCATTCAGAAATCAAAGGAATCCTTATGCTGCCATCTTGCTGATAGTACCACATGTTCGGCGAAAAGCATTCATAACAGATCGTGAGATTTCGGGATGCCAGCAGGTATCTGTATTTCCTGTAAAATCTACGAAAATGCTCAAGAGCAGCAATATCCAGCCCCATGGCTGACAGGTGCCTTCGAACCCTTGAGACACGATCGTCGATTTGCTTAAGCCACTTGTCAGCAGTATAGCTATCAGCAAACTTCAAAACATTTTCGCTTGTACGGATAGAATCCTGAAGCGCAATTGTAGAAGCCGCCTTAATATATGCTGCAGCACTCGCTGCCGGTTTAAGCTTATCATCAAAATGCAGATGCTGAACAACTCTGTCGAAGCTGCGATCATGCTGCCATGGCATAACGAAGTAGACATACTGACCACTTCTGCATAAACCATAATCAAGCTCAGCTGACAGCTCTGATTTTATTCCAAGAACATTATCAATTTGTGTTTGATAATGATAACACCTGCAGTAATAATCATAGCTGCGATCACCTAGAATTCTCAAGGCGAATTCTTCTCCGTTGAGATCACGGATGTAGAAGAGCAAATCAGTATCAGATCTGCGTCTGACCAGTCGCATCTCTTCCCAATTATCGTAACCGGGAATAGTTTTCAAGCATATTCTGATGGAGTCATTTAGAAGGATTTCATTCAGTGGTTCATGAAGTCTACGCAATTCTGTCAGCATTTTTACCTCGCCTGAATAGCTGTGTAAATAAAGCCTTTATGTCAAAACAGCGCTCCGGCTTTATTTTTCGAGGTTTACGAA
>CAZHQX010000116.1:0-4991 GCA_964534195.1 uncultured Oscillospiraceae bacterium
ATACCTGCACTGTCCTGACCGCGATGCTGCAGAGCAAACAGCCCATACCAGGCTAGTCTCGAAGCATCCATACGGCGACCGCTGACATCCAGCGCGGCAAACACACCGCATTCATCATGAAACATAATGTTCTCCTTTGTTATTCAATTATTTATCTTAAGCAGTTATATACCGCTTATGACCAGTTTTTAGATAACGAAAGCCCAAATCAGCGCAATTCGCTAAGCTTGCTTTGCAGCCTTTCGTTGCGTGCCGCGACAGCGGCAGCCAGATTTTCCTTATAGTTTTTCAGTCTCTCATTCAGAGATTCATCTGCCCCTGCAAGGATCTGGGCGGCAAGAATAGCAGCATTGGCAGCCCCATCGATCGCAACCGCGGCAACAGGGATTCCTGCCGGCATCTGTACGATCGAGTACAGAGCGTCCTGACCATTCAGTGCGCCGCCTCTGATCGGTACTCCGATTACAGGCAATACTGTATAAGCTGCGATTACTCCAGGCAGATGTGCTGCCAGGCCGGCTGCCGCTATAATAACGCCGAACCCTTTATCTTGTGCCGTTTTGGCCAGCTCAGCCGCTGCATCAGGCGTTCTATGCGCTGAGCAGACAATTGCCTCATAGGATAATCCAAGATCCTGAAGCATTCTGAAACAAGCCTCCATCACTGGGAAATCAGAATCGCTTCCCATCACAACTAAAACTCTTTTTGCCATTTGCAACCTCCGCATATTGTTTGCTTCAATATTTTCATACTAGCAAGCTGTCAACAGTCAGTCAATCAGTGGCCGGACTGTTTCGACATTAAGAATAAAAATTATGGCAATTATTTCTCTATCTTCATGCCAGAGAGATAAGCGTTGATGAAACCATCAAGATCACCGTCCATCACACCATCAACATCAACCTGCTCATAGCCGGTCCTGTGGTCTTTTACCATCGTATATGGGCAGAAAACATATGATCTGATCTGGCTGCCCCAGGCGATTTCCATCTGATTGCCCTTGAGGTCCTCAATTTTATCCATCTGTGCGGCTCTGGCCAGAGCGAACAGCTTGGACTTGAGCATACCCATAGCGGTCTCGCGGTTCTGAATCTGTGATCTCTCAGTCTGACAGGAAACGACAACTCCGGTTGGCAAATGTGTCAATCTGATCGCAGATTCTGTTTTGTTAACATGCTGACCACCAGCGCCTGAAGCTCTATATGTATCAACGCGCAGGTCCTCCGACCTGATCTCAATTTTAATGGAGTCATCAAGCTCAGGCATAACCTCTAACGAGGCAAACGAGGTGTGACGTCTCCCTGATGAATCAAAAGGAGAGATTCTGACAAGCCTATGTACGCCCATTTCAGACTTCATATAACCGTAAGCATTATCACCTATAACCATAAAAGAAACGCTCTTCAGGCCCGCTTCATCTCCATCAAGGATATCAAGCAGCTTGATAGTAAACTCATGATCCTCGGCCCAGCGAGTGTACATGCGATAAAGCATCTCTGTCCAATCCTGGGCTTCTGTTCCGCCGGCACCGGCGTGAAGTGTCAAAATAGCGTTACTGCCGTCATATTCACCAGTAAACAATGTCTCCAGACGCATCTTCTCAAAATCATGCTGCCATTTGTCCATACCGGCAGATAGTTCCTCGACCAGGGAGCTGTCTTCAGCCTCGATGCCAAGCTCACAAAGAACCTCCAGATCCTCGTGCTCACGCTCAAGCCTGGCATAACGGTCTACTTTGTTCTGCAAATGCTTGACCTTGGTCTGAATTTTCTGGGCGCGTTCAACGTCATCCCAGAATCCAGGCTCCTGTGCCCTGGCTTCAAGCTCAGCAACCTCATCAAGTACTCTGCTGATATGGAGAGCCTCCTTAAGCTTGCCAAGAACCTCAGCATTTTGTTCCAGCTGTTGCCGGTATTGTTCAAATTCAAACATTATTTATTCTCCTGCCTGTAAACAGTTTTAGTCTACGCATAGCTTCTCTGATATTCTCCATCGAAGCAGCATAGCTGATTCGTACAAAACCCTCACCGCATTCACCAAAAGCATTTCCTGGTACAATAGCGACTTTTTCCTCTTGTAGGAAGCTCTCACAGAACTGACTTGATGTCAGACCAGTGGCCCTTATATCCGGGAATACATAAAAAGCTCCCAAGGGCTCGAAGCATTCCAGACCTGCATCCCTGCAAGCATTTACCACATACCTGCGTCTGCGGTCATATTCTTCACGCATCGGCGTGACATGCTTATCGCTGTTGCGCATAGCTTCCATAGCGGCTTCCTGAGCAGTCGATGGCGATGACATGATGGCATACTGATGTATTTTGTTCATAGCAGCGATCAATACCGCCGGTCCACAGGCATAGCCTATACGCCAACCGGTCATCGCGAACGCTTTTGAAAAACCGCCGATCAGAACACTGCGCTCACGCATACCAGGCAAAGTAATAATTGACTGATGCTTATTATCTCCATAAGTCAGTTCTGCATAGAGTTCATCTGATAGTACAAGAATTTGTTTATCCTTGAGAACCTCGACCAGAGACATCAGCTCATCTCTATTCATGACCGCACCGGTTGGATTATTGGGATAGCCAAGCATCAGCAATTTAGTTTTTGGAGTAATAGCTGCCTCAAGCTGCTCAGCGGTTAGTTTGAAATCATTCTCAGGCTTGCAGTCGATCGTTACCGGCACACCGCCAGCCAGCTTAACACAAGCCTTATAGGCAACGAAGCAAGGCTCTGGAATAATGACCTCATCACCTTCATTAACAATTGCCCTTACAGCCAGATCGATCGCCTCACTGCCGCCAACAGAAATTACTACCTCACTCTTGGCATCGAACTCAAGTCCATAGCCATTTGATAAATAATCGCTAACGGCTTCTCTGAGCTCAATATATCCTTGATTCGGAGAATAGTGGGTATGTCCCTGTTCAAGCGAATAGATACCGGCCTCACGAATCGCCCATGGTGTAACGAAATCAGGCTCACCTATCGACAGTGAAATTACCTGGCCCTTCATCTCATTGGCCAAATCAAAAAACTTTCTGATTCCTGAAGGTGGAACAGACTGAACACGGTCCGACAGGAAGCTCTCCAGATCAGAGATATCAAATCTGTTGTCATTTTGCCTGTCATCTTGATTTGTCATAATATAATGGCCTCCCGGTCATCCTCATCCTTCTTGATAAATTCCGTACCATTCATTTTGTACTTGCGTAGAACAAAATGAGTTCTGGTAGAAATTACCGAATCAAGCGGAGCGATCTTCTCAGACACAAACATAGCTACATCCTTCAAGCTCGTATCCTCAAGTATGACCATAAGATCATAGCCGCCAGACATCAAATAACATGATTTAACCTCTGGGTAACGGTAAACACGCTGAGCTATAGCATCGAAACCACGATCTCTCTGTGGTGTTACATTGACCTCTATCAGAGCTGTAACAGGTGCGGCTGTCGTCTTCTCCCAGTTTACAAGGGCACCGTAGCCGAGAATAATATCCAGCTCCTCAAGCTCATTGATCATCGCTTCAACCTCTTCGACCGGCTGACCTGTCATAACCGCGATCTCACCATGAGTAAGTCTGGCATTTTGTTCGAGTAAATATAGTATCTCTTCTCTTTTTCCGATCATCTGTTAGTCACCTCCATTAACCCCTCAATTATACATAATTCAAGCTCTGCTGGCAAAATCAGCAAGAACCAGACTGAATGCTCAGCCTGGTTCCGCGAATCAAGAAAAAATGATTTTAAATTCGGGCTACACCACTATCTCTTGCGGCCTTAGCAACAGCAGCTGCAACGGCTGGTCCAACTCTCTTGTCAAAAGCTGAAGGAATGATGTAATCAGGCTTGAGCTCATCTTGTGCTACCAGATCCGCGATAGCGTACGCCGCCGCCAATTTCATCTCATCGTTGATATCGCTGGCTCTCACGTCAAGCGCGCCACGGAAAATACCGGGAAAAGCCAAAACATTGTTGATCTGATTGGGGAAATCTGATCTGCCGGTCGCGATAACCGCCGCTCCAGCTTCTGCCGCCAGGTCAGGCATGATCTCAGGTACAGGATTGGCACAGGCAAATATAACAGGGTCCTTGCTCATGCTTCTTACCATATCCTGAGTTAGTGAGCCAGGAGCAGACACTCCAATGAATACATCAGCATCCTTAACTACATCTGCCAAGCTGCCCTTCTTCATTTTGCGATTTGTCAGCTCTGCAAGCTCAACCTTGGCCTCATTTAAATTATCACGTCCCTCATAGATAGCACCGCTGCGGTCACAAAGAACTACATCGGTAAGACCTGTAGCCATAAGCAGTTTGACGATGGCAGTTGCGGCAGCGCCGGCACCATTAACAACAACACTGCAATCTTTCAGATCCTTGCCAACTATGCGCAAACCGTTGATCATACCGGCAAGAGTAACAACAGCCGTACCATGCTGATCATCATGGAAGATCGGAATATCACATGTTTCCTTAAGTCTACGCTCGATCTCAAAACAGCGAGGTGCAGAAATATCCTCAAGATTGACCCCACCGAAGCTGCCTGCAAGAAGAGTTACGGTATTGACAATATCGTCTACATCCTTCGAACGGATGCAAAGCGGGAAGGCATCTACATCGCCAAAGGCCTTAAACAAAACACATTTACCTTCCATAACAGGCATACCTGCCTCTGGACCAATATCACCAAGGCCAAGGACAGCTGTTCCATCTGTAACAACAGCTACCATGTTCCAGCGTCTGGTATACTCGTATGATTTATCAACATCCTTGGAAATTTCCAGACATGGTTCTGCGACACCAGGAGTATAAGCGATCGATAGATCCTCCCTGGTTGAAACCGGAGCACGAGCGATGACCTCGATCTTCCCCTGCCATTCACTGTGCTTCTTAATAGCTGCCTCTTTAAAATCTGACATGTTATTTCCTCCCCGGGCTATAGTCGTTATATCAGCTTAAAAGCTAACCACAGACCTATTT
>CAZHQX010000117.1:0-4922 GCA_964534195.1 uncultured Oscillospiraceae bacterium
GTTATTTCATGAGCAAACTGATTGGTAATGCGATCTTCGGTCAGTCAGGCGGACCTACTTCCGTAATCAATGCAAGTGCAGCAGGCGTATTTACAGAGGCCCTGCGTCAGACAGGTGTAATTGAGAAGGTTTATGGTGCTGCCAATGGTATCGTAGGTATTTTGAACGAGAAATTCTATGACATGGGTCAGGAAGACCCTGCAGAGCTGGAGCTTCTTAAGACAACACCTTCATCGGCACTAGGTTCATGCCGCTATAAGCTCGCCGACCTTAAGGACGATGATACTGATTATAAGCGTCTGCTTGAGGTATTCAAAAAACATAATATTCGTTATTTCTTCTATAATGGCGGTAATGATTCAATGGACACCTGCAATAAGATCTCCAAGTTCATGCAGCAGTCCGGTTACGAATGCCGCGTAATTGGTGTTCCCAAGACGATCGACAATGATCTTTTTGGAACTGATCATTGTCCTGGCTTCGCTTCCGCAGCGAAATACATCGCAACAACAACGATGGAAGTTTATCTGGATGCACGTGTTTATGACACAGGTATGATCACAGTAATAGAGATCATGGGCCGTCATGCAGGCTGGCTGACAGCATCAGCAGCACTTGCTGCACATAAAGGACATGGTCCTGATCTGATCTATCTGCCAGAGGTTGATTTCGACATAGACAAAATGCTGGCTGATGTCAAGAAGGTCTATGCAAAAGAAGGCAAGGTAATCATAGCTGTTTCAGAAGGCGTACAGACAAAAGATGGCAAGTTCCTACCTGAACTGGTCGGTGAAGTCTCTGTTGACGCTTTCGGACACAAGCAGCTTGGCGGTACTGCTACAGTACTGGCAAATTACCTCAAGAAGGAAATCGGCTGCAAAGTTCGTGGCATCGAGCTATCACTGATGCAGCGCTGTGCCGCTCATCTGGCATCAAAAACTGACGTTGAGGAATCATTCCTGGCTGGACAGACTGCTGTAAGATGCGCTGTTGACGGCATGACTGATTACATGGTAGGTTTCCAGCGTGCAGAAGGCAGCGAATATAAATGTGAGATCAAGCTGATCAAGCTTGATGATGTCGCTAATACAGAGAGCAAGGTACCGCTCGAATGGATCAATGATGAAGGCAACTTCGTCAACGAGAAATTTATTGAATATGCACTGCCTCTGATCCAGGGTGAATCTGAAGTAGCCATCGAAGATGGACTGCCACGCTTCGCTAAGCTGAAGAAGGTTCTGGCTGTATAATTAAATATCTGCAAACAGTATTTTAGAAAAGCAGTTTGATCATTAATGATCAAACTGCTTTTCTTATACTACTAAAACCATCATTTTTCAGCGCTTATACTTACCGCTTCTTTTTGGTTTGGCCGCATTAGCTCCCGCTTCTGCTGAGCCATTGGCCCTATCCCTCGTTCTTGGCTTGGATTTGGGCTTGTTAGTATCCGGAGCAGACTCAACCGCTAAGCTGCGAATTTTTCTACGGTCCTTGCTGCCGCTGATATTATCAGCTGCTTCCTTAGGTAAACGCCTATAGAGAACATCAGATGAAGCAATCGAGTATCCAAAAAATCCCAATATTTCTCCAATAGCATAGTATTCGCCATGGGCAAAAGCCGTGAGCTCGGCCTGATCAAGACAAATCTTCTGTCCCTTCATTATTCGAGGATCGACCTGAACAGCAACGATTTTCGCCAGGAAAAGATCATGTGAACCTAACTCAATGATCTGGCTCAAACGGCAGGACAAGGTTAGTGGACTCTCTGCGACAGCAGGAGCCAGCGGCAAAGCTTCTGCTGGCGCAGCGGTAAGCTTGCATTCCTTGAACTTATCAACATCGCGGCCTGATTTGACACCACAGAAATCAGCAGCCCACAATAGACTCTTGTCAACAAGATTAACAGTAAACTCACGAGTCTCTTTTATCTGCTGATGTGACCATCTTTCCTTGCGGATCGCTATCGAGAGCATCGGTGGATCAGAACAGATCGTCCCTGCCCAAGCTACAGTTATCAGATTCTTTTGCGGTCTCTGTCCATCCGGCTTGCCGCAGCAGCCAATCAGCACAGCAGGCACCGGAGCCAACAAAGTCGATGGCTTGATGGATATCTTCTCACTGATCTCTCTTTTTGCCGGTTTGTCAGTACCAGTCAGGCTCTTCTGGACATTCTGGCGCTTTTGACCATTCCGGTTCGTCTGACCTCTATGGCTCTTCTGATTCTTCTGATCATTTGATGATCTTTTGTACATATTGTTATACTCCTTACTCTATATCAAGCCTCTAATCAACAAGGCCAAACATCTCATGATTCAACAGATATTCCTTAATATCAACTCCACCGTTAAAACCAGTCAATCGTCCATTTTTCCCGATTATCCTGTGACATGGTACAACCAGCGGCAACGGATTAGACGCACAGGCAGTTCCAACAGCCCGTGCCAGCGTGTGCGGTTTCTGTCCCGGTGATGACAGTTTAACTGCCAGATCCTCATATGTGGCGGTCGCACCATATGGCACATTGCAGATTTCAGCCCAGACACGCCTCTGAAAAGAACTATAATGCTCACGCTCCAGCTCCAGTTCAAAATCCCTGCGCTTGCCTCCAAGATACTCCGTTAATTGCTCTGAAGCAATAACGACAGGCTGCGGCAGCTGAATTTCCAGGACTTTTGCCAGGATATCTGCATCATCAGGACTAATTACTGCGCCATTCTCATCAAGTAAGCCAGAGTATTGTGCGTACATAGCCATAATAGTATCAGCAATTCTGCTTCCTGTCCTGACAAAATCAATTTTTCTGATACCGCGGATGCTTCCGCTTATTGCCAGCCAGCCAAATTTAAAAGCAACGAAGCTCACGCCGAGATCAGGTCTGAGCAGCGCATCAGTTCGATAGAGCCAAACATCACTGCGACGTGTAGTTAAGGGTTCAGGCATTTGCGCTCTCAAACAGGCGACAAAACGATAATTCCAGCGGGTAAGCGCCTCATGAGCATTTGTCTGATCGGGGCCGAGGAACCAACTAATGCTGACTGCATCTTGTCTGCTTGTATGCACGACACTGATAAGCTCCAGCCAGAAATCTATCTCAAAATCAGATTTCTGCAGCGGAACGATTCGAACACAATAATTATACCGGCAAAAGTCATCTTGCATGATCCATATCAATGCTTCTGTTCCACGAAAGGTTACGATCTTCCATGC
Organism: uncultured Oscillospiraceae bacterium; assembly: GCA_964534195.1. GTDB lineage: Bacteria > Bacillota > Clostridia > Saccharofermentanales > UBA5734 > JAAYFZ01. The sequence goes on from CAZHQX010000117.1 coordinate 3,208, forward strand.
GCAATCAAACAAAGAATCTGAACCGACTCTTGCACTCTTGATCTTATCAAACCAAATCGTTGCTTCCGCTGATCCAATTGATGATTTCAGATCATTGATATCCATCTTACGCAGCGGCTCGAGCCTGAGCTCATATCTGCTATCAACACAAATATCAGAATGATCAACTGCAATCATGGCAAGTCACCTTATCCCATCTCATGCGACCAGAAAAACCAGCAACAGGCTGAAAATCAGATTTGCCAGGTTTTCGGGTCAGAATTAATATAAGTTCTGTATTCAAATTCAATGCCATTTTCATACATTATTTCACTGGTTTCCTGCAGGCTCCAATCAGACAGATCATCTAGATCGGGCAAGTGGCAGTCGGCATCCTCAACGGAAGCATGTATATATGTTATAATTGCTCGGCTGCAATATGGCAGTAGGAGTCGATAAACGCTGGACCCCCCTATTGCAAAAATTTGCGAGCTGTCGTATCCCTCTGAGCATAGCCTCTTAAGCTCTGTGAAAAGCGAATCCTTATCCCTGCACATAATTGCGTTCTCGATCTCAAGCTCAGTCTGACGGCTCATAATCAAATTGATCCTGCCTGCAAGCGGCTTGCCGCCGGGAAAAGTCTGTACAGTTCTTCTGCCACAGATAACAATATTGCCCTGCGTGATTTCTTTAAATCTTCGCAGATCCGTTCTTATTCTGAATAGCAGCTCATCTTGCCTGCCAATAGCCCATTTTCTGTCAACAGCCGCAATCAAATTCATTATTTTCCCCTTCTTATACAGCAACCGGGATCTTACCGATCTTACCGCTGTTTTGATAATTGACTAGCTCAAAGCTATCAACTGTGAAATCATAAAAATCCTTGATATTTTCGTCAATAATAAGCTTTGGAGCAGCGAAGCTCTGTCTTACCATCAGCTCCTCCACCAGAGGTATGTGGCGGTCATATATATGAGCATCTGCGATCATGTGTACAAACTCGCCGGGCACCAATCCGCTGACCTGAGCAAGCATATGCACCAATACCGCATATTGCATGACATTCCAACCATTTGCCACCAGCATATCCTGTGACCGCTGATTCAAAATCGCGTTAAGCTTATTGCCACTGACATTGAAGGTCATACTATAGGCACATGGATAAAGCTGCATAGCATGAAGATCAGCGTGATTGTAAATATTCGTCATAATTCTGCGGCTCGAAGGATTATTCTTAAGATCATAGATCACTCTATCAACCTGATCAAAAAGGCCCTCAGGATACTGATGCTTCTGCGCCAGCTGATAGCCATAGGCCTTACCGATCGTTCCCTCTTCGTCGGCCCACTGATCCCAGATATGACTATTAAGCTCAGAAATACGATTTGATTTCCTCTGCCAAATCCAGAGAAGCTCATCTACGGCCGCTCTGAAATTCTGATGACGCAGTGTAATGATTGGAAACTCTTCAGCCAGGTCATACCTGTTCACGAGCGCAAACGCCTTCCTGGTATAGGCAGGCGTGCCATCCTCCCACCTGGGCCTGACGTCCTCCCCTGTCTGATCGTGTCCATTCTCAAGAATATATCGGCAGTTATCTATAAAAACCGTATCCGCATAGCTCATAATCATCATCTCCAATTTGTTTTCAGATTCTCTGTCCTCTTCTTTTACAGCCAATTATACTTGACTTGAAGTATTGACATCAAGTTCAAATCACAGTAAAATTGTGAAGG
>CAZHQX010000118.1:0-2602 GCA_964534195.1 uncultured Oscillospiraceae bacterium
GTGTCAGACCTGCCAGTCAGGAGTTCGCCTCGCTGGCAGCCGAGCTCTGTCAGAAAACAGGTGCGCGTTTGCTAATAGATGAGATCCAGACAGGCATGGGCCGGACCGGCAGCTTTTTCGCTTTTGAAGGATATGGTCTGAAACCAGACATAGTCACACTGGCAAAAGGCTTGGCCGGCGGAGTTCCGATCGGTGCTCTGATCGCGAACGAGGATACATCTACAGGCTTCACACCGGGTGACCACGGAAGCACTTTTGGCGGCAACCCTCTAGCCTGCGCAGCATCTTTGGCGGTACTCTCAATATATGATAATGAGAGTCTGGTCAGACGGGCCGCCCAGCTAGGACGTGATCTGATCAATAAGCTGCGCGAGGTCTCTGAAACAAATAGTAAGATCAAGGAACTTAGAGGCAAGGGTTTGATGATCGGCGTCGAGCTGTCGATCCCTATGGCTCAGGAGCTTAAGCATAAAATGTTTGATCGCGGTTTTCTGGTTGGAGCTGTTGGTGCAAGCACCATCCGTCTTCTTCCACCATTAACTATTACCGAGGAAGAGCTTGATTTGTTTTTTGATCAATTTGTTAAGAGCATTCAGGAGGATATTTGAATGAAGCATTTTATAGATATCAATGATATTACTCATGATGAGATTTTAGATCTGCTTGATCTGGCAGATAAGCTTAAGCAGCAAAACAAGGCTGGAATAGAACATAAGGTCCTTGCCGGGAAAACACTTGGTATGATTTTTGCGAAATCATCTACCAGAACCCGTGTTTCCTTCGAGGTGGGTATGTATCAGCTTGGTGGACATGCGCTGTTCTTGAGCAGCCAGGATATACAGCTGGGCCGCGGCGAAACTGTAGCCGATACAGCCAGAGTTATGTCACGTTATCTCGACGGCATCATGATCAGAACCTTCGATCATCAGGACGTTCTTGACTTGGCAGCTTATGGCAGCATCCCCATCATTAACGGTCTTACCGATCTTATGCATCCATGTCAGGCACTTACTGATCTGATGACGATCAGAGAGCATAAAGGCAGTCTCAAGGGACTTAAGATGGCTTATCTTGGCGATGGCAACAACATGGCCAACTCTCTGCTGCAGGCTGCTTCGCTCTGTGGAATGGACATAGCTATTGCGACGCCTGCTGATTATGGCTGTGATGCTGTTTGCATCGAGCAGGCCAGGAAGAACGCAGCCGCTCAAGGCAGCAAAGTTATAATAACTACTGATGCCAAGGAAGCGGTCAGTGGTGCTGATGTTATTTATACAGATACCTGGGTCAGCATGGGTCAGGAAGCTGAGAAGGCCTCAAGAATAAAAATATTTACTGATTATCAGGTCAATAGCGAGCTGATGTCCCTGGCTGACAACGAAGCGATATTTATGCACTGTCTGCCTGCCTACCGCGGCCTGGAAGTAACAGAGGAAGTACTCGAAGGACCACAGTCTGTCATTTTTGACGAAGCAGAGAACAGACTCCATGCGCAAAAAGCAGTCATGGTCAGACTTCTGGCTCCTGACTGTCAGATCTAAAACCATCTTAATTGAATGTGAGATCCTAAACTTGATTAATACTGATCTCTTAATAAGAAAAGCGAATATTGAAGACGCAGCTGCGGTCATGGCTCTGATACGAAGAGCCATGACTGTTTATGCTCGTAATTCAGGCATCAACGGCCGGCTTGAATCACTCGAAGAGAGCCTGGAAGATATTACAGCCAGTATCCGGAACCATTATGTAATGATTGCTGAAAACAGAGACGGCATAGTTGGCACTGTTCGCTTAATACTACCTGCAAGCGACGAGCTTCCTGATTCTTGTCAGAGCTTGGATCCTTCTGAGACTGCCTGGTTCAGTCGTTTCGCTGTTATGCCGGAGCTGCAGGCCGCAGGGGCAGGACGACTGCTTTATCAGGCGGCAGAGTCTTATCTGGAAGATAAGGGCATAAAAAATGTTCTGCTATACACAGCACTGAGCAATCAGCGGCTTGTCGACTTTTACCAGAGTAGAGATTTTAAATTGCTCTCAAGCGAGAATAATCGCGGCTATACGAGAGGGTTGTTTTTCAAGGTGCTTCAGCCAATAGATACATAAGCATGAAAAAGCCCGCTGATCGATCTGGTCAGCAGGCCTTATTGTTTGCTTTGTTTTATTCAGTTTATTTCAAAATCGTTGAAATAATCATCGAAATCATCGAAAAAATCCTCAGAATTGTTATACTCGCGGTTAAAAGGGTATTCTGACTCATAATATGATCGTCTGGTAAATGAGCCAACAGAAACAAAGAAAATGAGCGAAATGATTATTAAAATGATTTGAAGCGCAGATAAGACCACGCCGACAATATTGACGACCTTGGCAGCCTTAAGCCTCTCAGCGGCAACCGCAATATTATCCTCATTGGCCGCGATCAGAGCAAGTACCAAAGCAGCTAGTCCAAGTATAAAGCCAACACCGAAGGCACAGCAGAGCATGTTGATAACAGCAAGTACGACCATGGGTGCTACCGATGGACGTGCTGCATAACTGTAGCCGGCCGGTTGAGCATAAGTGCCAGGTTGAGCATAATTATTCGTTTGCTCATAATACCCTG
>CAZHQX010000118.1:2702-4916 GCA_964534195.1 uncultured Oscillospiraceae bacterium
TGCCAGGTTGAGCATAATTATTCGTTTGCTCATAATACCCTGTGCTGTCACGGTATGGCTGTTGTGGTGCTGACGTGCCATTACTGCCACTATAGGTGTTTGACCTGTGACTGGCGTTTTGTGCAGGATCGAAATCATCACGCAAATATGGATCAGGCATACGCGGTATCCTCCTCTTGATGCTCTTAACTCAGTTCAGTTTAGCAGAGCAGAGCAAGTGGCGCAATCATGAAGATGTCAATATCCAGATACAGTGAATACTTGAGCTATGGCGCCAGCCATGTGAATGGCCAGACTCTGATATTACGCAAAACAAGGAAAACCAAGGCGGTAAATAAAACCGCTGCTATAAGCCAACGCCAATCGCGGATCGGCGGCAGAATTTGTCTGCGCAGCAAGCGCTTAAGCCAATATGCGAGGAGCGTATAAATTACGAGCCAGATCCAGGTCATCATAAAAATGTTATGGCTAAGGGCATCAAGTATCCGTCCGTGCAACAGAGCATGAAACGCTCTGGTGGTTCCACATCCGGTACAATAGATACCCGTCATCTGGTAGAAGGCACATGGTATCAGGCCTTCAGTACCAGGATCACGGAAATAAAGCAATATCGCCGCTGCCAGTAAGCCCAAGGGCAAGCCCCAGACAATCAGAGCTCTAGGGAACGGATCGTTCTCAAATGGATCTGGCTTGCGGCTCATTTATGCAGCAGCGGACTTAACCGCTTATATAGAAGAGCCACTATTGCCGATATTACGATGCCCTTGAAAATATTGAAGGGAACAAAGACGAACATAATAAGCGTATTTAAGTCTGTAACCATTTTGTTACCGGCCATTCTACTCCACTCGATAATTGTATCCATTGGCAAACTAAGAACAGTCACATAGAAAGGTATTAAGAAGAAATAGTTCAAAAAACTGGCTACAACTGTCATTACAAGTGTACCAAGCCCCATCGCAACAAATGCACCTTTACGATTTTTGTGCCAACGATAATATAATCCTGCTGTAAGAACAAATGATGAACCTACCAGGAAGTTTGCAAGTTCGCCAACTCCGCTCGTACCTGTCGAAGGTAAATGAGCAAGATTTTTTATAAATTCAACAAGTACCGCCGTCCAAGGTCCCAGTGTAAAAGCTGCCAACAGTACTGCTATTTCACTAAAATCAAATTTCAGGAATGCAGGCATCAATGGGATCGTCATTTCGAAGAACATCAGCAAAATAGCTACAGCTGCTAAAATCCCTGTTTTTGCCACCCATCTTGCTATGTTGCGGCTTCCGGTTACAGAGTTGTTTTCTGACTTAAGTTTTGAATTGAACATTTTCTACCTTCTTTCTGCATTCCGGGGCAGTCGTTGATCTCTGAAATCAAAATACCCCCATGCATATCACACGGGGGCATCAGCAGACCTACACTGGTTTACTGTTTCCTCTCATCCAGACTATACTGTCGGCCAAGGATTTTCACCTTGTCAGCCTCTTAACGAGGTTCGCGGGCTTACTCTTGTGAGCTTACCGCCGGTAGGGAATCACACCCTGCCCCGGAAACAACTATAAAATTATCATGGCCATTATATACCGAAGTTTCTATATTAGCAAGCGCTTGATAATTTCAAATCAAATAGTTTCTGATATCTTCAAGCTGATTATCCTTGATATACACGCGAGGTACTCGTTTGCCGATAATGCAGGTTACCTCATAATTGATCGTTCCAAGCCAGTTTGCCAACTCATCTACAGACAACTCATAATGTTGATCACTATATGATTGCTTGCCAAACAAGACTACCTCTTCGCCTGTTTTGACTTCTACGTTATCTGTCAAATCTGTAATATCCGCCATACAAGTATCCATGCAAATATTGCCGATAATAGGAGCTCTCTGACCTCTGAGCAGCAGGCTGGCTTTGCCGCCGAGATTTCTGGAATAGCCATCAGCGTAGCCAATCGGTACCGTAATGATATGACTGGGACGTCTGGCAATAAAATGCCTGCCATAGCTTATACTGGTACCTGTTGGCACATGCTTGTGATGAACAATGTTGGCCTTCAGTGTCATTGCAGGCACAAGATCTTGCCAGGCATCGGGGCAGCCAGGCGGCACCATGCCATAGAGAATCAAACCCGGCCGGATCATATCCAGATGCATCTCTGGAAATCGCATAGTCGCTGCGCTATTACAGACATGCTTAAGCGGGATCGGCAAACC
>CAZHQX010000119.1:0-4905 GCA_964534195.1 uncultured Oscillospiraceae bacterium
GCCGCTATTTTTCTATAATTCTTTTTAGACATTTTTACCTCCTGCGCCAAATGACCGCTTAGTCAATTGACTGGATCATAACTTACTATATTTATTTATGCTGCATTTCTTTGCTGCAAGGCAATTTTCTTCTGCATCTCACCCTGCATCTGATCAATGATAACAGCCAGAACTACAACTGTACCCTTAATTACCATCTGCCAGAACTGAGAAACACCCATCATGACCATACCGTCATTAAGAACAGTTATTACCATCATACCGATTATTGTGCCACCAATCGAGCCAATACCACCTGACAGTGATGTACCACCTAGGACGGCTGATGATATCGCGTTCATTTCGTAACCGTCACCTGTCGCAGGATGTGCTGCTCTAAGCTGAGAAGTAACAATCAGACCACAAAGGGCACAGCACAAACCACCAAACATATAAACAAAAAGCTTAATTCGATCTGTTCTTACACCTGATAATCTTGCGGCCTTTTCATTTCCACCGACCGCGTAGATTCGCATACCCAAAGACGTCTTCTTAATTATGTACCAGGCGATAATGGCAATGCCAAAGAAAATAAAAATTGATACAGGCATGTCGATTGCAGGAACTGTTTTTGATCCAAGCCAGTCAAAACCCTGATTGCCTAATTCTTCTTTGCCAATCAGATTAGGGAAAGTAGCTCCCCCGTTTCTCAACATAGCGAATCCTCTGCATATCTGTTGTGTTCCCAAAGTTGCTATGAAAGGTGGTACTTTGAGATAGCTTATCAGGACCGCATTCACTAATCCAATCAGTACACACATAACAGTAACGATCAGTATAATCATTGGAATACTGAAATAGACGGTCATTCCAAGAGAGTTGAGCACAAGACCCTGATTGATCAAACCACCGGCTATCATGCCGGAAAGTCCAACCATAGAACCAACAGACAGATCAATTCCGCCTGTGAGAAGCACCATTGTCATGCCAACGGCCAAAAGCCCATAGATCGAAGCATGCTTAACCATCAGTACAATGCTCGACCAGGAAGTAAAATTAGGTGCTGCGAAACTGAAAAAGATCAGAAGCAGAACAAGCGCTATAGCTGTTCTGGATTTGAGCAGCAGCATGCCCATGGATTGTTTCTTAACCAAACTGTTTCCCATATGTTTCTTCTCCATTCTGTATTTTACTCGTCAAGCTGTCCGATTCTTCTTACCGGCAGTCGATGCTATTATCAAAGCTTCCTCACTGATTTCACCGCCGGAGAATTCGGCTGTGAGTTTACCTTCTGACATAACAATGACACGATCGCAAACAGCAATGATTTCTTTTAGCTCTGAACCAACAAAGACAATACCCATGCCACCTGCGGCAAATCTTCTCATAATCCTGAAGACGTCAGCCTTGGCACCTACATCAATACCTCTTGATGGTTCATCCAACAGAATCACCTGCGGTTCAGAGAGTATTGATTTACCTATTACAACTTTTTGTTGATTACCACCAGACAAGCTTGTGATGAGGTTCTTAACATTTGAAACCTTAATAAACAAATCCTGTACAATCCTATTTACATCTGCTGACATTGATTTTCTGCGCAGCCTGCCATATTTTGTATACTTTCTGGCACCTGTCAGCACCAGATTGTCTTCAACTGTCATTGTCTGTACGAGGCCGCCGGACTGCCTATCTTCAGGGACCAGCGTTAAGCCTTGAGCGATTCTGATGCCGACACCTTTGCCTGGAAGTTTTTGACCGTGAAGATATATGTTTCCACTACTCTCAGGATGTAGACCCATGATACATTCCATTGCTTCTGTCCGGCCTGCACCCATGAGTCCATATATGCCCAGAACTTCACCTTTGTGTACAGTAAAATCTATATGATCTACGATGTAACCACCACCCATTTTAGGTAATGCCAGATTCTCTACACGCAGGACTTCCTGTTTATCACCAGTATATGGAATCTTCTCAACGTCTATTGATGTATCGCCTACCATCTGTCTGACTATCCAACCAACATCAATATTTTCAACCTTGTCATCAGCGACTCTGCTGCCATCTCGCAAAATAGTTACATAATCGCCGATTCTTATGATTTCTTCGAGTCTATGTGATATGTAAATGATCGCGATATTCTGCCTTTTCAGCTCAGAAATCAGATCGAATAGAATTTCAACTTCAGCATTGCTTAACGAGGATGTCGGTTCGTCCATAATCAATACTCTCAGCTCACGCTGGAGCATTGTTTTTGTGATTTCTATAATTTGTTGTTGTCCTACCCTGAGGTTCTGCATGTTTTCTTGAGGATCAACAAAAAGCTTCATTTTCTCAAGTGCCTCACGAGCTATCTTAATTTGCTTTTTTCTATCGATACTCAAACCCTTGCTTATCTCTTTACCGACAAACATGTTTTCAACAACGGTCATATTATTGAACAGATTAAGCTCCTGATGAATTATGCCAATACCATTTTCAGAGGCTTCCCTTGTATTATGGAAGCTAACAGCATTGCCATCTACCTCAATGGTACCCTCTGTTGGTTGTTCTATACCTGCCAGAATTTTCATCAAGGTTGACTTGCCTGCTCCATTTTCACCTATAAGCACATTTACTTTGCCGGCATAAACCTCAAAATCAACATTCTTTAATGCCGTGGTTCCCGGATAGACCTTAACAATATTTTTCGCACGGATCACCACTTCAGGAGAATTACTCATATTCAACCACCCGCCTCATTTAGCTGTACCGGTATCATCTGAATTTTTTCAGGCTCACTATTGTTCTGCCAGGTAAACGCACCAACAAAACCAAATTCTGCACCGGCTTCCCATTCAATTCCATTAAGAACTGTTTCCGAAACAGCCTTGTTGAATGCTCCAGTCAAATTCGCATATTCAACTTGGTTCGAGAAATCATCAAATTTGATGAAATCAGTAAAATCTCTTAGCGTGTTAGTTCTAAAAACTGGACCGACCTGCATTGTCAGATCAGCTTCTCCATCATATGGTTCAAGATCAAGCAACACTGTCCCCGCTTTGAGCTCCGTATTTACTTCCAAAATTTTGGCGCTCCCGGTAATGCCAAAATTCCAGGCACTTCCGGCTTGCTGAGCTCTGCGGCCATATTTCTCACCTGCGGTATCAGCATCATTCTTAACCGCAGATAATACCTCAACCGCATCGGATGATCTATCCGTAATATTTTTAACGACCTTATCCCAGTTTTCTTCACGATAAGCCTCTGCACTATATTTGAGCTGATCTCCGGCAGGCCCTTCAGCCTCCAAGTCAGAGTGTCTTACAACGACACATCCGTTTAAAACCGGAATGAATAAGCAAAAAGTAATGATTACCAGAGCACATCGCCTAATTCTAGTATGAGCTTTCATATTTATACCATCCTGCTTCACAGAATAAATGAGAACCACCGTCGCAGACACTTGCTCGTAATTTCAACCAGCCACTAAAATCCGCGGCTTCGTGGTACTTGCGTATATACGATCGGTGATTCTCACATTCAAACATATCTAGCTTAGTTATTTGGCAATTATTTCAGCATAAAATTATCAAGACTCTCTGCATTATCTTTTGTAATAAGAACACAATCCATTAACTGTTTTTCATCAACACCAGTTGAACCGGTCTTGATCAGCTTATCAGCCTGCTCGACAGCCATCTTGGAGATTTCAGCTATCGGCTGCAGCGCAGTAGCTTTAATTTCATCACGGATTATTGAATCCCTTACATCGTTGCTTCCGTCAAAACCAACAACTATAACATCATTGAGACCAGCTTTCAGAAGAGCTTCCATTGCACCCATGGCCATTGTGTCATTACCACAGATAACACCCTGGAACTCACCTTTTTTAGACTGAATTATTGATTCCATTATTTCGAAAGCTTCAGTCTGGCTCCAGCTGGCACTTTGCTGTTCAACCATTTCTAAACCTTCGTACTGATCAAGCACTTCATGGAAGCCCTGTGAACGTACGCCAGCGTTTGTATCGGATTCAAGTCCGAGCAGCTCAACATATCCACCTTCTTCACCAAGTACACTTACAAACTCCTCGGCAACCAGCTGTGATCCCTGATAATTGTTTGAAACTATCTGTGCTGCCGCAACACCGGTTACGTTTATCTCGCGATCAACCAAGAATGTTGGTATGCCAGCATCGAGAGCTCTCTGGATAGGAGCTACAGAAGCGTCAGCACCTGCATTATCACAAACAATAGCTGCAGCACCACGAGCAATCGCGGTGTCAAACATCTCATTTTGCTTAACCGGGTCATCGTCATGCTGCATGCTGATAACTTCATAACCAAGCTCAGCAGCTTTATCAGAAGCAGCATCCGCTACAGTCTTAAAATATGGATTGGAATGCGATGGTGTTATGATAGCGATCAAATTTGATCCACCCTCATCTCCGCCATCAGTAGTTTCATCAGGTGCAGCGGTTGTTGTCTCTGGCGCAGCGGTCGTCTCGGCAGGCGCAGCGGTTGTTGTGGTGGTACTTTCTGTTCCTCCGCAAGCGGTCAACAGACCAAATACCATCACGACAGCCATAACCAGTGACAGAATTCTAAACTTCTTCATTTTTGTTCCTCCCTTTCATCATGTAAAACTTTTTAGCAGCAACTATTAAATTAACTGCAGGAAAACAAATTCAGATTAGTATACATAGAGAAAACATTAGCAATTAACTTGTCATTATAAACAACTTTGCTCACTCATCTTGCTAGCTCGATGTGCTTATAATACAAACCGCACGGAAATAAGTCAATACACTTTTTAATATTTTTTATGTAAAATTTTTATATTATGTCTAAAATAACAAAACAGCAGCAGTTGTGGCCTCAAACGCAGACTCCCGTAGTCAAACGCGGGCAACCGTAGGCAACCGCAGGCAACCGCAGGCAA